>NZ_CP019445.1:619599-929399 GCF_001975225.1 Kosakonia cowanii JCM 10956 = DSM 18146 | reverse complement strand
AAACGGTAGCTAATACCGCATAACGTCGCAAGACCAAAGAGGGGGACCTTCGGGCCTCTTGCCATCAGATGTGCCCAGATGGGATTAGCTAGTAGGTGGGGTAACGGCTCACCTAGGCGACGATCCCTAGCTGGTCTGAGAGGATGACCAGCCACACTGGAACTGAGACACGGTCCAGACTCCTACGGGAGGCAGCAGTGGGGAATATTGCACAATGGGCGCAAGCCTGATGCAGCCATGCCGCGTGTATGAAGAAGGCCTTCGGGTTGTAAAGTACTTTCAGCGGGGAGGAAGGCGATGTGGTTAATAACCACGTCGATTGACGTTACCCGCAGAAGAAGCACCGGCTAACTCCGTGCCAGCAGCCGCGGTAATACGGAGGGTGCAAGCGTTAATCGGAATTACTGGGCGTAAAGCGCACGCACGCAGGCGGTCTGTCAAGTCGGATGTGAAATCCCCGGGCTCAACCTGGGAACTGCATCCGAAACTGGCAGGCTTGAGTCTCGTAGAGGGGGGTAGAATTCCAGGTGTAGCGGTGAAATGCGTAGAGATCTGGAGGAATACCGGTGGCGAAGGCGGCCCCCTGGACGAAGACTGACGCTCAGGTGCGAAAGCGTGGGGAGCAAACAGGATTAGATACCCTGGTAGTCCACGCCGTAAACGATGTCGACTTGGAGGTTGTGCCCTTGAGGCGTGGCTTCCGGAGCTAACGCGTTAAGTCGACCGCCTGGGGAGTACGGCCGCAAGGTTAAAACTCAAATGAATTGACGGGGGCCCGCACAAGCGGTGGAGCATGTGGTTTAATTCGATGCAACGCGAAGAACCTTACCTGGTCTTGACATCCACAGAACTTTCCAGAGATGGATTGGTGCCTTCGGGAACTGTGAGACAGGTGCTGCATGGCTGTCGTCAGCTCGTGATGTTGGGTTAAGTCCCGCAACGAGCGCAACCCTTATCCTTTGTTGCCAGCGGTTAGGCCGGGAACTCAAAGGAGACTGCCAGTGATAAACTGGAGGAAGGTGGGGATGACGTCAAGTCATCATGGCCCTTACGACCAGGGCTACACACGTGCTACAATGGCGCATACAAAGAGAAGCAATCTCGCGAGAGCCAGCGGACCTCATAAAGTGCGTCGTAGTCCGGATTGGAGTCTGCAACTCGACTCCATGAAGTCGGAATCGCTAGTAATCGTGAATCAGAATGTCACGGTGAATACGTTCCCGGGCCTTGTACACACCGCCCGTCACACCATGGGAGTGGGTTGCAAAAGAAGTAGGTAGCTTAACCTTCGGGAGGGCGCTTACCACTTTGTGATTCATGACTGGGGTGAAGTCGTAACAAGGTAACCGTAGGGGAACCTGCGGTTGGATCACCTCCTTACCTTAAAGAACCTTTCCCTGTAGTGTCCACACAGTCTGATGAAAAGTAAATAGCAAGGCGTCTTGCGAGTGAGACTTTGTGTCCCCTTCGTCTAGAGGCCCAGGACACCGCCCTTTCACGGCGGTAACAGGGGTTCGAATCCCCTAGGGGACGCCACTTGCTGGTCTGTGAGTGAAAGTCACCTGCCGATGTATCTCAAACCTGATTCCTGTCTGACAGTGAGTCATGTCTGAGATATTTGCTCTTTAAAAATCTGGATCAAGCTGAAAATTGAAACACAGAACAATGCGAATTGTTCCGTGAGTCTCTCAAATTTTCGCAACTGATGGTGTTTTACGAAACATCTTCGGGTTGTGAGGTTAAGCGACTAAGCGTACACGGTGGATGCCCTGGCAGTCAGAGGCGATGAAGGACGTGCTAATCTGCGAAAAGCGCCGGTAAGGTGATATGAACCGTTATAACCGGCGATGTCCGAATGGGGAAACCCAGTGCAATCCGTTGCACTATCACAGCATGAATACATAGTGCTGTGAGCGAACCGGGGGAACTGAAACATCTAAGTACCCCGAGGAAAAGAAATCAACCGAGATTCCCCCAGTAGCGGCGAGCGAACGGGGAACAGCCCAGAGCCTGAATCAGCCTGAGTGTTAGTGGAAGCGTCTGGAAAGTCGCGCGATACAGGGTGACAGCCCCGTACACAAAAGCACACAGGTTGTGAGCTCGATGAGTAGGGCGGGACACGTGGTATCCTGTCTGAATATGGGGGGGACCATCCTCCAAGGCTAAATACTCCTGACTGACCGATAGTGAACCAGTACCGTGAGGGAAAGGCGAAAAGAACCCCGGCGAGGGGAGTGAAACAGAACCTGAAACCGTGTACGTACAAGCAGTGGGAGCCTCTTTATGGGGTGACTGCGTACCTTTTGTATAATGGGTCAGCGACTTATATTCTGTAGCAAGGTTAACCGTATAGGGGAGCCGCAGGGAAACCGAGTCTTAACTGGGCGTTAAGTTGCAGGGTATAGACCCGAAACCCGGTGATCTAGCCATGGGCAGGTTGAAGGTTGGGGTAACACTAACTGGAGGACCGAACCGACTAATGTTGAAAAATTAGCGGATGACCTGTGGCTGGGGGTGAAAGGCCAATCAAACCGGGAGATAGCTGGTTCTCCCCGAAAGCTATTTAGGTAGCGCCTCGTGAATTCATCTCCGGGGGTAGAGCACTGTTTCGGCTAGGGGGCCATCCCGGCTTACCAACCCGATGCAAACTACGAATACCGGAGAATGTTATCACGGGAGACACACGGCGGGTGCTAACGTCCGTCGTGAAGAGGGAAACAACCCAGACCGCCAGCTAAGGTCCCAAAGTCATGGTTAAGTGGGAAACGATGTGGGAAGGCACAGACAGCCAGGATGTTGGCTTAGAAGCAGCCATCATTTAAAGAAAGCGTAATAGCTCACTGGTCGAGTCGGCCTGCGCGGAAGATGTAACGGGGCTAAACCATGCACCGAAGCTGCGGCAGCGACACTATGTGTTGTTGGGTAGGGGAGCGTTCTGTAAGCCGTCGAAGGTGGCCTGTGAGGGCTGCTGGAGGTATCAGAAGTGCGAATGCTGACATAAGTAACGATAAAGCGGGTGAAAAGCCCGCTCGCCGGAAGACCAAGGGTTCCTGTCCAACGTTAATCGGGGCAGGGTGAGTCGACCCCTAAGGCGAGGCCGAAAGGCGTAGTCGATGGGAAACAGGTTAATATTCCTGTACTTGGTGTTACTGCGAAGGGGGGACGGAGAAGGCTATGTCGGCCGGGCGACGGTTGTCCCGGTTTAAGCGTGTAGGTGTGTGTTCCAGGTAAATCCGGTTCACTTTAACACTGAGGCGTGATGACGAGGCACCACGGTGCTGAAGTGACAAATGCCCTGCTTCCAGGAAAAGCCTCTAAGCATCAGGTAACACGAAATCGTACCCCAAACCGACACAGGTGGTCAGGTAGAGAATACCAAGGCGCTTGAGAGAACTCGGGTGAAGGAACTAGGCAAAATGGTGCCGTAACTTCGGGAGAAGGCACGCTGGTGTGTAGGTGAAGCGACTTGCTCGCGGAGCTGAAACCAGTCGAAGATACCAGCTGGCTGCAACTGTTTATTAAAAACACAGCACTGTGCAAACACGAAAGTGGACGTATACGGTGTGACGCCTGCCCGGTGCCGGAAGGTTAATTGATGGGGTCAACCGCAAGGTGAAGCTCTTGATCGAAGCCCCGGTAAACGGCGGCCGTAACTATAACGGTCCTAAGGTAGCGAAATTCCTTGTCGGGTAAGTTCCGACCTGCACGAATGGCGTAATGATGGCCAGGCTGTCTCCACCCGAGACTCAGTGAAATTGAACTCGCTGTGAAGATGCAGTGTACCCGCGGCAAGACGGAAAGACCCCGTGAACCTTTACTATAGCTTGACACTGAACATTGAGCCTTGATGTGTAGGATAGGTGGGAGGCTTTGAAGCGTGGACGCCAGTCTGCGTGGAGCCAACCTTGAAATACCACCCTTTAATGTTTGATGTTCTAACGTGGACCCGTGATCCGGGTTGCGGACAGTGTCTGGTGGGTAGTTTGACTGGGGCGGTCTCCTCCTAAAGCGTAACGGAGGAGCACGAAGGTCAGCTAATCCTGGTCGGACATCAGGAGGTTAGTGCAATGGCATAAGCTGGCTTGACTGCGAGCGTGACGGCGCGAGCAGGTGCGAAAGCAGGTCATAGTGATCCGGTGGTTCTGAATGGAAGGGCCATCGCTCAACGGATAAAAGGTACTCCGGGGATAACAGGCTGATACCGCCCAAGAGTTCATATCGACGGCGGTGTTTGGCACCTCGATGTCGGCTCATCACATCCTGGGGCTGAAGTAGGTCCCAAGGGTATGGCTGTTCGCCATTTAAAGTGGTACGCGAGCTGGGTTTAGAACGTCGTGAGACAGTTCGGTCCCTATCTGCCGTGGGCGCTGGAGAATTGAGGGGGGCTGCTCCTAGTACGAGAGGACCGGAGTGGACGCATCACTGGTGTTCGGGTTGTCATGCCAATGGCACTGCCCGGTAGCTAAATGCGGAAGAGATAAGTGCTGAAAGCATCTAAGCACGAAACTTGCCCCGAGATGAGTTCTCCCTGAGACTTTAAGTCTCCTGAAGGAACGTTGAAGACGACGACGTTGATAGGCCGGGTGTGTAAGCGCAGCGATGCGTTGAGCTAACCGGTACTAATGAACCGTGAGGCTTAACCTTACAACGCCGAAGATGTTTTGGCGGATGAGAGACAGATTTTCAGCTGATACCAGATTAGATGTTAAGTCCGAAGGATTTTACGCAGCAGCAAGGCGGCAACTGAGACGAGACGACAGGAGCATACTGAAGTATGTGACTGTTGCGAGCGAAGGCAGCCAACGCAGGAGCGGCGTGAAAGACACAGGACGGAGCACAAAGAATTTGCCTGGCGGCACTAGCGCGGTGGTCCCACCTGACCCCATGCCGAACTCAGAAGTGAAACGCCGTAGCGCCGATGGTAGTGTGGGGTCTCCCCATGCGAGAGTAGGGAACTGCCAGGCATCAAATAAAGCCGAAAGCCTCATGCGAAAGCATGAGGCTTTTTGCTATTCTTTTTTCACGCGTTTCAATCCCCTCTTCGTCGCTAAAGGAAGTAGCCATGGTCACGCTTTACGTTCAGCTGTATAAAAACCGCATGATTGTGCGCAATCTCGCCACTCAGCAGCAGGTTTCCGGCCACCAGCCCTTTAGCAACCAGCGCATCATTGTTGCCGACTTCTTTCTTGCAGAGAAACTGCTCCGGGATCTGATCCTGAAAGTCGCCCCCCGCTCTTTCTGGCATGCTCTGCCCGGAGCCGGTAAGCTGGCCATTCTCGCCCATGCGCTGGAGATGAACGAAGGCGGTTTATCGGCGGTAGAGGAGCGTGCCATCATGGAAATGACTTTCGGTGCAGCATATGGCCGGTGCCGCGCGCCTTATGTCATCGCCAATCCCGCCCCACTTAGCGATCCGCAGGTTTTAGACGCGCTGCAGCAGGCTAAAAAGCCAAAACCGCCGGGCAATAACAATCCCACTATCATCAGTTAAGGCGTTACCCCGCAAGCCGTGATGTGAAACTTTCTCACCTTCCACCGGCAGGCTCGACATTCAGACCATTTATGGGTATTGTCAGCTGTCTGGATGTCTAAACGTATAAACGTATGTTGTGAGGATATAAGTTATGCCGATTCGGGTGCAGGACGAGCTGCCGGCCGTCAATCTTCTCCGGGATGAAAACGTCTTTGTGATGACGACTTCACGCGCGACAGTGCAGGAAATTCGTCCCCTGAAGGTGCTTATCCTCAACCTGATGCCGAAAAAGATCGAGACGGAAAACCAGTTCCTGCGTTTACTCTCCAACTCCCCGCTGCAGGTTGATGTCCGCCTGCTGCGAATCGATTCACGCGAGTCGCGCAATACACCCGCTGAGCACCTCAACACCTTCTACTGTAATTTCGATGAAGTGTGCGACGAAAATTTCGATGGCCTGATTGTCACCGGCGCGCCGTTAGGCCTGGTCGAGTTTAACGATGTTGCCTACTGGCCGCAGATCGAGCAGGTGCTGGCATGGGCTAAAGATCACGTTACCTCTACACTTTTCGTCTGTTGGGCAGTACAGGCAGCACTCAATATCCTTTACGGCATTCCGAAACAGACCCGCAGCGATAAACTCTCCGGCGTCTACGAGCACCACCTCCTGCAGCCTCATGCCCTGCTGACGCGCGGCTTCGATGACTATTTCCTCGCGCCGCACTCGCGCTATGCTGATTTCCCCGCTGCGCTAATCCGTGATTACACCGATCTCGATATCCTGGCGGAAACGGCAGATGGCGATGCCTATCTCTTCGCCAGCAAAGATAAGCGCATCGCATTTGTCACCGGCCATCCGGAATACGATCCCGACACGCTGGCGAGCGAATATTTCCGTGATGTGGAAGCGGGCCTGCAACCTGAACTGCCGCACAACTATTTCCCACAAAACGATCCGCAAAACAAACCGCGCGCTTCCTGGCGCAGCCACGGTAATTTGCTGTTCATCAACTGGCTCAACTACTACGTCTACCAGATCACGCCATACGATCTGCGTCATATGAATCCGACGCTGGATTAAGCGTTTCAGCATCAGACGACAGGCACCTTCGGGTGCCTTTTTTGTTTGCGAAAATCACTTCAGTCCCCAATAAAAGTTTATCCTCTCTATAATCAACTACTTATCATCAATTGATAATTAAAATGGAAATTGTTTTTGATTTTGGAAAAGTTATTGTCCAGGATTGATCCTGCTGCACGAAAACTGCACAACCGATCGTCGTTTGCCCTGGAAAATGAGTTCGCTGCCAAAAGAGGAGACCGCACCATGACACAACAGGCGACCACAACTGAAGAACTGGCCTTTACGCAGCCCTTTGGCGCGCAGGAGAAGCAGATCCTGACGCCGGCGGCGGTAGAATTCCTGAGCGACCTGGTCGCGCGCTTCACGCCTAAACGCAATCAACTGCTGGCCGCGCGCGTCCATCAGCAGCAAGAGATTGATAACGGCAAGCTGCCAGGCTTCATTTCGGAAACCGCTTCCATCCGCGAAAGCGACTGGACGATCCGCGGTATTCCTGACGATCTTCTGGACCGTCGCGTAGAGATCACCGGGCCTGTTGAGCGCAAAATGGTCATCAACGCACTGAACGCAAACGTGAAAGTGTTCATGGCGGACTTTGAAGATTCGCTGGCGCCAAACTGGGGAAAAGTGATCGATGGGCAGATCAACCTGCGCGATGCGGTCAATGGCACTATCAGCTACACCAATGAAGCGGGAAAAATTTATCAGTTGAAGCCCGACCCGGCGGTACTGGTGTGCCGCGTGCGCGGCTTACACCTGCCGGAGAAACATGTCACCTGGCGCGGGGAGGCGATCCCAGGCAGCCTCTTCGACTTCGCGCTCTACTTCTTCCACAACCATAAAAACCTGTTGGCTAAAGGCAGCGGTCCCTACTTCTACCTGCCGAAAACTCAGGCCTGGCAAGAGGCCGCCTGGTGGAGCGAGGTCTTCAGCTTCACAGAAGATCGCTTCAACCTGCCGCGCGGCACCATCAAAGCAACGCTGTTGATTGAAACGCTGCCGGCTGTCTTCCAGATGGATGAGATCCTCCACGCGCTGCGTGACCATATTGTCGGGCTGAACTGCGGGCGCTGGGATTACATCTTCAGCTACATCAAAACCCTGAAAAACTACCCGGACCGCGTGCTGCCGGATCGCCAGGTGGTGACGATGGATAAACCCTTCCTCAGCGCCTACTCCCGTCTGCTGATCAAAACCTGCCATCGTCGCGGCGCGTTTGCCATGGGCGGCATGGCGGCATTCATCCCCAGCAAAGATGCCGAACGTAATAACTGGGTGCTGAACAAAGTGAAAGCTGACAAGCAGTTGGAAGCGGATAACGGACACGATGGCACGTGGATTGCGCACCCTGGCCTTGGCGATAGCGTGATGGAGATTTTCAACGCGGCGCTGGGCGAGCATAAAAACCAGCTCTTTGTCACCCGCGACGAGGATGCGCCGATCCGCGCCGAAGAGTTGCTGGCACCCTGCGAAGGGGAGCGCACCGAAGAGGGGATGCGCGCCAATATCCGCGTGGCGGTGCAGTACATCGAAGCGTGGATCACCGGCAACGGCTGCGTGCCCATTTACGGTCTGATGGAAGATGCCGCCACCGCGGAAATCTCCCGAACCTCTATCTGGCAGTGGATCCACCACCAGAAGACGCTGAGCAACGGCAAACCGGTGACCAAAGCGCTGTTCCGCCAGATGCTGGCTGAAGAGATGCAGGTCATTCAGGAAGAGCTGGGTGAGCACCGTTACAGCAGCGGGCGCTTCGACGATGCCGCACGGCTGATGGAGCAAATCACCACTTCCGATGAGCTGATTGATTTCTTAACCCTGCCGGGTTACCGCCTGCTGGCGTAACTACCCGGGCTAATTTGTTCGCCACGTTGGCCAGGGCAGCGTTCACCATCCCCGCTTATAGACAAACAAGCTGCGGTGGGTGTGCTGACCCTGAGCAAACGGCCTTCATCAATAACGCCTGGTACGCCAGGAGAAGAATAGGGAGCATCTGCATATGAAAACCCGTACCCAACAAATTGAAGCGCTGCAACAGGAATGGACACAATCTCGCTGGGAAGGCATTCGCCGCCCGTACAGCGCGGAAGAGGTGGTGAAGTTACGCGGCTCGGTCAACCCGGAGTGCACGCTGGCGCAGCTTGGCGCGGCCAAAATCTGGCGTCTGTTGAACGGTGAGTCGAAAAAGGGTTACGTGAACAGCCTTGGCGCATTAACCGGCGGGCAGGCGTTGCAGCAGGCGAAAGCGGGCATTGAGGCGGTCTATCTCTCCGGCTGGCAAGTAGCAGCGGACGCCAACCTTGCCGCCAGCATGTACCCGGATCAATCCCTCTACCCGGCGAACTCGGTGCCAGCGGTGGTTGAGCGCATCAATAACACCTTCCGCCGCGCGGATCAGATCCAGTGGTCGAGCGGCATTGAGCCTGGCGACCCGCGTTATGTCGACTATTTCCTGCCGATCGTTGCCGATGCGGAAGCGGGGTTTGGCGGCGTGCTTAACGCCTTTGAACTGATGAAATCGATGATCGAAGCCGGTGCAGCGGCGGTTCACTTCGAAGATCAGCTCGCCTCGGTGAAAAAGTGCGGCCATATGGGCGGTAAAGTGCTGGTTCCGACCCAGGAAGCGGTGCAAAAACTGGTTGCCGCGCGCCTGGCCGCCGATGTGCTTGGCGTACCGACCTTAGTGGTCGCGCGTACCGATGCGGATGCCGCCGACTTGATCACCTCTGACTGCGACCCCTATGACAGCGCCTTTATTACCGGAGAGCGCACCAGCGAAGGGTTCTACCGTACGCATGCCGGTATCGAGCAGGCGATCAGCCGTGGCCTCGCTTATGCTCCTTACGCTGATCTGGTGTGGTGTGAAACCTCGACGCCCGACCTGGCGCTGGCACGCCGCTTTGCTGATGCTATCCACGCGAAATTCCCCGGCAAGCTGCTGGCCTACAACTGCTCGCCCTCATTTAACTGGAAAAAGAACCTCGACGACGACACCATCGCGCGCTTCCAGCAGGAGCTGTCGGATATGGGCTACAAATTCCAGTTCATTACCCTCGCGGGTATTCACAGCATGTGGTTCAACATGTTCGACCTTGCGCACGCCTACGCGCAGGGCGAGGGGATGAAGCACTACGTTGAGAAGGTGCAGCAGCCGGAGTTTGCCGCCGGGAAAGAGGGCTACACCTTCGTCTCGCACCAGCAGGAGGTGGGCACCGGTTACTTCGACAAAGTGACCACCATTATTCAGGGCGGAGCCTCGTCGGTCACGGCATTAACCGGATCGACAGAAGAGGCGCAGTTCGGCGTCTAATGCGCCCGACTGCATTGTGGCTGCCGGATGGCGCGGGCGCGTCTCCGGCTTACACACTAATCCGGCCGTCACCTGGAGGTGCACATGTCGCGTGGCCTGGCGTTGTTAATTGCACAAACCATCCTGCAGGGTTTTGACGCGCAGTATGGGCGCTTTCTGGAAGTGACCGCCGGGGCGCAGCAGCGCTTTGAGCAGGCGGACTGGCACGCCGTGCAGCAGGCGATGAAACAGCGTATCCACCTCTACGATCACCACGTCGGTCTGGTGGTGGAGCAGTTGCGCTGTATCACCGACAGCCAGCATCCGGACGTGGAATTTTTGCAAGAGGTGAAAGCGCACTACACGCAGCTGCTGCCCGACTATCCCCGCTTTGAAATTGCCGAAAGCTTCTTTAACTCGGTCTATTGCCGCTTGTTTGATCATCGCTCCCTGTCACCCGAGCGGCTTTTCATCTTCAGTTCGCAGCCCGAACGCCGTTTTCGCACCATTCCGCGCCCGCTGGCGAAAGCCTTCTGGCCGGAGCGTGGCTGGGAAGTGCTGCTG
The DNA here is from genome assembly GCF_001975225.1 of Kosakonia cowanii JCM 10956 = DSM 18146. Classification (NCBI taxonomy): domain Bacteria; kingdom Pseudomonadati; phylum Pseudomonadota; class Gammaproteobacteria; order Enterobacterales; family Enterobacteriaceae; genus Kosakonia; species Kosakonia cowanii. The sequence goes on along the minus strand of NZ_CP019445.1, from coordinate 918,989 downwards.
ACAAAAGTGTTATCGGATCTGCCGCTGCGGCTGCCGTGGCAGGACAAAGCGCGTGACGTGCGTTATATCAGCGCTCACCTGCTGGAAGCCTTTGGCATGGATGCGCTCAACCATGCGCATTTACAGGTAGCGAACGAGCTTTTCTACCGCAACAAGGCCGCCTGGCTGGTAGGCAAACTCATCACCCCGGCGGGAACGCTGCCGTTTCTGCTGCCAATCCATCGCAGCGACGAGGGGGAGCTGTTTGTTGATACCTGCCTCACCACGCACGCCGAAGCGAGCATCGTATTTGGCTTCGCCCGCTCCTACTTTATGGTTTATGCGCCGCTCCCGGCGGCTACCGTCGAGTGGCTGCGCGAGATCCTGCCGGGCAAAACCACCGCCGAGCTCTATATGGCGATTGGCTGCCAGAAGCATGCGAAAACAGAGAGTTACCGCGAATATCTCCACTACGTCACTAACAGTGATGAGCAGTTTATCGAAGCGCCTGGCATTCGCGGCATGGTGATGCTGGTGTTTACCCTGCCGGGGTTCGATCGCGTCTTCAAAGTGATCAAAGATGTCTTCCCGCCGCAAAAAGAGATGAGCGCTGCCCATGTGCGCGCCTGCTATCAACTGGTAAAGGAGCACGATCGCGTCGGGCGCATGGCAGATACTCAGGAGTTTGAAAATTTTGTGCTGGAGAAGCGGCAGATTGCGCCGCCGTTAATGGCGCTGCTGCTGGAGCAGGCGCCGGGCAAAATCACCGATCTTGGCGATCGGATTGCCATCAGCCATCTCTACATCGAACGGCGCATGGTGCCGCTCAATCTCTGGTTCGAGCAGGTGAAAGGCCAGCAACTGCGCGACGCGGTGGAGGAGTATGGCAATGCCATCCGCCAGCTTGCCGCCGCCAATATTTTCCCCGGCGATATGCTGTTTAAAAACTTCGGCGTGACGCGCCACGGCCGGGTGGTCTTTTATGATTACGACGAAATCTGCTACATGACGGAAGTGAATTTCCGCGATATCCCCGCCCCGCGATACCCGGAAGATGAGCTGAGCGCCGAGCCGTGGTACAGCTTCGCGCCGGGCGATGTCTTTCCTGAAGAGTTTCGCCACTGGCTCTGCGCCGACCCGGAGATCGGCCCGCTGTTTGAAGAGATGCACGCCGATCTCTTTCGCGCCGACTACTGGCGTGGTTTGCAGGCGCGCATTCGTCAGGGGCACGTGGAGGATGTCTACGCCTACCGCAAACGCCAGCGCTTCTGCATTCGCTTCGCCCAAAGCACGCTGCGGCAGGCGGGTTAATGCAGATGGGTGTTGTACTGCAACACCGAGTAGCTCAGTGAGCCAAATAGTAACAGCGTCAGCAGCATCGCCAAAAAGGCGGCGGTATTGGCTGTGGCGCTGCGAAACAGCACGGTTTCCCTTGGCGTAAGCAGGATCGCAATCAACGGCACAATAAAAGCCAGGTGGCCGACCACATCCGTGATGCCAAAGGGAATAAAGGCCAGCACCGCAATCAGCGCGAAGAGAGTGATGCAGGCGTAGCTTGCCAGCTTGCCGCTGTAGATATGCCAAATCAGGCACAGCTCCACAAAGCCGCAGCCGCGCACAAAGAAATCCCAGTCCAGCCCCATCGCCAGCCACGGGTGCGCGTCCAGCAACTGGAAATAGAGATTCGGCTGCATAAATTTCTCCACGGCGCCCCATAAAAAGGAGTAGCAGAGAACCAGCCGCACCAGGGCAATCACGCGTTCGTCGTTTTCTTCCGGCAGAAAGGTCTGGCTGACGAGATAGATGCCAAGGCCGATAAACAGCAGGTAATCGAGCATATGGAACGCGCCGTAAAGCTGCACCGCATAGCTATAAAGAAACAGCATCAGCAGCCCGGCGATAAAGCTGGTTTTCCGCGTCACGGCGGTGATGGCAATGGCGAAGTGAATAAAGGTCAACCACGGGTTGGCCACGATCAGTTCTGGCGTGAGGATCACCTGCGGGTAGAAGAGGCCGAGGATAAGAAAAAAGAGGCCGGTTCCCACACGCATAATCACCGGAACCCAGCGATGGGCGCGCAGAAGCGGCGGGCGAAAGCGCGGGATCTCAGGGAACGAAGGGAGGCGGCGGTCGGCCAGCGAGGTGGCGAAAATCACCAGCGTGGCGAAAACCAGCAGCGCCCAAAAGCTGAGCGAACCGGCAATCGCCGCCAGCGAGGCCGGGGCGAGTTTGACGTCATAATCCACAAACCATTTCACATGCGCCCACACCGGAACAGGGAGCGCCAGCAGGAGGGCGGCAAGCGTACGACTATTACACTTCATACAACAGAACCTCAGAAAGGGCATTTTTGCCAAAGTGCCACTGCCTGAGGGGGAACAACAATCAGAGATCCCTTCTGTCGCCTGCGAGAGTGCTCGCGCCCATAGAGAACACTCTTGTTTAGGTGCGGATGCCGCCGTAAGCCAGCGTCACCTCTTTTGCCGCGCGGATCACCATCGCGCCCAATTCCGTGACGCGATCGTCGGTGATGCGCGAAATCGGCCCGGAGATGGAGATGGCGGCGAACGGTTCGCCATGCTCGTCAAAGATGCAGGCGGCGACGCAGCGCAGGCCGAGCGCATGCTCTTCATCATCAAAGGAGTAGCCGCGTTTACGCGTCTGGGCGAGATCCTCTTTCAGATGCAGCGGCGACACCAGCGTGGCGTGGGTGTAAGCGTGCAGCCCCTGGCGATGCAACAGATTACCGACCTGCTCATCATCCAGCCGCGAAAGAAACGCTTTCCCCGCGCCGGAGGCGTGCATCGGCAATTTGCCGCCAATCGGTGCCGACATGCGCATCAACTGCGTACACTGCACTTGATCGATAATGATCGCCTGATGATCGCTCTTATCCAGCACCGCCAGGTTAACCGTCTCGCCCGACTCCTCCATCAGCTTGCGCAGAATCGGGTGCACAATCGCCATCAGGTTACGGCTTTGCAGAAAGCTGCTGCCGACGATAAAGGCGTGCGCGCCAATCGCCCAGTGCCCCAGTTCGCCGACCTGGCGGACAAAGCCCAGCTGCTGCATGGTAGTCAATAAACGGTGAGTAGTGGAGTTGGGTAAACCGGCCTGCTGCGCCAGTTCGGTCAGCGCGACGCTGCTATGTGATTCGGCGATCCACTCAAGCAATTTCAGGCCGCGCGTTAAGGATTGCACCTGCCCGCCAGCGGGCGCGGCGGGAGCAGCGGCTTTTCTGCCACGTTTTGCGGGGACGGAAGCGACCATAGGAGCTCCTTTTCTGTATCGTGGAAATGATTTTCGTTTTGCCAGAGTATAACGTAACTCTTCTTACTACTGATCGGATGAGTGATGGTGAACTTCTCTCATATTCCCCCCGCGTTGCTTTTCCGGCCTGTGACTTTATGCCAGTATGTTCTGCTGGCCTTTTGGCCTGATCTGGCGCCGTCGGGAGTGAGTGTGAGCAACAACGTTGAGCAACTGAAACAGCAGTTAAGTGAACGCATTCTGGTTCTGGATGGGGGCATGGGCACCATGATCCAGAGCTATCGTTTAAGTGAACAGGATTTCCGCGGCGAGCGTTTCGCCGACTGGCCCTGCGATCTGAAAGGTAACAATGACTTGCTGGTTCTCAGCAAACCGCAGGTGATTGCTGATATCCACGATGCCTACTTTGCAGCCGGCGCGGATATCATTGAAACCAACACCTTTAACTCCACCACCATCGCCATGGCGGATTACCAGATGGAATCCCTGTCGGCGGAGATCAACTTTGCTGCCGCGAAGCTGGCGCGTGCCAGCGCCGATAAGTGGACCGCGCAGACGCCGGATAAACCGCGCTATGTAGCCGGCGTGCTCGGCCCAACCAACCGCACAGCCTCCATTTCGCCAGACGTTAACGACCCGGCGTTTCGTAATGTCTCCTTCGATCAGTTGGTTACTGCCTATCGCGAATCAACCCGCGCGCTGGTGGAGGGGGGAGCCGATCTGATCATGATCGAAACGGTGTTCGATACCCTCAACGCCAAAGCGGCGATCTTCGCGGTAAAAGAGGAGTTCGACGCGCTGGGTATCGATCTGCCGATCATGATCTCCGGCACCATTACCGACGCTTCCGGGCGTACGCTCTCCGGGCAAACCACCGAAGCGTTCTATAACTCCCTGCGCCATGCCGATGCGCTCACCTTCGGGCTCAACTGTGCGCTGGGGCCGGACGAGTTGCGCCAGTATGTGCAGGAACTGTCGCGCATTGCCGAGTGTTACGTCACCGCGCACCCGAACGCCGGTTTACCGAATGCGTTTGGTGAATACGATCTCGACGCCGACACCATGGCGGCGCAAATCGGTGAATGGGCGCAGGCCGGTTTCCTTAACATTGTCGGCGGCTGCTGCGGCACCACGCCGGAACATATTGCGGCGATGAGCCGCGCGGTTGCTGGTGTGCCGCCGCGCAAACTGCCGGAGCTACCCGTTGCCTGCCGTCTCGCTGGTCTTGAGCCGCTCAACATCGGCGATGAGAGCCTGTTTGTGAACGTCGGCGAACGGACGAACGTTACCGGCTCAGCCAAATTCAAGCGCCTGATTAAAGAAGAGAAGTACAACGAAGCGCTGGATGTCGCTCGCCAACAGGTGGAAAGCGGCGCGCAGATTATCGATATCAATATGGATGAAGGGATGCTCGACGCCGAAGCGGCGATGGTGCGTTTCCTCAACCTGATTGCCGGCGAGCCAGATATTGCCCGCGTGCCCATCATGATCGACTCCTCCAAGTGGGAGGTGATTGAAAAAGGGCTGAAGTGCATCCAGGGCAAGGGCATTGTTAACTCCATCTCAATGAAAGAGGGCGTTGACGCCTTTATTCATCACGCGAAGCTGGTGCGCCGCTATGGCGCAGCGGTGGTGGTGATGGCCTTTGATGAAGTGGGCCAGGCGGATACCCGCGCGCGCAAGATTGAGATTTGCCGTCGCGCATACCAGATTTTGACTCAGGAAGTGGGTTTCCCGCCGGAAGATATTATTTTCGACCCCAACATCTTCGCCGTAGCGACGGGGATCGAAGAGCACAACAACTATGCGCAGGACTTTATCGGTGCCTGCGAAGATATCAAACGCGAGTTACCCCACGCGCTGATCTCCGGCGGCGTGTCGAACGTCTCCTTCTCGTTTCGCGGTAACGACCCGGTGCGTGAAGCGATTCACGCCGTCTTCCTCTATTACGCCATTCGTAACGGTATGGATATGGGCATCGTCAACGCCGGTCAGCTGGCGATTTATGACGATCTGCCCGCCGAGCTGCGCGATGGGGTAGAAGATGTGATCCTTAATCGCCGCGACGATGCCACCGAGCGCATGCTGGACCTGGCAGAGAAGTATCGCGGCAGTAAAGGAGCCGATGAGGGTGCCGCCGCCCAGCAGGCGGAGTGGCGCAGCTGGGAGGTGAAAAAGCGCCTCGAATATTCGCTGGTAAAAGGCATCACCGAATTTATTGAGCAGGATACCGAAGAGGCCCGCCAGCTGGCCGCACGCCCCATCGAAGTGATTGAAGGGCCGCTGATGGACGGCATGAACGTGGTCGGCGATCTGTTTGGCGAGGGCAAAATGTTCCTGCCGCAGGTGGTGAAATCCGCCCGCGTGATGAAGCAGGCGGTGGCCTATCTGGAGCCCTACATCGAAGCCAGTAAAGAGAAGGGCAGCAGCAACGGCAAGATGGTGATCGCCACGGTAAAAGGCGATGTACACGATATCGGCAAGAACATCGTTGGCGTGGTGCTGCAGTGCAACAACTACGAAATTATCGATCTTGGCGTGATGGTGCCGGCGGATAAAATCCTCAAAACCGCCCGCGAAGTGAATGCCGATTTGATTGGTCTTTCCGGCCTTATCACTCCTTCGCTCGATGAGATGGTCAACGTGGCGAAAGAGATGGAGCGTCAGGGCTTCACCATTCCGCTGCTGATTGGCGGCGCGACCACCTCGAAAGCCCATACGGCGGTCAAAATCGAACAGAACTACAGCGGGCCGACGGTCTACGTGCAGAACGCTTCGCGCACCGTCGGCGTGGTCTCTGCGCTGCTCTCTGCCACGCAGCACGATGATTTTGTCGCCCGCACCCGCAAAGAGTATGAAACGGTGCGCATCCAGCACGCGCGTAAAAAACCGCGTACGCCGCCGGTGACGCTGCAGGCCGCGCGCGAAAACGATCTCGCATTCGACTGGGCGAGCTATACGCCGCCGGTTGCGCATCGGTTAGGTGTGCAGGAGGTCACGGCCAGTATTGAGACGCTGCGTAACTACATCGACTGGACGCCCTTCTTTATGACCTGGTCGCTGGCGGGCAAATATCCGCGCATCCTCGAAGATGAGGTGGTGGGGGAAGAGGCAAAACGGCTCTTTGCCGATGCCAACGAGATGCTCGATATGCTCGGCGCAGAAAAGCGGCTCAACCCGCGCGGCGTGGTTGGCTTATTTCCGGCGAACCGCGTCGGCGATGACGTCGAGATCTACCAGGATGAAACCCGCACAGAACTGCTGGCGCTGGGCTGCCATCTGCGCCAGCAGACGGAAAAAATCGGCTTTGCTAACTACTGCCTCGCCGATTTTGTCGCGCCGAAACAGAGCGGTAAAGCGGACTACATTGGCGCTTTCGCCGTGACCGGCGGGCTGGAAGAGGACGCGCTGGCAGACGCCTACGACGCCGCGCACGACGACTACAACAAAATCATGGTCAAAGCGATAGCCGATCGGCTGGCGGAGGCCTTTGCCGAGTATCTCCATGAGCGGGTACGCAAAGTCTACTGGGGCTATGCGCCGTATGAAAACCTCAGCAACGAGGTGCTGATCCGCGAAAATTACCAGGGTATCCGCCCGGCGCCGGGATATCCGGCCTGCCCGGAGCACACGGAAAAAGGGACCATCTGGCAACTGCTGGATGTGGAAAAACATACCGGCATGAAGCTGACGGAGTCCTTCGCCATGTGGCCGGGTGCCTCGGTCTCCGGCTGGTATTTCAGCCATCCAGAGAGTAAATATTTCGCGGTGGCGCAAATTCAGCGTGATCAGGTGGAAGATTACGCACGTCGCAAGGGGATGAGTGTGCCGGAAGTGGAACGCTGGCTGGCGTCCCATTTAGGTTACGATGCGGATTAAATTATACGGGGCAGGTTAATTGCCCCGTTTTTTCATTTCATTTTCACGAAACTATCGCAAAGCAGACATAATACAAATTTGAACTAAGAACATTCTTAAAGTATGATATTTTCTTAGGCCCTCATTCCGCTTCATGCGTATGATGGAGGCAGATTAAAAAGTAAAGTTGCTCTCTTTTTTGCGCTGCTTTTGGCTGACATCAATTAAACGTGAGTATTATAAAATGGATATTTATGATATCAGGAAAAGAAATTTACTGCCGAAGGATTATGAGAATATCCTCGCGCCAGATATTGCAAAAAACATCATTAAAAAAGAGTACTTTATTGAAAGCAGCCCCAATAATCTTTTAGGCAGTATTGATGGCTACAGCATAAAACCCCATCACGGTTTTAAATATGGTTTACCGCACGATCCGCTGGGCCATCAAAAAGAGAACTATATCGATAGCCTGATTGATAAAGGCATTGTGGTGGTGGTCCGGCCAAATATCAGCTCGCGCAACCGCTTCTACTATCCGTTCTTTATTTCCGAAAGCGCTGAGCTGTTCTGCGTGCAGAGTCTGTCGTTCAACGCCGTCTTTGTGCGTACGATTATCAACGGCTTTAAAGATAGCGTGGCGGTGCACGGGCGTCCGGCACCGACCCGCAGCGATTTTGCACCGGTAACGGATGAGTTTGGCCCCGGCTACTGGAAAACCAGCGAAACGGACTTCCACGGCGTGAAGAATGCGGCGGTGATGCTGCTTAACCGTGCGACCAGTATGGGCGACGAGGGGCGCGTCTTCGGCTCTGACGGCAAAGATTATATGAACACCTCGCGCGATAAAATTCAGCTGTGGACACCGCTGCCGGCAGACCTGGCATCCGATACGCGCGAGTTCCTCTATAATCGTTCGGTGATCCGCCGCTATGGCGAAAAGCGGACGATCTACCAGAAATATCTTGAGGGTGATGATGCCTGGGCGGTGTCAGGTAAATCATGGCACTGGATTCCAGGCGTAAGGGATGAAGATTATGAATTTAAGAAATAAAATATTTATCTTTTGGGGCGTGATGGACGTGCTGGCGCTGCTCGGATATCTCTTTTTTTCGATGCAGAGCGGTAACGTGCCTTTTTATTCTGATATCAGCGCGTTTTATTCCAACTATGGCCGCTTAGGCGTCAGCGGTGTGACGGGTGGATTAGTCCAGTTGATGTTCTTTATTAATATTGCATTAATTATTTCGTTAATATTTTCTGCGTGGTCGTTTCTGGCAAAGAAAAATATCAATATGATTTTCTTTGTGGTGCAGGAAATTGCCCGCGTGTGCTCATTAAAATGCTCTGTTGCGCTGATTCCGATGATGCTGCATCTGACGGGATTCCGCTCGGCCCTGGTCGCGATAGTTCTGTTTATGTTGTCGGAAGCGTTAAAAATTGGCTCGGTGGTCTGGGCAAAACGTAACGGCACCCCACGCGCGGATGCCGCGTTAACGCGTTGACCGCCAACGCCTCGCTTCTGTCACATAACTGTCATCTATTCTTACAACTCACAGGGCGCGGATTGCGCGTCCTGCGCCCGTCTCAGGTTTAACGCCTTATACTTACTTCATAAAGTTGCCGTATCCATGTGGATAACAGGCAGCGCATAACGATAAGGAGAAGCTGATTCCGTGTTAACTTTGCTACATCTTCTTTCTGCTGTCGCCCTGCTGGTGTGGGGCACACACATTGTACGAACCGGCGTCATGCGCGTGTTTGGCGCGCGTTTGCGCACAGTGCTTAGCCGCAGCGTAGAGAAAAAACCGCTCGCCTTCTGCGCCGGTATTGGCGTGACCGCGCTGGTGCAGAGCAGCAATGCCACCACAATGCTGGTGGCCTCCTTTGTCGCCCAGGATCTGGTAGCGCTGACCCCGGCACTGGTGATCGTACTCGGCGCGGATGTGGGTACCGCGCTGATGGCGAGGGTGCTGACCTTCGATCTCTCATGGCTTTCGCCGCTGCTGATTTTTGTCGGCGTGATCTTCTTTCTTGGGCGTAAACAGACCCGCGAAGGGCAGCTTGGCCGCGTCAGCATTGGCCTTGGGCTGATCCTGCTGGCGCTGGAGTTGATTGTGCAGGCGGTGACGCCAATTACTCAGGCGAATGGCGTGCAGGTGATTTTCGCCTCGCTGACCGGCGATATCATGCTCGACGCGCTGATTGGCGCGGTGTTTGCCATTATCAGCTACTCCAGTCTTGCCGCGGTGTTGCTGACCGCGACGTTAACCGCGGCCGGTATAATCTCGTTCCCGGTGGCGCTGTGCCTGGTGATTGGTGCCAACCTCGGATCTGGTCTGCTGGCGATGCTGAATAACAGCGGGGCCAATGCCGCCGCACGCCGCGTTGCGCTTGGGAGCCTGCTCTTCAAGCTGGTGGGTAGCCTGCTTATTCTGCCTTTCGTTCACCTCCTTGCTGACGGGATGCAGAAACTGCCGCTGCCGGAATCGGAGCTGGTGATCTATTTCCATGTCTTCTACAACGTCATCCGCTGCCTGGCAATGGTGCCCTTTGCCAGCCCGATGGCGCGCTTCTGTAAACGAATTATCCACGAAGAGCCGGAGCTGGAGGCGCGTCTCAAGCCGAAGCACCTCGACAGCTCCGCGCTCGATACGCCAACGCTGGCGCTGGCCAATGCCGCACGCGAAACGCTGCGCATGGGCGATGCAATGGAGCAGATGCTCGAAGGGCTACATAAAGTGATGCATGGCGAACCGCGTCAGGAGAAGGAGCTGCGTAAGCAGGCTGACGATGTGAATGTGCTCTACACAGCCATCAAACTCTACCTGGCGCGCATGCCGAAAGATGAGCTGGCGGAAGAGGAGTCTAAACGCTGGGGCGAGGTGATTGAGATGTCCCTTAACCTTGAGCAGGCCTCCGACATTATTGAGCGCATGGGCAGTGAGATCGCCGATAAATCCCTCGCCGCGCGGCGCGCGTTCTCCTTTGAAGGGCTGAAAGAGCTGGATGCCCTCCATGAGCAGCTGCTTAACAACCTGAAGCTGGCGATGTCGGTCTTTTTCTCCCGCGATGTCACCAGCGCGCGACGGTTGCGCCGCAGCAAGCACCGCTTCCGCATTTTGAACCGCCGTTACTCCCATGCGCACGTCGATCGTCTGCATCAGCAAAACGTGCAGAGTATTGAAACCAGCTCGCTGCACCTCGGCCTGCTCGGCGATATGAAGCGCCTCAACTCGCTCTTCTGCTCGGTAGCCTACAGCGTGCTGGAACAGCCCGACGAAGACGAATCCCGCGAAGAGTATTAATCCACGCCGTGCCTGCGGGCACGGCAGCTTAGCGTTTGACTGTCAGTTCAATGCCCAGCGCTTTCATTACGGAGAGTGTCGTCTTCAGTGTCGGATTCCCCTTTTCGCTGAAAGAGCGATAGAGCTGCTCGCGTGACAAACCGGTTTCTGCAGCGATGTCGCTCATCCCTTTGGCCCGAGCGATCACCCCTAATGCTCGGGCGATATAAGCCGCATCGCCGGTTTCCAGTGCATCCGCCATGAAGAGCGCTATCGCCTCATCGTTAACCAGTGCCGCTGCGGGATCATAAGGGGTTAATTTATTCATGGTAATCACCTGATGGTTAAACACATTTTGCCAGCTATTTGGCGTAGATAATGTCTTTTGGTTGGGTACTTTTATCCCCCCCGCACAACAACACGACAACGGTATTACCCCGCAGCTGGAAATAGATGCGGTAACCGGCACCATAATGTATTCGTAATTCGCTTATCCCTTCCCCGACTGGTTTCACATCTCCGGTGAGGCCATTTGCCAATCTAAAAAGACGCGCTGAGATAATCGCTCGCAATTTCGCATCGCGTAATGATGACTCCCAGAGTTTAAACGCGTCGGTTTGGACTATCTCTTTCATGCCAGTTGCCTTGTAGTTTATAAACTACGGTTGTTTTGTTCAAGGCAAAATCATGGCATGCCCGGCGCACCAAAAAAGCGATTCATTTTCAGTCTGGAAAGCGTCTCGCAGACTACTTTGCTCGCTTTCACATAGTGCATATATTTTAACGAGTTAGCGCACACTTCTTCGCCGCTGGGGCAAAAATCCATTTTTCTCTTCAGCTCAACAACGTTATATTTCGCTTTCAGAGGAGAACTTATGCTGCCAACCCAATCTACACGTTTAAATAAATACATTAGCGAAAGCGGAATCTGCTCACGCCGCGAGGCTGACCGTTACATCGAACAGGGCAACGTCTTTATCAACGGCAAACGCGCCGGGATTGGCGACCAGGTGGTGGCCGGAGACGTAGTGAAAGTGAACGGGCAACTTATCGAACCGCGAAGTGAAGAAGATCTAGTGTTTATCGCGCTGAATAAACCCGTTGGCATCGTCAGTACCACCGAAGAGGGCGAAAAAGACAATATCGTCGATTTCGTTAACCACAGTAGCCGCATTTTCCCCATTGGCCGGCTCGATAAAGATTCGCAGGGGCTGATTTTCCTGACCAACCACGGCGATCTGGTGAACAAGATCCTGCGGGCGGGAAACGACCACGAAAAAGAGTATCTGGTCACGGTCAACAAGCCGGTTACCGATGAGTTTGTACGCGGGATGGGCGCAGGTGTGCCGATCCTCGGTACGGTAACCAAAAAGTGCAAAGTGAAGAGGGAAGCGCCTTTTACCTTCCGCATCACGCTGGTGCAGGGGCTTAACCGCCAGATTCGCCGCATGTGCGAACACTTTGGTTATGAGGTGACCAAGCTTGAGCGCACGCGCATTATGAACGTCAGCCTGACCGGATTGCCGCCCGGCGAGTGGCGCGACCTCACCGGTGATGAGCTGATTGCGCTGTTTAAGCTGATTGAGAACTCCACCTCGGAAGCCAAACCGAAAGCGAAGAGCAACGCGAAACCGCAGGCGGCGAAAAAGCCTGCGGTAAAAGCGGCGAAGCCGGAAGATAAAAGCCGGGCGAAACCGGCCGGTAAACGCTTTACCCAGCCGGGCCGGAAAAAGAAAGGGCGCTAATCAGCGGCGTCCGCGCGTTTGCGTGGTTGCCGACCACGAAAAGGTGCTGTTCTCATCAGGTTTATAAGCCTGCTGCTTTTTCACCTGGCGGGCTTTCTTCGCGGTCGCTTCACGCTGCGCCATCAGCTTATCGATGTACTCTTTCTTAACATGGTTCGCCTCAGAGTTACTCAGCGGGCGTCCATGTGCAATGCGGGCGCGATCGAGCAGCGTTTTAAGCTCCCGCTGTTCACTTTCGGTCATCTCTTTTTGCGTCAGTCTGGTCACGGCCATGGCATGTTCTCCTAAGGAAGTGTCACGAGTCTACGCGATAACGCGTCAAAAGCGCAGGCAAGAACGCCATAACTGGAAATTGGCTCGCAGGTCATCGCGAAGCCAGGTGACACTCTCGTTCACAAGGGTAATCTACACTCCACAATAGGTATAAAATTTTATACAAGGATGTAGTATGCTCACTTTCCGGCCTGCGTTAAAACCTGTCATCTGGATGGGGACTTCCTTCAACGATCTACGCGCTTTCCCTGCGGAGGTGCGTAAAGATGCAGGATATCAACTGCATAAAATTCAGGCAGGGCTGGATGCAACGGACTGGAAGCCGATGGCTGAAATCGGCCCCGGTGCCGTTGAAATCCGCCTGCGGGATCGTACCAGCGCCTACCGGATTTTCTATATAGCCCGTTTTGAAGAGGCTATTTATATTCTGCACTGCTTTAACAAACGATCGCAGCGCACGGCATTAGCCGATAAAACGCTGGCCCGATTGCGCTACCGTGATGTTATTGAGCACCACAGGAGTCAACATGAAAAAAGATAACCATGGCCCGATCGGTCATATCACCCCCGCCGATGCGAATATCTTTTCCGAACTGGGATTCGATGAGGCCGAGTCGCAACTTCTCGCGCAGGAGGCTGAAAAAGAGGTGCTCGCCCTCTTAGCGATCAAACAGCAGCTGATGCAGGAGATTTCAGACTGGATCGATGAAAACAAACTCAAGCAGGCCGACGTCGCTGCGAAACTGAATATTTCACGACCGCGCGTCTCTGACGTAGTGAATCAGAAAACCAGTAAATTTACCGTCGATGCGCTGATAACAATGCTGGGCAAACTGGGAAAACCCGTCACCGTCACCGTGGGTTAAGCCATATCAGGGAGAGCAGATCGACCTGCTACGATCCGCTCTCCCTCTATCCGTTAACTCGCTTTACGCTCTTTTGTCTGACGGCCCTCTACCGGTTTACCCGACCAGTAGCCTGCCAGCAGCGAGCCGGAAAGATTATGCCACACCGAGAAGAGCGCGCCGGGTAGGGCGGCGAGCGGTGAGAAGTAGAGCTTACCGAGCGCGGCAGCCAGCCCCGAGTTCTGCATTCCCACTTCGATAGCCAGCGTCCGGCAGGTGGACTCATCAAAACCAAACAGACGCCCGCCCCAGTAACCGCTCAGCAGACCAATCGCGTTGTGCAGGATCACCGCCACAATCACCATCAGCCCAACAGAAGCAATATGCGACGCGGAACCGGCGACCACTGCGCTGATGATGGCCAGAATACAGACCATCGAAAAGGCGGGCAGCCAGGGTTCTACCGCTTTCACCACCCGCGGGAAGAGGTAATGAACAATCAACCCCAGACCAATCGGGATCACCACGATTTGCAGGATACTCAGCAGCATCCCCATTACATCGACCTGGATATGGGCATCGACATAGAGGCGCGTCAGCAGGGGCGTGGCGATAACCCCCACCAGTGTTGAGACCGAAGAGATGGTCACCGACAGCGCGACATCGCCTTTAGCAAGATAGATCATCACGTTGGATGCGGTTCCACTGGCGACGCTGCCAACCAACACCATTCCAGCCGAGAGATCCGGCGGCATCTTGAAAATCATTGCCAGCAGCCACGCCGCCAGCGGCATCACCAGATAGTGAAGAAACGTACCCGCCGCGACGGGGGCCGGTCGGGAGAGCACGCGCTTAAAGTCGTCGAGGGTAAGATGCACGCCCATGCCGAACATAATCAGCATCAGTAGCGTAGTGACCCACGGGCCGATAGCGACAAACGTCGGCGGGAAACAGTAGGCGAGAACGGAGAGCAGCACGGCCCAGAGCGGGAACAGCCGCGTGAAGGTTGCGAGCATGGGGATTTCCTTGCGATGACATTGTGTTGTGTTGTTCCCCGTTCTCGTAAACGATTCGGGGGTTTATTAACGGTCGGGTTCGAGCCCGACCATAGCCAATGTTTATCGTGCTAAGGATTAATATTCAAACGAATTATGATGAAGATCGTTTATGTTATGCCGCGCACGCTCTCCCAGCTCAGGCCAAAGCGCGCGAGATATTTACGCAGCCGGTCAGCATCATTGGGGTTGGCTTTTTTCTGCCGCGAGACCGCAAACAGTTCGCGGCCCGCTTCAGAGAGGCTCTGCGTGCGGCGACACACCTCCACCACGCTCTCCAGCTGGCGTCTGTCGAAGAGATCCAGCGTCTCCATGTCGACCGGCAAATCGCCCATTGATGGCGCACCGCGCCAGTTGTACTCCAGCCGCGCGATCTCCTCCGCCACCAGCGTATCGGTGATGCGGCCCTGTTCCGCCAGCGTTGCCATGCGGGCAATCGAGGTGCTCAGCTCGCGGAAGTTGCCGCACCACGCCGCCTGCGCCGAGCAGGCGAAGGCCAGGTAACGCTCGCGCGCCCCTTTGTCGAAGCGGATCTGCGTCTGCTGCTCAAGACCAAAACGCTGCAACTCATACTCAATATTGGGGGCGATATCCTCGCGCCGCTGCGCCAGCCCCGGCAGTTCAAAGGTCCACATATTGATACGCGCGTAGAGATCCTCCCTGAAGCGCCCCTCATCAACCCACTGCTGCATATTGCGATGGGTACCGGCAATCAGCTGGAAGTCACTCTGCACCTCTTTATCTGAGCCGAAGGGGAAAAAGGTTTTCTCTTCAATCGCTTTTAACAGCATCGCCTGCTCGTCCAGCCCCAACTCAGCGATCTCATCAAGAAACAGCACCCCGCCATCGGCTTCGCGCAGCAGCCCGGTTCGCGCCTGCTGTGCGCCGGTAAACGCTCCCTTAACGTGACCAAACAGCGTCGACATGGCGTTATCGCCGCGCAGGGTGGCGCAGTTCACCGCCACCAGCCGCCCGGCAACGAGATGGCGGGAGTGGCGTAGCTGAAAGATGCGTTTTGCCAGAAACGATTTTCCTGCCCCGGTCGGGCCGGTAAGCAGAATCGGCGCAGAGGAGCGCAGCGCGACGCGCTCAATCTGATCGATCATGCGGTTAAAGGTGGCGTTGCGCGTATCAATACCCGATTTCAGGAACGAGACCGACTGCTGCTGCTCACGCTGAAAACGGCTGGTCAGCGTGGCATAGCGGCTTAAATCGAGATCGATAACCGAACAGACGCCCGCTGAGATCTCTTTATCGTTCGCGCCTCTCGCCGCCGGGCCGGTCTGCAACAGGCTGGCGGGAAGGTAGCGCGCTTCGGTGAGCAGGAACCAGCAGATCTGCGCCACGTGCGTCCCGGTGGTGATATGCACCAGGTACTCTTCATTGTCGGTGTCGAAAGGGTAGTGGGTGGCGAAATCGAGAAACGCGGCGTAGACCTCTTCGAAATCCCACGGGTTTTTGATCGCCACCGGGTGGGTGCGCACCTCGGTGCGCGGCGAGAGCACAGCGATATCCTCCGCGGTGTGCGCCGCCAGCCCCTCATCGCGCGGCTGGTGGATCAACTCCAGCCGGTCGACAGGAAAATCCGCTTGCTGGCAGAGCGCCACTGTCGGTCGCCATTTGCGAAAGCGGTTATGCCGTTTTCCGCGTTTATCCAGCACTGTTCCCAGCACCCCAATCACAACCCGACGTTTCATCTTTATCCTGAATAATAAAATGCGATATATAAAGATAAGAAATCTTGTAGGCTGGCACAATGCCTGGCATCGCCTTAAAAAATTAAATTATTTATTTTCAATAAGATAAAAATTTATTTTCTTGTTTCCCTCTTTTTGGCACGCCTCTCGCAATAGTTATCTCGTCAACACGCTGAGTTCGCTGGGGTTATTCACCCCGCCGGCGCATCAGGAGCGGCAAGCGCCGTTTTCCCGGAGGCGTTCCGTCAGTGCAGAGACATCTGCGGAAAATCGGTTATTGATCGGGTTCGACTCCCGAATTCGCAACCATTATCTCTCCAGATAATCATGATGCAGTACCCCGTCATCGCGCAGTTTACGGTGACATGAGACGACCGCCGATAATGGCGCCGGGCGGCAGGCAAAACAGTGTTTCCCCTGTCGCTTCGCCCCTGCATCCGCGGTCGTAACAACAAAAATAAGAGGGAATAGAGATGACCAACAAAATCACAATTCGAAAAGGTCAGTTAGCGTTACTGGCAAAAGAGGGCGACTACTACCAGGTTCTGGAAACCGGAGAGCACCGTCTGCCATGGTTTGGCAAAAAGCCGGATGTGCTGGTTGTTAACCGGGACGGCAGTGAAGTGCCGGCCGGGCTTGCCGAGTATTTGCGCCGCTTCCAGCCGGAGTGGGTGGAAAAGTATTGCCTGGCAGCCGATCTGGGCGATAACGAAGCGGGCGCGCTCTACCTGAACGGCATGCTGCTGGAGATTTTGCCGCCCGCCACGCGCCGTCTTTACTGGAAAGCGGACGACACCCTGACGCTGGTGCGCCTCAATACCGACGAGGTGAGCGTCCCGGCCGACATCGTTAACGCCGTATTGCAGCCGAAACGCGGCGCGGCGGTGAAAGGGCGCGATGCAATCCTGGTGGTGCAGGTTCCCGCCTGGCATGCGGGCGTGCTGAAAATCGATGGCGAAACCCAGGCGCTGTTACCGGCGGGTATCAGCGGTTACTGGAAAGTGAACCACCTGGTGGAAGCGGAAGTGGTCGATCTGCGCCTGCAGGTGCTGGAAGTAAGCGGCCAGGAGATCCTGACCAAAGATAAAGTGACCCTGCGCCTCAACCTGGCGGCGAACTGGCGTTACAGCGATGTGCTGAGCGCGTTTGCCCAGTTGAGCAAACCGCTGGATCACCTCTACCGCGAGTTGCAGTTTGCCCTGCGTGAAGCGATCGGTACCCGCACGCTGGATGAGTTGCTGGAAGATAAGCAGATTATTGCTGATGTGGTTAGCGTACAGGTGGCGAACCGCATGGCGGCCTTCGGCATCGAAGTGGCATCGCTTGGCGTGAAAGACATCATCCTGCCGGGCGAGATGAAAACCATTCTGTCGCGCTTAGTCGAGGCAGAAAAGTCGGCGCAGGCGAATGTGATCCGCCGCCGCGAAGAGACCGCCGCCACCCGTTCGTTGCTGAACACGGCGAAAGTGATGGAGAGCAACCCGGTGGCATTGCGCCTGAAAGAGCTGGAAACCCTGGAGCGTGTCGCAGAGCGCATCGATAAGATCTCGGTCTTCGGTGGTCTCGACCAGGTATTGCACGGCCTTGTAAACATTAAAGGAAAAGATAATGCAGCATAACGATTACAACCTGCTGGCGCGTGAAAACAGCGCGCCGGTGAAGATGTGGACCCACGGCGTGCCGGTCGAGCCAGAAGCGCGTGAGCAGCTGCTTAATACCGCCAAAATGCCGTTTATCTTCAAACATCTGGCGGTGATGCCGGATGTGCACCTCGGGAAAGGTTCCACCATTGGTAGCGTCATCCCGACCAAAGGGGCGATTATCCCGGCGGCGGTCGGCGTGGATATCGGTTGCGGCATGATTGCCGTGCGCACCTCGCTGCTGGCAGGCGATCTGCCGGATAACCTGAGCGGGCTGCGCAGCGCCATTGAGCAAGCTGTGCCGCACGGGCGCTCGGTAAACCGATCGAAGCGGGATAAAGGCTCATGGTCAAGACCGCCCGAAGAGGTGGATGCGCACTGGGCGTCGCTTGCGCCGCGCTTTAAGCGGCTGACGGATAAATATCCGCGCTTGCTGAAAACTAACAATTATCAGCATCTGGGAACTTTGGGTACCGGTAACCACTTTATTGAAGTGTGTCTGGATGAGCAGCAGCGGGTCTGGGTGATGTTGCACAGCGGTTCGCGCGGCGTGGGTAACGCCATCGGCAACGTCTTTATCACCCTGGCCCAGCAGGATATGCAGCAGCATATCGCCAATCTGCCGGACCGAAACCTCGCCTATTTCCGCGAGGGGAGCAAGCACTATGACGACTATCTGGAAGCGGTTGAGTGGGCGCAGGATTTCGCCCGTCATAACCGGGAAGTGATGATGTCGCGCGTGCTGGCAGCACTGTCGAGTATTGTCACTAAACCCTTTATGACACAGCAGGAAGCGGTGAATTGTCACCATAACTATGTGCAAAAAGAGACGCACTTTGGTGAAGAGGTGCTGGTAACGCGTAAAGGTGCGGTGTCGGCGCAAAAAGGGCAGATGGGGATTATTCCCGGCTCAATGGGTGCGAAAAGCTTTATCGTGCGTGGGCTGGGAAATGAAGAGAGCTTCTGTTCATGCAGCCACGGTGCCGGGCGCACCATGAGCCGTACTGCGGCGAAAAAGCGTTTTACCGTTGAAGATCAGATCCGCGCTACCGCGCATGTGGAGTGCCGTAAAGACAGCGAGGTGATCGATGAGATCCCGATGGCCTATAAAGATATCGACGCCGTGATGGCGGCGCAGGCCTCGCTGGTGGAAGTGGTGCATACCCTGCGTCAGGTAGTGTGCGTAAAAGGTTAAAGGAGTAAGAAATGGAACAGCACGGAGTTGATGCCGCCATGCGTGAACGCGTGCGGCTCGAGTTAGAGGCAGTAGAGCGCAAATATGATGTGAGAGTGCTCTACGCCTGCGAATCAGGCAGTCGCGGCTGGGGCTTTGCCTCGCCGGACAGTGATTATGATGTGCGCTTTTTGTATGTGCACAAGCCGCAGTGGTACCTGCGCGTCGAACCGCAGCGTGATGTGATCGAGCTGCCGATAGACGCGGAGCTGGATGTTTGCGGCTGGGAGTGGCGCAAAGCGCTGGGGTTATTGAAGGCCGCAAACCCGACGCTTATCGAGTGGCTCGATTCGCCGGTGGTTTATCAGCAGGATGAGGGCGTGCTGGCAGCGTTACGCGATCAGGTGCCGCACTGGTTTTCACCGGTTCGCGCGCGCTGGCACTACTACGCGATGGCGAAGAAGAACTTTCGCAGTTACTTGCAGGATGAGCAGGTGCGGCTGAAAAAATACTTCTATGTGCTGCGCCCGCTACTGGCGGTGCGCTGGATAGAGGCGGGGAAAGGGATGCCGCCGATGCGTTTCGCCACCCTGCTGGCAGGAAGCGATCTCGGCGCGCCGCTGCGGGCTGAAATCGATGAGCTGCTGGAAGTGAAGCAGCGCGCAGGTGAAGCGCAGTACGGCGCGCGTCGGCCGTTGATGCATGATTTTATAAGCCAGGAGTTGGCGCGCGGTGAAGTGGCCGATGCGTTGCCCGAGAGCCGCAGCGGCAATGTCCGCGATCTCGACCAGTTGCTGTTTGAAACGGTGATGGCGTAACCCTGCCGGGTGGCGCTGCGCTTACCCGGCCTACAAACGGCCATGCAGTTAAAACATGCATGGTTTACGTAGGCCTGATAAGGCGCAGCCGCCATCAGGCAGAACCACGATATTGCGGCTGGTTTTGGCTTGCGGAGGCTGCTTGCCGGGTGGCGCTGCGCTTACCCGGCCTACAAAGGGTCATGCAATTGAAATATGCATGGTTTACGTAGGCCTGATAAGGCGCAGCCGCCATCAGGCAGAACCACGATATTGCGGCTGGTTTTGGCTTGCGGAGGCTGCTTGCCGGGTGGCGCTGCGCTTACCCGGCCTACAAAGGGCCATCCAATTGAAATATGCATGGTTTACGTAGGCCTGATAAGGCGCAGCCGCCATCAGGCAAAATCTCACTCGAACAGGTTGTGGTGTAACTTCTGCACCACCTGTTCGGCCTCTTTTCCGGGGACGAGGAAACAGAGGTTATGGCTCGACGCGCCGTAACAGATCATGCGGATATTGAACGGTTCGAGCACGCCGAACACCTCTTTGCCCACGCCGCACGCTTTCGACAAATCGTTGCCAATCAGCGCCACCAGCGCCAGATCCTCTTCCACTTCCACCCGACAGAGCGCCGAAAGCTCCATCAACAGCCCCTGCGTCAGCAGCGTATCGCCCGTGGAGGTGGAACCGGTGGTATCCAGCGTCAGCGCCACGCTCACTTCCGAGGTGGTAATCAGATCGACCGAAATATTGTGCCGCGCCAGAATGCCGAACACTTCGGCGAGGAAGCCGCGCGAGTGGAGCATATTCAGGCTGTGCAGCGTTAACAGCGTTTGCTTACGACGCAGCGCCAGCGCGCGGAACAGCGGCGGATTGGTGGTGTTATTGCACACCAGCGTACCGCCCGCCTGCGGATCTTTGCTCGAGCCGACAAACACCGGAATATCGCTGCGCACCGCCGGTAACAGCGTCGCAGGATGGAGCACTTTCGCGCCGAAGGTCGCCATCTCTGCCGCCTCTTCAAAGGCGATTTCATCAATGCGTTTTGCTGCCGGCACCACGCGCGGATCGGTGGTGTAAATGCCCGGTACATCGGTCCAGATATCGACGCGCGACGCGCTCAGCGCTTCAGCCAGCAGAGCGGCGGTGTAGTCGCTGCCGCCGCGGCCAAGCGTAGTGGTGCGGCCTTTCGCTTCGCTGCCGATAAAGCCCTGGGTGATCACCAGGCCTTCGTTGATGCGCGGGGCAAGTTGCTGGGTGGCAAGCGTTGCGAGGGTGGCTACGTCCGGCTCGGCGCGGCCAAAGCGATCGCTGGTGCGCATCACTTTGCGAATATCAAACCACTGCGCCTGCACGCTACGCTCGCGCAGCACTTCCACAAACAGCAGGGTCGACATCAGTTCGCCGTGGCTGACCAATTCATCCGTCAGCGCTGCCGACGTTGCCAGCGAAGCAGCTTCAGCGAGGGTAGTAATATTTTCCAGCAGGCGTTCGATCTCTTCGCGGATCACCGCCTGGCTACCCATACGCTCCAGAATATCGAACTGAATTTTGCGGATGGCGTCGAGCTTGACGAAACGCTCGGTCGCTTCAAGGCCTTCGGCCAGCGCAACCAGTAAGTTGGTCACGCCTGCGGAAGCGGAGAGCACCACCAGACGGACACTGTTATCGGAGAGCACCACGTCCGCGCTGCGGTTCATGGCATCGTAATCGGCAACGCTGGTGCCGCCAAATTTAGCGACAACGAAACTTGACATAACTACCTCGTGTCAGGGGATATCATTTCAGCCATGGCACAAGGTTGAACCTTCGCCTTTCACCCCACAGCGGTGGCCTGGGTAGATGAAACTGAAGCGTGCAGTTTTCCTGCAAAAAACATTCGCAAAACAGTGTATTTATAAATAAAGGCTGGGCGGGCATAGTGTCAACGTCGGGATTATGCGGATTTTTCATGCTGCTTTTGCTGTTAGTAAAATGACTTATGTTGTGCTGGTTTTCGCTGTTTTTTGCCTGGCTTTTGCGCACATCGACCAAACCTTTGACATAAAAACCATCACACCTTCCCCGCGCAGGCGCTACAATCGACGGCAGTCTCACTTCTCAAATCAGAAGAGTATTGCTATGAAAAACATCAATCCAACGCAGACTTCTGCCTGGCAGGCACTACAGAAACACTACGCTGAAATGAAGGACGTCACTCTTGCGGATCTCTTCGCAAAAGACGGTGACCGCTTTACCAAATTCTCCGCCACCTTCGACGATCTGATGCTGGTGGATTACTCCAAAAACCGCATCACGCAAGAGACCCTCGACGCGCTGCTGGCGCTGGCGAAAGAGACCGATCTGGCCGGTGCCATCAAATCGATGTTCTCCGGTGAGAAGATCAACCGCACCGAAGATCGCGCCGTGCTGCACGTCGCGCTGCGTAACCGTAGCAATACGCCGATTATGGTCGATGGCAAAGATGTGATGCCGGAAGTGAACGCGGTGCTGGAGAAGATGAAAAGCTTCTCTGAAGCGATCATTTCAGGTAGCTGGAAAGGCTACACCGGCAAGCCGATCACCGACGTGGTCAATATCGGCATTGGCGGCTCGGATCTCGGCCCGTTTATGGTCACCGAAGCGCTGCGCCCGTATAAAAATCACCTCAACATGCACTTTGTCTCTAACGTCGATGGTACCCACATTGCCGAAGTGCTGAAGAAAGTGAACCCGGAAAGCACCCTGTTCCTCGTGGCATCGAAAACCTTCACCACCCAGGAAACCATGACCAACGCCCACAGCGCGCGCGACTGGTTCCTGAAAACCGCCGGTGATGAAAAGCATGTGGCGAAGCACTTTGCTGCGCTCTCGACCAACGCCAAAGCGGTGGGTGAGTTCGGGATTGATACCGCCAACATGTTTGAGTTCTGGGACTGGGTGGGCGGCCGTTACTCGCTGTGGTCGGCGATTGGCCTGTCGATCATCCTCTCCGTGGGCTTCGACAACTTTGTTGAGCTGCTTTCCGGCGCGCACGCGATGGACAAGCACTTCGCCTCTACCGAACTGGATAAGAACCTGCCGGTGCTGCTGGCGCTGATTGGTATCTGGTACAACAACTTCTTCGGCGCTGAAACCGAAGCGATCCTGCCGTATGACCAGTACATGCACCGTTTTGCCGCTTACTTCCAGCAGGGCAACATGGAGTCCAACGGTAAATACGTTGACCGTAATGGCAACGCCGTGGATTACCAGACTGGCCCAATCATCTGGGGTGAGCCGGGCACTAACGGTCAGCATGCGTTTTACCAGCTGATTCACCAGGGAACCAAAATGGTGCCGTGCGATTTCATCGCTCCGGCCATTACTCATAACGCGCTTTCCGATCACCACCAGAAGCTGCTCTCTAACTTCTTCGCTCAGACCGAAGCGCTGGCGTTCGGCAAGTCCCGCGAGGTGGTTGAGCAGGAGTATCGCGATCAGGGTAAAGATCCGGCAACGCTGGATCACGTGGTGCCGTTCAAAGTGTTTGAAGGCAACCGCCCGACCAACTCCATCCTGCTGCGTGAAATTACGCCGTTTAGCCTCGGCGCGCTGATTGCGCTCTATGAGCACAAAATCTTCACCCAGGGCGCCATCCTCAACATCTTCACCTTTGACCAGTGGGGCGTTGAGCTGGGTAAACAGCTGGCGAACCGTATCCTGCCAGAGCTGGGTGACGATCGCTCCATCTCCAGCCATGACAGCTCGACAAACGGGCTGATTAACCGCTACAAATCCTGGCGCGGTTAACAGAGAAAGCGTCGCTTCGGCGGCGCTTTTTTTTGTCTGCGCAATTATTCCCGCCGCGCCGTAAATATCCGCCGTCTGCGCCAATCAATATATAAGTAATTCCAATAATGTTATTTCCGTTAGGGCTAATCCGGGCGGAATAGCCTTCTTTACCGCGCGTAATATCATTCATCAGGTTTATCCGAAAATCAGGGTGCATAGCGTAACGCTTGCTATCTATTTTAGGACTAGCCTTATTGTATGAATAATATGTGATTATTTATGTCTATGTTTTTTAAAGTATTTATAAAGATAGCTGTTTGCTAAATATACGCTCCGGCTAATGTTCCGAAAAGGTTCCCCGCTATTTCCTGAGGCGTAATTCATCTGCTTTAGTTGTGTATACTCCCTATCGCCTGAATTTTTTCAGGCAAATCTCCATTCATTCAATGAAGGGAAATTGATATGAAAAAAGCTCTTTATGGCATTTTTGCCATAACCGCGCTTGCGGCGACGTCTGCTTTCGCTGCACCGGTGCAAACCGGTGACGCAGCAGGCTCGGCAGCGACCTCTGTTTCTGCAGGCAGCTCTGCGGCAACGAGTGCGAGCACCGTAGGGTCAGCGGTAGGTGTCGCTCTGGCGGCAACCGGTGGCGGTGATGGTTCCAATACGGGGACCACAACCACCACCACGACAAGTACTCAGTAATAGCGAGTGCATTAACTATAACCACACTTCGGTGTGGTTATTTCGTCCCTTTCGGAGAAGAGTCGTGAAGCGACCTGGTATCATTTTGATTTGCCTGCTCCTTCAGGCATGTTCTGGCCCGATCAAAGGCCTCGGGAATTCACTCTGGAATAGCGTATTTGGCACGCCGGGCGTGCAGCTTACCGATGAAGATATCCGTAATATGCCCTACGCCAGCCAATATATGCGGCTTAATAACGGCCCGCAGCTGTTTGTGGTGCTGGCATTTGCCGAAAACGGCCAGCAAAAATGGGTGACGCAAGATCAGGCCGTCATCGTGACGCAAAACTATCGCATCGTAAAAACCCACCTTGGCACCGATAACCTGCTTGATGTCACCAACCTGGCGGCAGACCCGCTGGCGAAACCTAACCAAATTATCGACGGCACCAGCTGGACGCGCATGATGGGCTGGACCGAATACAAACAGGTGCGCTACGCCACTGCCCGCTCGGTGTTCCACTGGAATGGCACCGACACCGTGCAGCTGGGCAGCGACGAAACCCGCGTTCGCGTGCTGGACGAAGAGGTCACAACGGATCAAAAAAGCTGGCGCAACCGCTACTGGGTGGATGAGGACGGGGTGATCCGCCAGTCTGAACAGTATCTTGGCGCGGACTGGTTCCCGGTGAAAACCACGCTGATTAAGGCGGGCAAACAATGAAAACACGCGCGCTCCTTTTGATGCTTTCAAGCCTCGTCTCCCCGCTGGCGCTGGCGGCGGGCAACGTTGATGTTTACACCCCCGGCGACAGCAAACCGAAAACCTTAACCAATGCCGAACATCTGGTCGATCTGGTGGGCCAGCCGCGGCTGGCGAACAGCTGGTGGCCGGGTGCGGTGGTCAGCGAGCGCAGGGCGACCATTACCGAGCAGGCACGCCATCAGGCGCTACTGGCCCGGCTCACCACGCTCGCGTCAGAAGAGGGCGGTGACAGCGCGGCTGCTATTAACGGCTTGCGTCAGCAGTTGCAGGGAATCAAGGTCACCGGCAGGCAGCTTGTTGAACTCGATCCCGACTTTTTGCGCACGCACCGCCGCGCTAACCGGCCGCTGGAAGGCGACTACACCCTGTGGGTGGGACCGCAGCCGACCACCATTACCGTCGTCGGGCTGGTGAGCCGTCCGGGCAAAAAACCCTTTACGCCAGAGCGCGATGTGGTGAGCTACCTCGACGAGATGGATCTGTTGAGCGGCGCAGATCGCAGCTACGCCTGGGTGGTCTATCCCAACGGTAAAACGCAAAAGGTACCGGTGGCTTACTGGAACCGTCGTCACGTCGAGCCGATGCCCGGCAGCGTGATTTTCGTCGGTTTCGCACCGGGTTTGTGGAGCGATGAGAATGACAAGCTCAATGCCGACATTCTCCAGTCCCTGACGCATCGGATACCGGAATAATAATGAAAAAATCGTTTGTTATTAGCATATTGGCGCTTGGCGTGAGCGCCGCTTGTCACGCGGAGTCCTGGCCGGACCCGATCGGGCCTTCGCAGTCAGATTTCGGCGGCGTTGGCCTGTTGCAAACGCCCACCGCGCGTATGGCACCTGAGGGCGAACTGAGCCTCAACTACCGCGATAACGACCAGTATCGTTACTACTCAGGCTCGGTGCAGCTCTTCCCGTGGCTGGAAACTACACTGCGTTACACCGACGTGCGCACGCGCAAATACAGCTCGGTCGAAGCGTTCTCCGGCAACCAGACCTATAAAGATAAAGCGTTCGATCTGAAATTACGCCTATGGGAAGAGGGCTACTGGCTGCCGCAGGTCTCCGTCGGCGCGCGTGATATCGGCGGGACGGGGCTGTTCGATGGCGAATATCTGGTGGCGAACAAAGCCTGGGGGCCGTTTGATTTCTCCCTCGGTATTGGCTGGGGCTACCTGGGCACTAATGGCAACATTAAAAACCCGCTCTGTAGCTACAAGTCAGCCTATTGCGTGCGCGATACCCGCTATAAACAGGCCGGTTCAACGGATACTAGCCAGATGTTCCGTGGCCCGAGCGCGCTGTTCGGCGGCGTGGAGTACCAGACGCCGTGGAACCCGCTGCGCCTGAAGCTGGAGTATGACGGCAACAACTATCAGCAGGATTTTGCCGGCAAACTGCCGCAGCGCAGCAAAGTGAACGTCGGCGCGATCTATCGCGTGTCGGACTGGGCAGATATCAACCTGAGCTACGAGCGCGGCAACACCTGGATGTTCGGCTTCACCCTGCGTAATAACTTCAATAATTTGCGTCCGGCGTATAACGATAACCCACGGCCGAAGTATCAACCGCAGCCGCAGGATGCGATCCTGCAACACTCGGTGGTGGCGAATCAGCTTACGTTGCTGAAGTACAATGCCGGTCTTGCGGATCCGCAAATTCAGGTCAAGGGCGATACGCTCTATGTTACCGGCGAGCAGGTGAAATATCGTCATAACCAGGAAGGGGTTGAGCGCGCAAACCGTATCATCATGAATGATTTGCCGGACGGTATTCGCACCATCCGGGTGACGGAAAACCGTCTGCGTATGCCAGCCGTGACCACCGAAACGGATGTCGCCAGCCTGAAACGCCACCTTGAGGGCGAACCGCTGGGACAGGATACGGAGCTGGTGCAAAAACGCGTCACGCCAATCGTGCCGGATAAAACCGAGCAGGGCTGGTATATCGACCGCACGGCGTTCGACTTCCATCTCGATCCGGTGCTTAACCAGTCGCTCGGCGGGCCGGAAGGCTTCTACATGTATCAGCTGGGGATAATGGCGACCGCCGACTGGTGGGTCACCGACCATCTGCTGACCACCGGCAGCCTGTTCGGCAACATCTCCAATAACTATGACAAGTTTAACTACACCAACCCGCCGAAGGACTCCGCGCTGCCGCGCGTGCGTACCCGCGTGCGTGAATATGTGCAGAACGATGTCTATGTGAACAACCTGCAGGCCAACTACCTGCAGTACCTCGGCAATAATTTCTATGGCCAGGTCTATGGCGGTTATCTTGAGACCATGTACGGCGGCGCGGGTGCAGAGGTGCTGTGGCGTCCGGTCGACGGGCCGCTCGCCTTCGGGATTGACGCGAACTACGTGAAGCAGCGTGACTGGCGCAGCGCCCAGGACATGATGAAGTTCACCGATTACAGTGTGAAAACCGGGCACTTCACCGCCTACTGGACGCCGTGGTTTGCCGATAATGTACTGGTGAAAGCGAGCGCCGGGCAGTATCTGGCGGGCGATAAAGGGGTGACGCTGGAAGTGTCGAAACACTTCGACAGCGGTATCGTGGTCGGGGCGTATGCGACGAAAACCAACGTTTCCGCCGCGCAGTACGGCGAAGGGGATTTCACCAAAGGGGTGTATGTCTCTGTACCGCTGGATCTGTTCAGCGCCAGCCCGACCCGCAGCCGTGCCGCCATCGGCTGGACACCGCTGACGCGTGACGGCGGCCAGAAACTGGGCCGTAAGTTCGATCTCTACAGCCTGACCAGCGATAAGTCAGTTAACTTCCAGTAAGCAAACGCCCTTCTCACGCTGAGAAGGGCGCTGTTCTACAACCGGCGCAGCAGTCGCGCCGGGTTGCCCGCATAAACGCCTTTCACCGTAGTCGACTTTGTCACCACGCTGCCCGCGCCAATTACGCAGCCATCGCAAATCGAGACCGCCAGAATCGTCGCACCGCTGCCAATAGATACCCCATTGCCAATCGTAATCCGCCCCCAGTTTTCGCGATTTGGATCGGGTTTGCCGTCGCGGAACAGATCGTTGGCGAACATTACGCCATGGCCGATAAAGCAGCCTTCGCCAATGGTGACGTACTCACAAATAAAGGTGTGGGACTGGATCTTCGTGGCTTTGCCTATCTGCGTATTACCCTGTATTTCTACAAATGGGCCGACAAAAACCTCATCCGCCAGCGTGCAGTCATACAGATTGGCGGGCTCATAAATCACCACATTTTCACCGCAGGTCACGTTGCGAACGGCGGCGTGGCGAAGAGAGGCGGTGTGCATGATGGCTCCTTAAAGCGCTTTGCCGAAAATATGCAGCGTGCTTTGTTGCGAAGGTGTGGTGAAGAGGGCGCTCTTAATAAACGCGAACCCCTGGCGCTGATAGAAACGCTGCGCATGCGGGTTGGCATCCAGCACTTCCAGCCAGAAAAAGGTCTCGCCACGGCCTTGTGCCTCACGCGCTATCTCATTAATGAGATGCTCGCCGTAGCCTTTTCCCGTTTTGCCAGGCAAGAGATAGAGCTTATGCAGCAGCGTGCCGGCCGGGCTTTCATCGTCACTGGCGCAATGCCACGTGACTTTAGCAAAACCCACCGGATCGGCATCGCAGAGGATAAACCAGTTTCCCGCTTCGCTTTGCAGGCTCTGTTGCAGGGATGGCACAGCGTACTCTTGGTGCAGAAACGCCTCCAGTTCACTCTTCTCCTGCCATAAGTGCGCGAAATGGTGGGTGTAACTGGCATAGCCCATCTCGCTCAACAGCGCGGCATCTTCCACGCTCGCTTTACGTATCGTCATCATCGCTTATTACTCTCCCGCTTCGCTGGCTCAGCGATACATCTCATCACGGGCTGTCACATAATCTAAGTAAAAAAAGTAGATCAAGATCACATTTACGCGATATACAGAGGATCTTCTAACAATAATGAGGTGCTGTTATGTCGTCGCTTAATCACCCGCGGGTGGCGTTTGTTTCAACTATTTTGCAGGGCATACTCAGCCTGGGTCTGCTGGCGCTGGGTATTATCCTGATTGTTTTTTTGGGCAAAGAGACGCTGCATCTGGCCATTGCGCTCTTCGCGCCGGTACAAACCAGCAAATATGAGCTGGTCGAAGGGCTGGTGGTCTACTTCCTCTACTTCGAATTTATCGCCTTGATTGTGAAGTATTTTCAGTCCGGGCTTCACTTCCCGCTGCGCTACTTTGTCTATATCGGCATTACGGCGATTGTGCGGCTGATCATCATCGATCATCAGTCGCCGATGGATGTGCTGATCTACTCGGCGGCGATCTTGCTGCTGGTGATCACGCTGTGGATCTGTAACTCCCAGCGCCTGCGCCGCGAATAAAAAAGGCGGCCTGTTCAGGCCGCCGAAATTGAGGGTGCAGTGGCAATAACAACAAGGGTATGACAACGATGAAATTTAGCCCTTCACCCCGCCGGCCGTCAGGCCATTGACCAGCCAGCGCTGCGCCAGCAGGAACACCAGGGTAATCGGGATGGCGGAGAGCACCGCCGCGGCGGCGAAATCGCCCCATAAGTAGTTCTGCGGGTTGAGATACTGCTGCATCCCCACCGCCAGCGTGTAGCTATCGACATCGCGCAGCAGCAGCGAGGCGACCGGCACTTCGGTAATGGCCGCAATAAACGACAGAATAAACACCACCGCCAGAATCGGCACCGACAGCGGCAGCAGCACCAGGCGGAACGCCTGCCATGGGGTCGCGCCATCCAGCGAGGCGGCCTCTTCCAGCGAGCTGTCGATCGTTTCGAAATACCCCTTGATCGTCCAGACATGCAGTGCGATCCCACCGAGATAGGCGAAGATCACCCCACCGTGCGTATTCAGCCCGATAAACGGAATGTACTGGCCTAAACGATCAAATAGGGCATAGAGCGCCACCAGCGACAGCACCGCCGGGAACATCTGGAAAATCAGCATTCCTTTCAGCAGCGTCGCTTTACCGCGAAAACGCATACGGGCAAAGGCGTAGGCGCAGGTAGTGGAGAGCGCGACAATGCCGATGGCGGTAATCACGGCGATCTTCACCGAGTTCCACAGCCATAACAGCACCGGGAAGGGCGGCGGCGTCACGCGCCCATCGGCATGCTCAACGCTAAAGCCCAGCGCCAGCCGCCAGTGCTCCCAAGAGATGCGCTCCGGGATCAGGCTGCCGGTGGCGAAGTTGCCTTCACGCAGTGAAATGGCGATCACCATCAGCAGCGGGAACATAATCGCGGCGATAAACAGCAGCAGTAACGCATGGGTGAAAAAGAGCCGCAGCTTTTGCGATTTCGCCTGCACCATAGCCATAGTTTTCCTCCTCCTTAATCGAATTTCATGCGCGTGGCTTTCAGATTGACGATGGCCAGCGCGCCCACCAGCAGGAAGATCAGCGTGGCGATAGCCGCCGCAAGACCGAAGTCCTGGCCGCCGCCGCCTTCAAAGGCGATGCGGTAGGTGTAGCTCACCAGCAGGTCGGTATAGCCCGCCGGTGTGGTGGTGCCGATGCGATCCGGCCCGCCGTTGGTCAGCAGCTGGATCAGTACGAAGTTGTTAAAGTTAAAGGCAAAGCTGGCGATCATCAGCGGCGTCAGGGGCTTTATCAGCAGCGGGAAGGTGATGCGGAAAAAGTTCTGTAACGGCCCGGCGCCATCCATTGCCGAGGCTTCATAGAGATCTTCCGGGATCGCTTTCAGCAGGCCCATGCAGAGGATCATCATGTAGGGGTAGCCGAGCCAGGTGTTAACGATCACCACCATCGCGCGGGCGGTATTCGGATCGCTAAACCACGCCGGTTTAATGCCGAACAGCGCGCTCAGCATCATGTTGATCTCACCAAAGCTCTGGTTGAACAGCCCTTTAAAGATGAGGATCGAGATAAACGACGGCACGGCGTAAGGCAGGATCAGCAGCAGCCGGTAGACAGCCTTACCTTTTAACGACTCCCACTGCACGACGCAGGCCAGCACCATGCCGACCGCTACCGTCAGCACCACGGTGAGGATGGAGAAGATCACCGTCCAGATAAAAATCTCGATAAACGGTTTCTGAATACCTTCATCGGTAAAGACGCGGGTGAAGTTATCCCAGCCGATAGTGACGGTATAACCGGGGCTCAGTTTCTCACTGCCCCAGCTGCCGTCAGCGTTAAGCGCCTGGTAGAAGCCGGTCTGGTTGTTCGGGCGATACTTGATGCCGCTCTGGTTATTGAGCAGCGTGCCGTCCTGCTCAACCTGATAGAGCGGGCGGGTGCCGGAGAACTGGCGCAGCGAGCTCATCGCCACTTTGCTCTCATCCGGCAGTACCGCGGTGAGCTGGTTCAGCCCCTGGCGGTTTTGCGTAATCACACGCAGATTGGCGCGCTCGCCCGCAGGCAGCGCATCGACCTCTTTAACCTTCAGCTGCTGTTCGCCGCCGGGTTTAAAGGCGTCGGAGAGATAGTGTTTGCCGCTCTCGCCGTCCGTCAGCGCTAATTGCCACTTATCCCCGTCCGGATAGAGGCCGAAGTTATAGGCTTTGCCCGCCTGGTATGAGCGGTCGAGCAGCACCTGCTGCGCGCGCTCCTGGGTGAGCTGGTTAGTGCTGCTGTAGTTGGTAAAGGCGATGGCGATGGTGCAAATCAGCGGGAAGAGGACGAACAGCCCCATCCCCGCGAGACCCGGATAGACATAGCGCCAGGCGTACGCTTTACGATTGGCAAAAATGTAGAGGCCCGCCGAACTCAGCACGAGCGTGGTGATGGCAAAAAGGTATTCCCCCTGGGCATACATCATGACGACAAGGTAAGCCACCAGCAGCCCGATTACGGCGATGGCGGCCCATGCAACCTGCGAGCTTTGCCACCAGTGGCGTTTTCTTACAACATCCATGGGAGTGTCCTCTCTACACGCCCCTCTTCACGCCGCTTCGTTGTGAGCGAGGCAGCGTGAAATCTGGCGTGTATACAGCCTGTCCAGTTAGCCCTGCTCCGGGTGGAGCAGGGCCGTTACGTTCTTACTTGGTGATACGGCCCTGCGCATCTTTCAGTGCCGCATCTACGGTCTGGCGACCGGTCACGGCGTTAATCACCGCGGTACGGGTGGCGTACCAGAAGGCGGACATTTGCGGGATATTCGGCATGATTTCGCCGGTTTTGGCGTTCGCCATGGTGGCAGCGATGCGCGGATCTTTCGCTAACTGATCCTGATAGGATTTCAGTGCCACCGCGCCCAGCGGTTTGTCTTTGTTCACTTCCGCCAGGCCTTCATCGGTCAGCAGGTAGTTTTCAAGGAACTCTTTCGCCAGCTCTTTGTTCGGGCTGGCGGCGTTGATGCCTGCGCTCAGCACGCCAACGAAGGTTTTCGACGGTTTACCGTTGAAGGTCGGCAGCTGCGCGACGCCGTAGTTGATCTTGCTCTTGTCGATATTGGTCCACGCCCACGGCCCGTTGATGGTCATCGCCGTTTCGCCTTTGTTAAACGCGGCTTCGGCAATGGAGTAGTCGGTGTCTGCATTCATGTGCTTGTCTTTGATCAGTTTCACCAGGAAGCTGAGACCAGCTTTCGCGCCCGCGTTATCCACGCCGACATCTTTCACATCATATTTGCCGTTTTCATATTTAAAGGCGTAACCCCCATCGGCGGCAATCAGCGGCCAGGTGAAGTAGGGCTCTTGCAGGTTGAACATCAGCGCGCTCTTGCCTTTCGCCTTCAGCGCTTTATCCAGCGCCGGGATCTCTTCCCAGGTTTTCGGCGGGTTCGGCACTAAGTCTTTGTTATAAATCAGCGACAGGGATTCAACAGAAACCGGGTAGGCGATCAGCTTGCCGTTGTAGCGCACCGCGTCCCAGGTGAAGGGAACCAGCTTCTCCTGAAAGGCTTTGTCCGGCGTCACTTCTGCCAGCAGACCAGATTGTGCGTAGCCACCGAAACGGTCATGCGCCCAGAAGATGATATCCGGGCCGTCGCCGGTTGCCGCAACCTGCGGGAACTTCTCTTCCAGCTTGTCCGGATGCTCAACGGTCACTTTGATGCCGGTATCTTTCTCGAATTTTTTACCCACTTCGGCCAGGCCGTTATAGCCTTTGTCGCCATTGATCCAGATAACCAGCTTACCTTCTTCGATTTTGGCAAGGGCAGAGGCGGAGAACATCATCGTTGCCACTGCGGACAATGCGAGGATGCGTGCGCCTGTTTTGATTTTCATATATCCCGTCCTTTAGATGATGTGCTCATAAATACGCATAAGGTGGTTTGACGGGAGTAGTCTCCTTTTTTGGCAAGCGCTTCTCATCATCCCCACCCCTACGCCCCTGGGGTGATTTGTGTGATCTCTGTTACAGGGATTTTCGTTATGTGTCGCAGCGCACATAAAAATGCGCCGTTTTTTGCAAAGCCGGTCACGAATTTACCCGCCGCCCGCTCGCCGGGGGGGCAGAGCAGCGCGTCTCATCCTCCCATCTCCTCCCCCATAAAAAACGCAGGGGGTGGAGGATTCGCCGGAAAAATCCTTACGCCATAGTCAGGCCACTTTGAATGTATCCGTTGGTATCAGGTTGTAACGAAGGGAGATGGGGATGGCGAGCGTACAGCTGCGAAATGTCACGAAAGCCTGGGGCGATGTGGTGGTATCGAGAGATATCAGTCTGGACATTCACGAAGGTGAGTTCGTCGTGTTTGTCGGCCCGTCAGGCTGCGGTAAGTCAACGCTGCTGCGCATGATTGCCGGGCTGGAGACGATTACCAGCGGGGATCTGCTGATTGGCGATACCCGCATGAACGACGTGCCGCCCGCTGAGCGCGGTATCGGCATGGTGTTCCAGTCCTATGCGCTCTATCCACACCTGTCGGTGGCAGACAATATGTCATTCGGCCTTACGCTCGCGGGCGCGAAGAAAGATCTGATCAAATCGCGCGTCACCCAGGTCTCCGAAGTGCTGCAACTGGGGCACCTGCTGGAGCGTAAGCCGAAGGCGCTCTCCGGTGGTCAGCGTCAGCGCGTGGCAATTGGCCGTACGCTGGTGGCCGAGCCGCGCGTTTTTCTGCTCGATGAACCCCTCTCCAACCTTGATGCCGCGCTGCGCGTGCAGATGCGTATTGAGATCTCCCGTCTGCACAAGCGCCTGCGCCGCACGATGATTTACGTCACCCACGATCAGGTCGAAGCGATGACGCTGGCCGACAAAATCGTGGTGCTGGACGCCGGGCGCGTGGCGCAGGTCGGCAAGCCGCTCGAGCTTTATCACTACCCGGCAGATCGCTTTGTCGCCGGTTTTATCGGCTCGCCGAAGATGAACTTCCTGCCGGTAAAAGTGACCGCCACGGCGATTGAACAGGTGCAGGTTGAGCTGCCCAACCGCCAGCAGGTATGGCTGCCGGTCGACAGCGCCAACGTGCAGGTCGGCGCCAATATGTCGCTCGGCATTCGCCCGGAGCATCTGCTGCCCAGCGATATTGCCGATGTCACGCTCTCCGGCACTGTTCAGGTCGTCGAACAGCTCGGTCACGAAACACAGATTCATATCCAGATCCCCGCAATACGTCAGAACCTGGTCTACCGCCAGAACGACGTGGTGCTGGTAGAAGAGGGTGCCACATTCGCCATCGGCTTACCGCCGGAGCGTTGCCATCTGTTCCGTGAAGATGGCACCGCCTGCCGCCGGTTGCATAAAGAACCTGGCGTTTAAGCTACCCCACAAAGAGATTACACAAAGCCATTCGCATGATGTCGAGGCGGCAACGGCATGCACTTGTGAGCATACAAAGGTAGGCGAACGGGTGAATACGGCAGCCAACAAAGCGTTAGCCGGACGGGGGCGTGTAAAAAAAGAAAAGCAAGCTCTCAGGAGATAGAACGATGATTACTCTGCGCAAAGTTCCTCTGGCAATCGCCATTACGGCAGGCATTTTGTCTGCTCAGGCGGGCGCTGTTGATTTTAAAGGTTATGCACGTTCCGGCATTGGCTGGACCGGCAGCGGCGGCGAGCAGCAGTGCTTCCAGGCCACCGGTGCAGATGCCAAATACCGTCTCGGTAACGAATGCGAAACCTACGCTGAAATTAAATTAGGTCAGGAAGTGTGGAAAGACGCTGATAAAAGCTTCTATTTCGACTCCAACATCGCCTACAAAACCGCTCAGTTGAATGACTGGGAAGACAGCAACACGCCAGCCGTGCGTGAATTTAACGTCGTGGGTAAAAACCTGATCGACGCGCTGCCGGGCGCTAACATGTGGGCCGGTAAACGCTTCTATCAGCGTCATGACGTACATATGATCGACTTCTACTACTGGGATATCTCCGGCCCGGGCGCAGGTCTTGAAAACATTGACGTTGGCATCGGTAAACTCTCTCTGGCCGCGACCCGCTCCTCTGAATCCGGCGGCTCTTCTGCCTTCGGCGATCGCGATCCTACGACGGGTATCAGAACCTATAACAACGACGTGCCTAACGATGTGTTCGATGTGCGTTTAGCCGGTCTGCAAACCAACCCGGACGGTGTGCTGGAACTGGGCGTGGATTACGGCCATACCAATATTCCGGATGACTACTACCTGGAGCCAGGCGCCTCGAAAGATGGCTGGATGTTCACCGCTGAACATACCCAGAGCATGATGAAGGGCTACAACAAGTTCGTGGTGCAATATGCCACCAACTCAATGATTTCTCAGGGTAAAGGCCAGGCGCGTGGCGGCTCAGTGGATAACGACGGTCACCTGATCCGCGTGCTGGACCACGGTGCTATCAACCTCGCTGAGAAGTGGGACCTGATGTATGTCGGTATGTATCAGGATACCGATCGCGATAACAACCGCGGCAACACCTGGTACACCGTGGGCGTGCGTCCGATGTACAAATGGACGCCGATCATGAGCACCTTGATGGAAGTGGGCTACGACAATGTGAAGTCTCAGGAAACGGGCGATCGCAACAACCAGTACAAAATCACCCTCGCGCAACAGTGGCAGGCTGGCGACAGCATCTGGTCCCGCCCGGCGATCCGTGTGTTCGCCACCTACGCCAAGTGGGATGAAAAATGGGGTTACGTGAAGACCGATGCTGACGGTAGCACTTCTTCGTTTGCAGCCAGCAACGGCACGATAACACCGTTTGGCACCACCAGCCGTGGTGACAACGACGAGTGGACCTTCGGTGCGCAGATGGAAATCTGGTGGTAATCGAGTTTTACCCGCTGTAATGCATGAAAAGAGGGGCGTAAGCCCCTCAATTTTAGGTGAAGCGCGCTATTGCCTGGCTACCGCTCACAACGAAATTAAGGTGATAACAATGAAAATGAAAAAGAGTCTTCTCGCATTGTGCCTCACAGCTGGCCTGCTGGCTGCGCCCATGACCAGCTTCGCAGCGATTAACATCGTGCCGCAGGATCTCTCCGCCGCGCCTGCTATTCCTGCCTCTGCGCTTCAGCAGCTGCAGTGGACGCCGGTGAATGCGTCACAAACCGTCACTAACGATATCGCTGTTGCAGGACAGCGTCTGAATGTCAGCGGCATCAGCGGCCCGGTGATGGCCTATAGCGTGCCGGCCAATATCGGCGAACTGAATATTACGTTAAGCAGCAAAGTCAAAGATGAAAGCGTCTTCGCGCCGAACGTGTTGGTGCTGGACCAGAATCTATCGCCAGCAGCCTTTTTCCCCTCCAGCTTTTTTGCCTACCAGGAGCCGGGCGTGATGTCCGATAACCGCCTCGAAGGCACTATGAAACTGACGCCTGCGCTGGGTCAGCAAAAGCTCTACTTATTAGTGTTCACCACGGAAAAAGATCTGCGTCAGACCACGCAAATGGTTGACCCGGCGAAAGCTTACGCCAAAGGAAACGGTAACGCGGTGCCGGATATTCCGGATCCCATCGCCCGCCATGCCACCAGCGGCACACTGGCGCTGAAAGCCAGCACCTCTTCTGCGTCCAGCATTCTTGTCGGCCCGCTGTTTGGCTCCTCGGCGCCGAGTGCGGTGACGGTCGGCAACACCGCCGCACCTGCTTATAACACGCAGCCCGCACCTGCGCCGGTGGCTGCTCCTGCTCCGGCACCTGCCGCGAAAAGCGAGCCGATGCTCAATGATACCGAGAGCTACTTTAACCGGGCGATCAAACAGGCGGCTGAGAAGGGTGATATCGATAAAGCCCTGAAATTATTGAATGAAGCAGAGCGTCTCGGGTCGAAAACTGCCCGTGCCACTTTTATCAGCAGTGTAAAAGGCAAGGGGTAATCTCTCCCCACGTTGTTGATATTTGTAGTAACTGGTGCGTCGCCAGACGCACCTTTTTTTCCGCCGTGCGGGTGCGCTGTTGCGCAACTGTTGCACGGATGAAAAGCGAATAAACTTTCCCGCCACTCACTAATCGGTTCTGCGATACACTACTGCGACGTTATGTACCGGAGAGTATGGCATGTCACATCCTGCGCTTACGCAATTGCGTGCGCTGCGCTACCTGGACGCAATCCCCGCGCTGGAACCGCAACTGCTCGAGTGGCTGTTGCTGGAAGATTCCATGACCAAACGTTTTGAACAACAGGGCAAAAAGGTCACGGTTACGCTGATCCGCGAGGGGTTTGTCACGCCTGATGAGATCGCCGAAGAGCGCGATCATCTGCCTGATGAAGCCCGTTACTGGCTGCGGGAAATTCTGCTCTGCGCCGACGGAGAGCCCTGGCTTGCTGGTCGCACCGTGGTGCCCGAGTCAACACTGAGCGGCCCGGAACTGGCGCTGCAGAAGCTGGGGAGTACGCCGCTGGGGCGATATCTTTTCACCTCTTCTACACTTACGCGTGACTTTATTGATATTGGACGCCACGAGCAGTTATGGGGGCGGCGCTCCCGCCTGCGTCTCGGCGGTAAACCGCTGATGTTGACCGAACTGTTTCTGCCCGCGTCACCGCTGTACTAAGAGGAACTGAAAATGGAGTGGAGTCTCACGCCAACTAAACTGTTGGCCTTTCATCGGCTGATGCGTACGGACAAACCAATTGGTGCGCTGTTACTGCTGTGGCCGACGCTGTGGGCGCTGTGGGTGGCAACACCTGGCGTACCGCCGCTGTGGATTTTGTTAGTGTTTGTCGCCGGCGTCTGGCTGATGCGCGCGGCCGGCTGTGTGGTGAATGATTACGCCGATCGTAAATTTGATGGGCATGTAAAGCGCACCGCGAATCGTCCTTTACCGAGCGGCGCGGTGACGGAAAATGAGGCGCGCGGGCTGTTTATCATCCTTGTGCTGCTGGCTTTTGCGCTGGTGCTTACTCTCAATCTGATGACGATCCTGCTCTCGGTCGCTGCGCTGGGCCTGGCCTGGATCTACCCGTTTATGAAGCGCTATACGCATCTGCCGCAGGTGGTGCTGGGGGCGGCGTTTGGCTGGTCAATACCGATGGCATTTGCCGCTGTGAGCGAGTCCGTGCCGCTGAGCTGCTGGATTATGTTCTTCGCCAACATTCTGTGGGCGGTGGCCTATGACACCGAATATGCGATGGTCGATCGCGACGATGATGTGAAGATTGGCATTAAGTCGACGGCGATCCTCTTTGGGCGTCACGACAAGCTGATTATCGGCATTTTGCAGGTGCTGGTAATGGCGATGATGGCGGCAGTCGGCTGGCTGAACGGGCTGGGGTGGAGCTATTACGCCACCGTGCTGGTTGCCGGGGCGCTGTTTGTTTATCAGCAGGTGCTGATTGCAGGCCGCGAGCGCGATGCCTGTTTTAAAGCCTTTCTGAACAATAACTACGTTGGTCTGGTGCTGTTTCTGGGGCTGGCGGTGAGCTATCTGCACGTATAGCGCGGGTTTGTCGGGGTTGTGCGCTCGTGCGCTGGGTTGACGGGCTCGGGCGCTGAGTTGCCGGATGGCGGCTGCGCCTTATCCGGCCTACGGGTTCGGTGCCCCTGAAACCGCCCAGGCCGGATAAGCGTTTGCGCGCCATCCGGCAATGAGCATACCGTTCAGCATTATCACCCAGGCCGGATAAGCGTTTACGCGCCATCCGGCACTTCCGTTACTCCGCTTGCGTCGCACTCTCGATCGTTAAACGCACATCCGATGTCATCAGCTCCGCCAGCATCTGGTAAACGCCAAGCGTGCGCGCCGGATCGGCGTCGCCGGTATCACTGATATAACCCTCGTCGCGCAGCGTCAGCACCAGCGTGCTGAAGACCGCTTTATCGAAGAACTCCGGTGCGTTGATGCCATGCAGCACCGACAGACGTTGCGCCAGCGTACGGCTCTCTTTCTCCAGCGTACTGCGGTTCATCGCCGGATTGGCGCTCAGCAGCCAGAAGGTGATGGCATAACGCTGCAGCGTCTCGCGCGCGCCT
The DNA here is from genome assembly GCF_001975225.1 of Kosakonia cowanii JCM 10956 = DSM 18146. Classification (NCBI taxonomy): domain Bacteria; kingdom Pseudomonadati; phylum Pseudomonadota; class Gammaproteobacteria; order Enterobacterales; family Enterobacteriaceae; genus Kosakonia; species Kosakonia cowanii. Next base: position 879,853 of record NZ_CP019445.1, on the reverse strand, counting down.
GCGGCCAGCAGCTGCAGAGTGCGTGAGTGTGCCGGATTGATGCTCAGCAGATCCTCTTTCAGGGTAATCAGCCCCTGGCGCACCAGCTCCTGAATCAGCTTATCCAGCACCTCCGCCAGCTCTGCATTTTCCCAGCGCAGGAACAGCTCGGCCTTCAGCATCGGGTAGAGCAGTTCCACATGACGCAGAATTTCACCGCGTGAGATGGCACGATGCTGGGTGACAATCGCCGCGATCAGCGACGGCAACATCAGCATGTGCGCAATATTGTTGCGGTAATAGGTCATCAGCACCGCCTGCTCGCGCGGCAGGATGATGATATCGCCGATGGTGTCCTTCTCGACCTCAAACTTGTTCATCTGCAGCGCGTGAGCGATAAGCTCAGCGGCGCTGGCGGATGGTGCGGTGGAGTCCGGGGAGTAGGGCACATTGCGCATCAGCTCAAGGTAGCAGTCAAGCTGCTCGGTGAGCTGCTCGCGCGTCAATGAGCGCTGGCGCGAAGCCAGCAGCGCCGTACAGCAGAGGTTCATGGCGTTTGCCGCCCCGGCATTGTTGATGCGAACCATCAGATCGGCGGCGATGCTATTAACCGTCGGCGTCAGCCATGCCGGACGGATCGCTTCAATCGGATCGATCGATTCGCGCCACTCCGGTACATGGTGGTTCAGATAGTTCATCAGCGGGATTGGCTCGCCGAAGTTCACATAGCCCTGACCGAGGTTACGCAGCTTGCTGAGGCCGCGCACCATCTGCAGTAGGCTCTCTTTCTCTTTTGTCGCGCCGCGCAGCTCTTTGGCGTAGGTGCCGACCTCCATCACATGCTCGTAGCCGATATAGATAGGCACCAGCGTGATTGGGCGTGTGCCGCCGCGCAGCATCGCCTGGATAGTCATCGACAGGGTACCGGTTTTCGGATCGAGCAGACGCCCGGTGCGCGAGCGACCGCCCTCAACGAAATACTCCACCGAATAACCGCGGCTAAACAGCTCGCCCAGATATTCACGGAACACCGTCGAGTAGAGCTTGTTGCCTTTAAAGGTACGGCGAATAAAGAAGGCGCCAAGGCGGCGGAAAATCGGCCCGGCGGGCCAGAAGTTGAGGTTGATCCCGGCCGCAATATGCGGCGGCACCAGGCCCTGGTGGTAAAGCACGTAGGAGAGCAGTAGGTAGTCCATGTGGCTGCGGTGGCAGGGCACATAGACAATTTCATGGCCCTCGTGCGCCAGCTGGCGTACGCGCTCGGCGTTGTGCACGTTGATCCCCTGATAGAGCCGGTTCCACGTAAAGCCGAGGATACGGTCGGTCAGGCGAATCATCTCGTAAGAGAAGTTAGCGGCAATCTCTTCCATCAGCGCGATCGCGTTCTGCTGCGCCTTATCGTGGGAGATCTTTTTGCTGCGCGCTTCATCTTCCACCGCACGGGCAATCGCTTTCGACGATAGCAGCTTATTGAAGAGATCCTGACGCGCCGGCAGGCGTGGGCCAACGGCGGCCAGACGCTGACGGGCGAAGTGCATACGCGCCACGCGGGCCAGTTTCTGCGCGATGATCTTATCCGTACCATGTTCGGTCGCCATGCGGCGCAGCGAAACCGGCGGGGAGAAGCGCACAAAGCTGTCGCGGCCAAGCCACGAAACAGCGAAGAATTTCTGCACACCGTTGAGCATGCGCAACGGCGGGTTGATTTCACCCTTTTCACGCCCCGGCGAGCGGCCAAACATCACCGATACCGGCACCATCTGCACATCCAGATCGGGATGGCTGCGGTGTAAATCCAGATAGTCGTGGAACAGTTTGATCGACTCTTCTTTCGGCGTGTAATAGGTGAATACGCGCGGGCCGCCGTGAATAAACACGTAGCGTGGCAGCAGCGCGCCATCGATCTCCAGCGGTTCGAGGGGATCGGGTAATTCATGCGCCAGGCACTGCTCGCGCAAGGTCATTAAGTCAGCCTTTGAGTTGTAAGGCAGCACGTACATAATAGGACGTGATGTGTCGAGCCCCAGTTCCTGTGCAGGTTCTGCGGGGATCGATTTACTTTTTACCAGCACGCTTAATGGTAAGTTCAGTAATTTGTAGTAAATTCGTGGCCAGCCGGACATAAAGGGTGTAAAGCCTCTGGTTATTAATAGTGCCATTGCGCCGCAAGAATATCAGAAAGCACGCATAATTTCTGTGGTACCGCTGCGTGTACCACTACTCATTGACGCTTAATAGTTAAAAAGGTTCTTTTCATGGCCAATAATACCACCGGTTTTACCCGGATCATTAAAGCCGCAGGATATTCGTGGAAAGGCGTACGCGCAGCCTGGATTAATGAAGCTGCATTTCGCCAGGAGGGCGTAGCCGTTGTTCTGGCTATTATTATCGCTGCATTTTTGGATATTGATGTCATCACGCGCGTCCTGCTTATTGGCTCGGTCACGCTGGTGATGATTGTCGAAATCCTCAACAGCGCTATCGAAGCGGTTGTAGACCGTATCGGGTCTGAATTCCATGAGCTTTCCGGCCGGGCAAAAGATATGGGATCGGCGGCGGTGCTGATGACAATCTTACTGGCGGTCTTTACCTGGGTCTCGCTTCTTTGGTCACATTTTCGATAGCGTTTCCATAATTCTATAACACTCTGGATTTTTGCTTAAATGTGGTTTCAAAATCGCCGTTGACTGTATATACTCACAGCATAACTGTATATACACCCAGGGGGCGGGATGAAAGCATTAACGGCCAGGCAGCAAGAGGTGTTCGATCTGATTCGCGATCGCATCACCCAAACCGGTATGCCACCGACGCGTGCGGAAATCGCACAGCAATTGGGGTTCCGTTCCCCAAATGCAGCCGAAGAACACCTTAAAGCGCTGGCGCGCAAAGGGGTGATCGAAATCGTATCTGGTGCATCGCGCGGTCTCCGCCTGCTGCTGGAAGAAGAGAACGATATTGGTCTTCCGCTGATTGGTCGCGTCGCTGCGGGTGAGCCGCTGCTGGCGCAACAGCATATCGAAAGCCACTATCAGGTCGATCCGAATCTCTTTAAACCGCATGCGGACTTCCTGCTGCGCGTTAGCGGGATGTCGATGAAAGATATCGGTATTATGGACGGCGATCTGCTGGCGGTGCATAAAACCCAGGATGCGCGTAACGGCCAGGTGATCGTCGCCCGTATCGAAGATGAAGTAACGGTGAAGCGCCTGAAAAAACATGGCAACACCGTTGAACTGTTGGCGGAAAACAGCGACTTCTCTCCGATTGTTGTTGATCTGCGTAAACAGAACTTCACCATTGAAGGGCTGGCAGTTGGCGTGATCCGTAACGGTGAATGGCTGTAACGCCTCTTTTCTCTGCTGTGGCGCCCGTTTAGCGCCGCAGCGCCACGCTTCCTCTTTTTAACGACGCTTACGCTATGCCGCTGTTAACCGCATCCGACAAAGCTTTGTGGCGGCTTGCGCTGCCGATGATTTTATCGAATATCACCGTTCCGCTGCTGGGCTTAGTTGATACGGCAGTGATTGGTCATCTGGATAGCCCCGTCTACCTTGGCGGCGTGGCGATTGGCGCAACGGCAACCAGCTTCCTCTTTATGCTGCTGCTGTTTCTGCGTATGAGCACCACCGGGCTGACCGCCCAGGCATTTGGTGCAAAAAATCCCTCTGCACTCTCACGTGCGCTTGTCCAGCCTCTGCTGCTGGCGCTCGGCGCAGGTATCGTCATTGCGCTGCTGCGTACGCCGCTTATCGACCTGGCGCTGCATATTACCGGCGGCAGCGAGGCAGTGCTGGAGCAGGCGCGGCGCTTCCTTGCCATTCGCTGGCTGAGCGCACCCGCCTCGCTGGGCAATATGGTGCTGCTTGGCTGGCTGCTCGGCGTGCAGTATGCCCGCGCACCGGTGATACTGCTGGTGGTCGGCAATCTCTTCAATATCGTTCTCGACCTCTGGCTGGTGATGGGCCTGCATATGAATGTGCAGGGCGCTGCGCTCGCGACGGTTATCGCGGAATATGTCACCTTCTTTATCGGCTTGCTGATGGTGCGGCAGGTTTTACGCCGGCAGGCTATCTCTCTTTCGATGCTGAAATCCGCCTGGCGCGGCGGCGTTCGCCGTTTGCTGGCGCTCAATCGCGATATCATGCTGCGCTCGCTGCTGCTGCAACTCTGCTTTGGCTCCATCACCGTGCTGGGTGCTCGTCTCGGCAGCGAAACGGTCGCCGCCAACGCGGTGCTGATGATGTTCCTCACCTTTACCGCCTATGCGCTTGACGGCTTTGCCTATGCCGTCGAAGCCCACTCCGGTCAGGCTTACGGCGCGCGCGATGGTAGCCAGTTGCTGCACGTCTGGCGCGCGGCCTGCCGGCAGGCAGGGTTTGTGGCCCTCGCCTTTGCCCTTGTCTACGCGCTGGCAGGAAGCACGCTTATTGCGCTGCTGACCTCCATTCCTGAACTGCAGGCGGTTGCCGGACACTATCTTATCTGGCAGGTGGTATTGCCGCTGGTGGGGGTGTGGTGCTATTTGCTCGACGGCATGTTTGTGGGTGCGACGCGCGCGGCTGAAATGCGTAACAGTATGGCGGTTGCCGCTGCCGGTTTTGGCCTGACCCTGCTGACGGTGCCGTGGTTTGGCAACCACGGTTTATGGCTCTCTCTGGCGGTTTTCCTGGCGCTGCGTGGTATCACGCTGGCGCTGATCTGGCGTCATCACTGGCGCAACGGCAGCTGGTTTGCCAATGCCGACAATGCATGAGGATCTGCGGCTTCGTCTGGCGTGTATGGTTAAAGATTCCGAATAAAAAACCGAACGCCGAATCCTTATCTACAATAATTAATACGTTCAGCACGCAAGAACGTCATTTTAACCGAACGATAAGGAGTCAATTATGAACAAAGACGAAGTCGGCGGTAACTGGAAACAGTTTAAAGGTACTGTTAAAGAGAAATGGGGCAAATTGACCGATGACGATATGACCGTCATCGAAGGTAAACGTGACCAGCTGGTAGGTAAAATCCAGGAGCGTTACGGTTACGCGAAAGACGAAGCGGAGAAGGAAGTTACAGATTGGGAATCACGTAACGAATACCGCTGGTAGCCAACACTTCCCCCTCAAGTGTATTAACCCTCACAGGCTACCCTGCCCGTAGGTACAAGGATGTACCTCCCTAATCTCCAATCCCTTCATCTTTCACGTTTTATCTGCGTTGGCTGCACTCGCTCACATGAGTCACATACTTTCGTATTCTTCCCATGATTCGCGCGCTTGCCGAATCCCTTCATCTTTCACGTTTTATCTGCGTTGGCTGCACTTGCTCACATGAGTCACATACTTTCGTATGCTCCCCATGATTCGCGCGCTTGCCGCCTTGCTAAAACGCGAAATATTTTGGGATTACTATCTGAAATAGAAACAGAAACAGAAACAGAAACAGAAACAGAAACAGAAACAGAAACAGAAACAGAAACAGAAACAGAAATTTTAACGCGGTTTTTTCTTCACCTGCAGGCTGTGATCGTGCTGGCAATGGTCGTGATGACGGCAGGCTTCGACCTCGACGCAGGCCGCGCATAAGCCGTGGGCTTCAATCACATTGTGGCGCAGGGCAAAGCCCATCTTCGCCGCCAGCGCATGCATAATATCTTCCACCCCTTCCGCCTGCTCCTCTTTAACCGCGCCGCAGCGGTCGCAGATAAACATCGCAGAGGTGTGCGTCGGCTGATCAAAGAGATGGCACAGCACATAGCTGTTGGTGGACTCCACCTTATGCACAAAACCCTGCTCCAGCAGAAAATCGAGCGCGCGGTAAACCGTGGGCGGCTTCGCCTGCGGTTCGCTCTCCCGCAGTAGGTCGAGCAGATCGTAGGCGCTGATGGCGCTCTTTTGCAGGCTCAGCAAACGTAAAACTTCCAGACGCTGTGGAGTCAGGCGCACGTTGCGCTGCGCGCACAGCTTTTCAGCCTGCACTAACATCTCTTGCGAAGTGGTCTTATCCATTGGCGCTCTCGGGTTGGTGAAAAGATGAAGCTTCACACTTTACCATGTCCTGCCGGAAACGCCGAGACCGCCAACTTTAAAGACACTTTCGGAACTTTCCTTCCCGAAATGATTTTCCTCTTCTATAAATAGTGAGTGCCATCACTATAAATATGATCCGACCGCCCTGGAGCGTTCGGAAGAGGTAGTGCCTTTTTCTACTGTTATTCACAGCAATATAAATTCCTGTTTGTGCGCAAACTAACAGGCTTAAATACTCATCTGGCTACGAGAACATACTGTGAAAATAAATGCGAAACTTTCGGTGGTCGCTATTGGTGTCTCCTTTTTTATGGCAAATCAGGCGGGAGCAGCCAATACATGGGCAGAGGCGCGTAACGATGCAATGGGTGGAACGGGCGTCGCATCGGCAAATTATGGCAGTGGAGCATTAATCAACCCGGCGTTGCTGGCGAAAGGTCAGCCGGAAGATGATGTCACCGTGATCCTGCCAAGCGTACAGGCACAAATTTCAGATAAGGATAATCTGCGCGACGAAATTGACTACATCAATGACAAAGTCGATCAATATAAAGATGTCGTCGATAATCTGACGGCAATAGACATTATTACCAACCCTTTCGGCACCGTCGATCAGTTCCAGAACGCGGCCAAAGATTTAGGTGACGAGCTGGTTAAATTGCGTGGTAAAACTGCGCAGGCTAAAGCGGCAGCCGGTATTGCGGTCAGCATCCCTAACGATGTGCTCTCTGCGGCTTTCGTCACCAAAGCCTACGCCCACGCGCGCGTTAGCTCCAATATCGATCAGCAGGATATTGATTACCTGCGCAGCATTCAGAACAGCGATGCCGTTGCGGTGCGTGAAGCACTGGGCGCGGCGCTCTCGCCAAACGGCAGCGATGAGATCACCCGTAACCTGAACTCCACCGCTTCCGGACGTGGCGCGATTGTCACCGACTTTGGCGTGGCGCTGGCACATCAGTTTGACGCGGGCGGCATTCCGCTCTCCGTTGGCGTAACGCCGAAGCTGCAAAAGGTGTGGGTCTACAACTACACGGCGTCGATTTATGACTACGACAGCAGTGACTGGAACAGCAGCCGCTACCGCCGCGATGACACCGGCTTCAACGTTGACGTTGGCCTCGCCGCCGACCTCAATGAAAACGTGACGCTTGGCTTAACCGGCCAGAACCTCATCTCGCGTAATATCGACACCCAGGATGCCATTATTCGTAACGGCAGAACGGGCGAAGTGCGCAACTACAAAGATACCTACCAGATTAGCCCGATCGTCACAGCCGGTGCCGCATGGCATAACGAGCTGGTAACGCTGAGCGCTGACGGCGATCTGACTGAAACCAAAGGATTTAAGAGCGAGAAGAACTCGCAGTATGTTGGCGTCGGGGCAGAAGTCCGTCCGCTTAACTGGCTGGCAGTACGTGCCGGTTACCGCGCTGATGTGAAGGGCGATGACAAAGATGTCTTCACCGCCGGTGTTGGCTTCTCGCCGTTCAACCGCGTTCATCTCGATCTGATGGGGCTGGTGGGCGAAGACGAAACCTGGGGTGCCGGCGCGCAGCTTAGCCTGACATTCTAAGGATTAACCGGAGGCGCTACGCCTCCGGTTTTCTACTGCGGTTACTGCTTGTTATGAATGGCAAAGCTGGTCATCAGGTTGCGGTAATCGGGAATATGGTTAGCGAAGAGCGTCCCCAGCCCTTCAACATCATTGCGCCAGTCGCGATGTAATTCACAGGCGACACCAAACCAGGTCATCAACTGCGCGCCAGCCTGCGACATGCGATTCCATGCCGAATGACGCGTAATCTCGTCGAATGTTCCTGACGCATCGGTCACCACAAACACTTCAAATCCCTCTTCCAGCGCCGATAAAGCAGGAAAAGCGACGCACACTTCCGTCACCACACCGGCAATAATCAGCTGCTTTTTGCCTGTGGCTTTAACGGCATTCACAAAATCTTCGTTATCCCAGGCATTGATATTGCCCGGGCGCGCAATGTAAGGCGCATCGGGAAATTGCGCCTTTAGTTCAGGAACGAGTGGGCCATTTGGCCCGGTTTCGAAACTGGTGGTCAAAATGGTGGGAAGCTTAAAATATTTTGCGAGATCGCCTAATGCCAGCACGTTGTTTTTGAATTTGTCGGGATCGATATCCCGCACCAGAGAGAGTAAGCCTGCCTGATGATCAACAAGCAGTACCGCAGCATTATCTTTATCAAGGCGAACATAAGGTGTGGTCATGTTTCAGCTCCTGTCACCCGCAGAGGTGAAGTGAATAGTGCGATTTATTGGAATAGAACTACGCTGACTAACAAAAATGATAGGTCATGGTTAAGTTTTGACCAGCGTGACGGCGCGGGCCTGTTTGCGGATGCGGGCCGCACGCCATCGGATTTAACGCATTTCTCTGTGCTAGAATGGCCGCCCGCGATTTCTGGAGTCGGTTTTTTGCCCGCGCCTGAGGTGGGAGCGATAACGAGAGATTGATTTTAATTGCCCAAAATATGCACGGTAATCCTGATATGACAAACACCCCTCAAACCTGCGTAACGTCCGCCGATTCGGCTTCTCACTGGCCCGGCCGATTCTCGGTTGCCCCGATGCTCGACTGGACGGACAGGCACTGCCGCTACTTCCTGCGTCTGCTGTCGCGCCACACGCTGCTCTATACCGAGATGGTGACTACCGGGGCGATTATTCATGGCAAAGGCGATTACCTGGCGTACAGCGACGAGGAGCATCCGGTGGCGTTGCAGCTTGGCGGCAGCGATCCGGCGCAGCTGGCTCACTGTGCGAAGCTTGCTGAAGCGCGCGGCTATGATGAAATCAACCTTAACGTCGGCTGCCCCTCTGACCGCGTGCAGAATGGCCGTTTCGGCGCTTGCCTGATGGGTGAAGCGCAACTGGTGGCGGACTGCATTAAAGCGATGCGCGATGTCGTCTCTATTCCGGTCACGGTCAAAACCCGTATCGGCATTGATGAGCAGGACAGCTATGAATTTCTCTGCGACTTTATTGGCACCGTAGCCGGTAAAGGCGAGTGCGAAAGCTTCACGATCCACGCCCGCAAAGCCTGGCTTTCTGGCCTTAGCCCGAAAGAGAACCGTGAAATTCCGCCGCTCGATTACCCGCGCGTCTATCAGCTAAAACGCGATTTCCCGCACCTGATGATGTCGATCAACGGCGGCATCAAATCGCTGGAAGAGGCGAAAGCGCATCTTGAACATATGGATGGCGTGATGGTCGGGCGCGAAGCCTACCAGAACCCCGGCATCCTCGCCTCGGTGGACAGAGAGATTTTCGGCGTTGATACGCCGGATGCCGACCCGGTGGCGGTGGTGCGCGCGATGTACCCCTATATTGAGCGCGAACTGAGCCAGGGGGCTTATCTCGGCCATATCACACGCCATATGCTGGGCCTGTTCCAGGGCGTGCCGGGCGCGCGTCAGTGGCGTCGTTACCTGAGTGAAAATGCGCACAAAGCGGGGGCAGATATCAATGTGGTGGAACACGCCCTCAATCTGGTGGCGTCGAAACGCTAAGGCGTGCAGATTTATTGCGCAATCGTAGGATCGGTTAGCAAAGGAGTGAGCGCTTCGTCACATCCTTGAAACATTTCCCCGTGCAGCCTGGTGAAGCAAATAGGATTTAGCGCGTAAATCTGTCACTATTCCGGCGTAACGAATTCATCGCGCTGTACCCTACAATACAGCCGAACTAAAAAAGAAAGGGCTTCCTGCGGGAAGCCCTAATTCTTTCTGCACAATCACTTACGGAATCAGCAGGCTCGATCCCTGGGTCGCCCGGCTCTCCAGCGCTTCATGGGCGCGCTGCGCATCGGCGAGCGCAAACTTCTGGCCCTCAGCCACCTCCACTTTGATTACGCCACTGGCGATCAGCGAGAAGAGCTCATTGCTCGCTTCCTGCAACTCTTCGCGCGTGGTGATGTAACCGTTCAGCGAAGGGCGGGTGGCGTAGAGCGATCCCTTCTGGTTGAGGATGCCCAGATTGACGCCGGTAACTGGCCCGGAGGAGTTGCCGAAGCTGACCATAAGACCGCGGCGGCGCAGGCAATCGAGGGAGGTTTCCCAGGTGTCTTTACCAACGGAATCGTACACCACGCTCACTTTTTTACCGCCGGTCAGCTCTTTCACTCGCTCAACCACGCTCTCTTCGCTGTAGTTGATCACCTGCCAGGCACCTGCCTGCTGAGCGCGCTGCGCTTTTTGCGCCGAGCCAACGGTACCAATCAGTTTCGCGCCGAGCGCTTTTGCCCACTGGCAGGCGATCAGGCCAACGCCGCCCGCCGCAGCGTGAAACAGGAACATCTCATTGGGCTTCACTTCATAGGTTTTGCGCAGCAGATAGAAGACGGTCAGCCCTTTCAGGAAGGAGGCGGCGGCTTGTTCAAAGGAGATGGCGTTGGGCAGGACGGCGACTTTATCGGCAGGCACATTGTGCATGGAGCTGTATGCCCCCAGCCCCGATTGCGCGTAGACCACGCGGTCGCCAACTTTCACATCCGTGACGCCAGAACCCACTTTACTGACCACGCCGGCGGCTTCGGTTCCCAGCCCGCTTGGCAAGCCCGGCGGCGGATAGAGGCCGCTGCGGATGTAGGTGTCAATATAGTTAATGCCGATGGCTTTGTTTTCGACCTGCACCTCATTTTCTGCCGGATCGACGGGCGTAAACTCCACAGCCTTTAAGACTTCAGGGCCGCCGTGCTGTTGAAACTCGATTCTTGTCGCCATGCTTCCTCCTGATCTGTGATAATCTCTCAACCCATTCATTACCCGGATAACTCCATTCACTATGGCAGGAAATAAACCCTTCAACAAACAGACTGAGCCCCGCGACCACAAGCTTGAGGGGATGAAAGTGCCTCCGCATTCGATCGAAGCGGAGCAGTCGGTGTTGGGCGGTTTAATGCTGGATAATGAGCGCTGGGATGACGTCGCCGAGCGCGTGGTCTCCGAGGATTTTTATACTCGCCAGCATCGCCATATCTTTACGGAAATGCACCGCCTGCAGGAGATGGGCAAACCCATCGACCTGATTACCCTCGCCGAATCGCTGGAGCAGCAGGGCCAGCTCGATATTGTCGGCGGCTTCGCTTATCTCGCTGAACTGTCAAAAAATACGCCAAGTGCGGCGAACATCAGCGCTTACGCCGATATCGTGCGTGAACGTGCGGTAGTGCGCGAGATGATCGCGGTAGCGAATGAGATCGCCAACGCTGGTTTCGATCCGCAGGGCCGCAGCAGTGAAGATCTGCTCGATCTGGCCGAGTCCCGCGTGTTTAAAATCGCCGAAAGCCGCGCCAATAAAGATGAAGGGCCGAAGAACATCGCCGATGTGCTCGAGGCGACGGTGGCGCGTATTGAGCTGCTGTTCCAGCAGCCTCATGACGGCGTGACCGGCGTGAACACCGGCTATGACGATCTGAACAAAAAGACCGCCGGTTTGCAGCCGTCGGATCTGATTATTGTCGCGGCGCGTCCCTCAATGGGTAAAACGACATTTGCGATGAACCTCGTCGAAAATGCGGCGATGTTGCAGGATAAACCGGTGCTTATCTTCAGTCTCGAGATGCCCTCCGAACAGATTATGATGCGTTCACTCGCGTCGCTGTCGCGCGTCGATCAGACCCGTATCCGTACCGGTCAGCTCGACGATGAGGATTGGGCGCGCATCTCCGGCACGATGGGCATTCTGCTGGAAAAACGTAATATCTATATCGATGACTCCTCCGGCCTGACGCCGACGGAAGTGCGCTCTCGTGCGCGGCGTATCGCCCGCGAGCATGGCGGCATTGGCCTGATTATGATCGACTACCTCCAGCTGATGCGTGTGCCGTCGCTGTCGGATAACCGTACGCTGGAAATTGCCGAGATCTCCCGCTCGCTGAAAGCGCTGGCGAAAGAGTTGCAGGTGCCGGTGGTGGCGCTGTCGCAGCTTAACCGCTCGCTGGAGCAGCGCGCCGATAAGCGCCCGGTCAACTCCGACCTGCGTGAATCGGGCTCTATCGAACAGGATGCCGACTTAATCATGTTTATCTACCGTGATGAGGTTTATCACGAAAACAGCGACTTAAAAGGCATCGCTGAAATCATTATTGGTAAGCAGCGTAACGGCCCTATCGGCACGGTACGTCTGACATTCAATGGGCAGTGGTCACGCTTCGATAACTATGCCGGGCCACAATACGACGACGAATAACGTTTCGTTACTCTTCGCGCCGCAGGTGCGTTGAACGCGCCTGCACACGAACGATCGACAAAATTGTTTTTGAGGAAAAACATGCAAGCGGCAACCGTAGTAGTTAACCGCCGCGCTCTGCGACACAATCTGCAACGCCTGCGCGAACTGGCTCCCGCCAGCCGACTGGTTGCGGTCGTGAAAGCGAACGCTTATGGACACGGTCTTCTTGAGACCGCGCGAACGCTCCCCGATGCCGATGCTTTCGGCGTCTCCCGTCTTGAAGAGGCCCTGCACCTGCGCGCAGGGGGCATTACTCAACCGATTCTGTTACTCGAAGGCTTCTTTGCCGCCAGTGATTTAACGTTGGTGGCTGAGCATCAGCTGCATACGGTGATCCACAGCGTCGAACAGCTTGAAGCCCTGGAAGCCACCACCCTGAGCGCGCCGGTGGATGTCTGGATGAAGCTCGACACCGGTATGCATCGCCTTGGCGTACACCCTCACGAAGCGGAAGCCTTCTACGCCCGCCTGAGCCAGTGCAAGAATGTGCGCCAGCCGGTGAACATCGTCAGCCACTTTGCCCGCGCTGATGAGCCCGACTGCGGCGCGACCGAGCGCCAGCTCGATCTCTTTACTACCTTTACCGAAGGTAAGCCGGGCATGCGTTCGATTGCCGCTTCGGGCGGCACGCTGCTGTGGCCGCAATCCCACTTCGACTGGGTGCGCCCCGGCATTATCCTCTACGGCGTTTCGCCTCTCGACCATAAACCGTGGGGTAGCGATTTTGGCTTCCAGCCGGTGATGACGCTGACTTCTCAGCTGATTGCCGTGCGCCAGCACGCGGCGGGCGAGCCGGTTGGCTATGGCGGCACCTGGCAGAGCGCGCGCGATACCCGTTTAGGGGTGGTGGCGATGGGCTATGGTGACGGCTACCCGCGCGCGGCACCCTCCGGCACACCGGTGCTGGTCAACGGGCGCGAAGTGCCGATTGTTGGGCGCGTGGCGATGGATATGATTTGCGTCGATCTGGGGCCAGAAGCGCAGGATAAACCCGGCGATCGCGTGGTGCTGTGGGGGGAAGGTTTACCCGTCGAGCGCATCGCGCAGGCAACAAATGTGAGTGCTTACGAACTTATTACACGCCTGACCTCAAGGGCGACCCTTATCTATATCGACTAAAAGGAACGCCCCGTGTCGCCGATGGAAATCGCCGCCTGCCTGGCTTACGCCCTCTCCGTGTGGCTTGCCGCGCGCAACAATGTGCATACGTGGTGGACGGGCATTATCGGCTGCGTGCTCTACGGCTGGGTCTTCTACTCCGTTCAGCTTTACGCGGATGTCACCCTGCAACTCTTCTTTATCGTCAGCAGTATCGCCGGGTGGCTCAACTGGCTGAAGGGCAATCACGGTCAGCAACTGGCGGTGCGCAAAACGCCGCTGCAACATATTGCTTTCCTGCTGGTCGGCGCGCTGATTGTCGCGGGCGGCTATGCCTGGCTGCTGCACCGTTTTACCAACGCCTGGTCGCCATGGCTGGACTCGGCAATTATGGTCTTCAGCATTCTCGCGCAGTTTATGCTGATGGGGCGGCGGCTGGAGAGCTGGTACTTCTGGCTGCTGGTCAACACCATCGCCGTGCCGCTCTATGCCGCGCGCGATCTGTGGCTGACCGCCGGGCTTTACCTGATCTTCTGGTGTAATGCCTGGCACGGGCTTTACCAGTGGCGCAAGGCGCTGGTTAAGCCATGAAACGCTTCGCCAGCGGGCTGATTGTTGGCAAATTCGCGCCGCTGCACTGTGGTCATGAACGGTTAATCAACACCGCGCTGGCGCAGTGCGAACGCCTGTGGCTCATCAGCTACTCCGTGCCAGAACTGCCCGGCTGCGAGCCGGAGAAGCGCGAGCGCTGGCTGCGGGCGCGGTTTCCGCAGTGTGAAATCCTCGTTCTGACACCGGCGCGCGTGGCGGCGCTGGGGTTAGGCCCGTTACCGCATAATGACGCCGATGGCGATCTGCATCGTCACTATGTTGCGGATATCTGTTTGCAGGTATTGCGCTGCCAGCCCGACGCAGTCTTTACGGCGGAGGAGTATGGCGACGGCTTCGCCCGCGTGCTGAGCGAACGGTTTTCCCGCCCGGTGACGCATGTGCGGCTAACGCGCGGGCAGGGTGAGGATGCGCCATCCGGGACGCTGATCCGTAGCGATGTCCACCACTGGCGGCAGATGCTGGCCGCGCCCGTCTATCACGACTTTGTTCAGCGCATCTGCCTGCTGGGCGGCGAATCAACGGGCAAAAGTACCCTCAGCGCCGCGCTGGCAGAGGCGCTGGGAACGGCGTATGTGGCCGAGTATGGTCGCGAGCGCTGGGAGGAGCAGGGCGGCGAGTTGGTGTATGACGATATGTTGGCGATTGCACAAACCCAGGTGCAACGGGAAGAGAGCACGCCTGCGGTGCGCTGGCTGGTATGCGATACCTCACCGCTGACGACGCTCTTTTATACGCTGACAATGTTTGGCGAAGCGCCTGCGGCACTCTATGCGCTGGCGCAGCGGCACTATCAGCTGGTGGTGTTGTGCGAGGATGACTTCCCGTTTGTGCAGGATGGCACCCGCCAGGATGAAACTTTCCGCCAGCGCCAGCAGGCCTGGTATCTCGAACAGTTGACCCAACGCGGCGTGCCGTTTATTCGCGTCAGCGGGTCGGTGGCTGAGCGCATCGCGCAAGTACGCGCAGTGCTGGGCTGTTAATCCTTATTTCGTTTCCGCTTTACTGCCCCCTCGACCTTGTCCGGCTTCCGGTTTATTGTGGTGTTTCGCCCACTGTAAACCTGGAGAATACACGCGTGTTTCAGAAAGTTGACGCCTATGCCGGCGACCCGATCCTCTCATTGATGGAGCGGTTCAAAGAGGATCCCCGCAGCGACAAAGTTAACCTCAGCATCGGGCTCTATTACGACGAAGAGAGCACTATCCCGCGTTTGCAGGCGGTGGCGGAAGCCGAAGCGCGTCTCAACGCGCAGCCGCATGGCGCGTCGCTCTATCTGCCGATGGAAGGGCTTAACAGCTACCGTCACGCCATCGCGCCGCTGCTGTTTGGTGCCGGCCATACGGTGCTGGAGCAGCAGCGTGTCGCCACCATTCAGACGCTCGGCGGCTCTGGCGCGCTGAAAGTCGGCGCAGATTTTCTGAAACGTTACTTCCCCAACTCCGGCGTCTGGGTCAGCGATCCGACATGGGAAAACCATATTGCGATTTTCGAAGGCGCGGGCTTCGAGGTCTCTACCTACCCGTGGTATGACAACGAAACCAACGGCGTGCGTTTCGCGGCATTCCTCGAAAAATTAAACAGCTTGCCTGAGCAGAGCATTGTTCTGCTGCACCCGTGCTGCCATAACCCGACCGGTGCCGACTTAACGCCTGCGCAGTGGGATGAGGTGGTTGAGGTGCTGAAAGCCCGCACGCTGATCCCGTTCCTCGATATCGCCTATCAGGGCTTTGGCGCAGGGATGGAAGAGGATGCCTATGCGATCCGCGCGATTGCCCACGCCGGGCTGCCTGCACTGGTCAGCAACTCCTTCTCAAAAATCTTCTCCCTCTACGGCGAACGTGTCGGCGGGCTCTCGGTGGTGTGTGAAGATGCCGATGCCGCCGGGCGCGTGCTCGGGCAGTTAAAAGCGACAGTGCGCCGCAACTACTCCAGCCCGCCGAATTTCGGCGCGCAGCTGGTGGCGACCGTGCTGAACGATGCCGGGCTGAAGGCGTCATGGCTAGCAGAAGTTGAAGCGATGCGCACCCGCATTAAGGCAATGCGTCAGACGCTGGTTGATGCGCTGAACGCGGCGATGCCGACCGGGGATTTCACCTACCTGCTGAAGCAGCGCGGCATGTTTAGTTATACCGGGCTGAGTGCTGCGCAGGTGGATCGTCTGCGCGAAGAGTTTGGTATTTACCTCGTTTCCAGCGGCCGTATCTGCGTCGCCGGGCTTAACAACCGCAACGTTCACCGCGTGGCGCAGGCCTTCGCGGCAGTGATGTAAGTATTCACTTACTTCTCTTTTCACCCTCTGCGATCGGGCAGAGGGTGACCCACCAATGCTGGCGGATTTCCCAGAAAAAACTTTGTTTCGCCTCGCCCTGCGGTTATGGTCACTCAGGTTTAAGACTATTCACCTCATTTATAAAAACTAAAGCATTAAGAAGCAGGGAAAATTATGCAAAAGTTCAGACACGCGCTCGGCGCGCTCTGCCTGTGGGCCGCCTTTAGCAGCGCGGTGGTTTACGCCTCGGTGCCGACGCCGGTTTCAACGGGCACTAACGTTGCAAAACTCTCTGAGCAGGCGGCGGTACACTGGGTTTCCGTAGCGCAAATCGAAAGCTCGCTGGTTGAACGCCCGCCAATGGCGGTAGGGTTTGATATCGACGATACCGTGCTCTTCTCCAGCCCCGGCTTCTGGCGCGGCAAGAAAACCTGGTCTCCGGATAGCGATGCCTATCTGCACAACCCGGAATTCTGGGAAAAGATGAATAACGGCTGGGATGAGTTCAGCATTCCCAAAGAGGTCGCGCGCCAGTTGATCGCCATGCACGTTAAACGTGGCGATACCATTTTCTTTATCACCGGCCGTAGCCAGACCAAAACCGAGACGGTGAGCAAAACTCTGCAGGATGATTTTCATATTCCCGCTGCCAATATGAACCCGGTGATTTTTGCCGGCGATCAGCCGGGCCAGAACAACAAGGTGCAGTGGCTGAAGGACAAAAAAATCCGCATCTATTACGGCGACTCTGACGGTGACATCACCGCCGCGCGTGAAAGCGAAGCGCGCCCGATCCGCGTGCTGCGCGCCGCGAACTCAACCTACCAACCACTGCCGCAGGCCGGTGCGTTTGGTGAAGAGGTGATTGTCGACTCCGACTATTAATCCAGCGCCCTTTTTTAGAGAAAAAAAGGGCGTCGGGTTTCCCCTTTTGGCCACATGCTGCACACTTACAGAGGTTCATTTTTGATAAGGAGCAGTTTATGTGGCATCAACAGACGCTTACGCTTAGCCAGAAATCGCGCGGCTTTCACCTGATCACTGATGAGGTGCTCGGGCAGATTACTGCGCTTAAGAGCGTGAAAACCGGTTTGTTGCACCTGCTGCTTCAGCACACGTCCGCTTCTCTCACCCTGAATGAAAATTGCGATCCCACGGTGCGCCAGGATATGGAGCGCCACTTTTTACGTGCTGTGCCGGACAATGCGCCCTATGAGCATGATTATGAAGGGCCGGATGATATGCCTGCGCATATCAAATCATCGACGCTTGGCGTGTCGCTGATGCTGCCCGTGCAGAATGGGCGCGTGTTGCTGGGGACATGGCAGGGGATCTGGCTGGGAGAGCATCGCATCCACGGCGGTTCGCGGCGGATTATCGCGACACTACAAGGGGAATAAACGATGACAATTTCGGAGTTACTGCAATATTGCATGGCCAAGCCTGGCGCGGAGCAGAGCGTGCACAGCGACTGGAAAGCGACGCAGATTAAGGTCGCCGACGTGCTGTTTGCGATGGTGAAAGAGATTGAGGATCGCCCGGCGGTCGCGCTGAAAACCAGCCCGGCGCTGGCGGAACTGCTGCGCGATCAGCACAGCGATGTGCGCCCCAGCCGCCATCTGAATAAAGCGCACTGGAGCACGGTCTATCTGGACGGCACTTTGCCAGACTCGCAAATCTACTACCTGGTGGACGCCTCGTATCAGCAGGCGATGGAGCTGGTGCCGGAGGGGATCCGGCAACAGCTCTCCGTCTGACTAGCTGAGCAGCGGTTTCAGGAACCGTGCCGTGTGCGACGCTTCGCATTCGGCAACGGTTTCCGGTGTGCCGGAGACGAGGATCTCGCCGCCGCCGCTGCCGCCTTCTGGCCCCAGGTCGACAATCCAGTCTGCGGTTTTCACCACGTCGAGGTTGTGCTCAATCACCACGATGGTGTTGCCCTGATCGCGCAGCTGATGCAGCACCTCAAGCAGTTGCTGAATATCGGCGAAGTGCAGACCAGTGGTCGGCTCATCAAGAATATAGAGCGTCTGCCCGGTACCGCGTTTCGACAGCTCGCGCGCCAGTTTCACGCGCTGGGCTTCACCACCGGAAAGGGTGGTGGCCGACTGGCCGAGACGAATATAGGTCAGGCCGACATCCATCAGCGTTTGCAGCTTACGCGCCAGCGCCGGAACCGCGTCGAAGAACTCACGCGCTTCTTCAATGGTCATATCCAGCACTTCGTGGATGGTCTTGCCCTTGTATTTAATCTCCAGCGTTTCGCGGTTATAGCGCTTGCCTTTGCACTGGTCGCACGGCACGTAGATATCCGGCAGGAAGTGCATTTCAACTTTGATTACGCCATCGCCCTGGCACGCTTCACAGCGCCCGCCGCGGACGTTAAAGCTGAAGCGACCCGGCGTATAGCCGCGTGAACGGGACTCCGGCACGCCAGCGAAGAGTTCACGCACGGGCGTAAAGACGCCGGTGTAGGTCGCCGGGTTGGAGCGCGGCGTACGGCCAATCGGGCTCTGGTCAATATCGATTACTTTGTCGAAGTGCTCCAGCCCCTGAATATCGCGATAAGGCGCAGGCTCGGCAATCGTCGCGCCGTTAAGCTGGCGCTGGGCGAGCGGGAAGAGCGTATCGTTAATCAGCGTTGACTTGCCGGAGCCGGAAACGCCGGTGATACAGGTAAAGAGGCCAACCGGTAGCGTCAGCGTCACATCCTTCAGGTTGTTGCCGCGTGCGCCACTCAGCTTCAGCACGCGCTGCGGATCGGCTTTCACACGCTCTTTCGGCACTTCAATTTTGCGTTTGCCGCTCATGAACTGGCCGGTCAGCGATTCCGGCACCGCCATGATTGCTTCCAGCGGGCCTTCCGCGACCACCTGGCCGCCGTGCACACCGGCACCAGGGCCGATATCGATCACGTGATCCGCGGCGCGGATAGCATCTTCGTCATGCTCAACCACAATCACCGTGTTACCGAGGTTACGCAGGTGCACAAGGGTGCCAAGCAGACGTTCGTTGTCGCGCTGGTGCAGGCCGATAGAAGGCTCATCCAGCACGTACATGACGCCGACCAGGCCTGCGCCAATCTGGCTTGCCAGACGAATACGCTGCGCTTCACCGCCGGAGAGGGTCTCTGCCGAGCGGGAAAGCGTCAGGTAGTTCAGGCCGACGTTAACGAGAAATTTCAGACGATCGCCAATCTCTTTGAGCACTTTTTCAGCGATTTTTGCACGCTGACCGGAAAGTTTGAGGTTGGTGAAGAAGTCCATCGCATGACCGATGCTCATATCAGAGATGGTCGGCAGCGGCGTATCTTCAACGTAAACATGGCGCGCTTCGCGACGCAGACGCGTCCCTTCGCAGGTGGCGCAAGGGCGGTTGCTGATAAATTTCGCCAGCTCTTCGCGCACCGCGCTCGATTCGGTCTCTTTGTAACGGCGCTCCATATTGTGCAGCACGCCTTCAAACGGATGGCGGCGCACGGAGGTGTCGCCGCGATCGTTCATGTATTTGAACTCAATCGATTCTTTGCCGGAACCTGCCAGAATCACTTTCTGCACGTTGGCGCTGAGGCTTTCCCACGGCGCTTCGACGTCGAATTTGTAGTGCTCAGAGAGCGACTTCAGCATCTGGAAATAGTAGAAGTTACGGCGATCCCAGCCGCGGATAGCGCCGCCAGCCAGCGACAGCTCCGGGTTCTGGATCACGCGGTCAGGGTCAAAATATTGCTGAACGCCAAGACCGTCGCAGGTCGGGCAGGCACCCGCCGGGTTGTTGAACGAGAAGAGACGCGGCTCCAGTTCGCGCATG
The DNA here is from genome assembly GCF_001975225.1 of Kosakonia cowanii JCM 10956 = DSM 18146. NCBI lineage: Bacteria > Pseudomonadati > Pseudomonadota > Gammaproteobacteria > Enterobacterales > Enterobacteriaceae > Kosakonia > Kosakonia cowanii. The sequence goes on along the minus strand of NZ_CP019445.1, from coordinate 859,804 downwards.
CTGTAGCCGCAAATCGGGCAGGCGAAGTTCGCCGAGAAGAGCAGCTCTTCGGCTTTAGGATCGTCCATATCGGCAACGATGGCCGTACCGCCCGAAAGCTCCAGCGCGGTTTCAAAAGACTCCGCCAGGCGCTGCGTGAGATCGTCGCGCACTTTGAAGCGGTCAATCACCACTTCAATGGTGTGTTTCTTTTGCAGTTCGAGGCTCGGTGGATCGGAGAGATCGCACACTTCGCCGTCGATACGGGCGCGGATATAGCCCTGGCCTGCCAGGTTTTCGAGGGTTTTGGTGTGCTCGCCTTTACGCTCTTTGATCACCGGTGCCAGCAGCATCAGGCGTTTGCCTTCCGGCTGCGAGAGCACGTTATCCACCATCTGGCTGACGGTTTGCGCCGCCAGCGGCACGCCGTGATCCGGGCAGCGCGGCTCACCAACGCGTGCGTAAAGCAGGCGCAGGTAATCGTGAATTTCGGTTATGGTGCCGACGGTGGAACGCGGGTTATGCGATGTCGACTTCTGTTCAATAGAGATGGCAGGCGAGAGACCTTCAATGTGGTCAACGTCCGGTTTTTCCATCAACGACAGGAACTGGCGGGCATACGCAGAGAGCGATTCGACGTAGCGACGCTGCCCTTCTGCATAGAGCGTATCGAAAGCCAGCGAGGATTTGCCCGAACCCGACAGCCCGGTGACAACAATCAGTTTGTCGCGAGGGATGACGAGGTTGATGTTTTTGAGATTATGGGTGCGCGCGCCCCGAACTTCTATCTTATCCAATCCATTCACCTTTTACCCGGTGGAACACGTAATGCCCGGTGTGTTTGAAGGACAACCGGCGATCACAAACGGCTAATTATGACACAAATTAACCTGAATGAATATACAGTATAGGAATGCAACTTCCGCGTAAGTGTGTAAAATACGCACTTCGCGGACGATGTCTGGAACCTGCTTCGCAGCTATCAAAATGCTACGTGGAAATGGTACACTCGCGCGTTTACACTACTACGAAACGATTTCAGGAGACACGATCATGGCCAGCAGAGGCGTAAACAAGGTTATTCTCGTCGGTAATCTGGGCCAGGACCCGGAAGTACGCTATATGCCGAGTGGTGGCGCAGTTGCCAACATTACGCTGGCTACGTCCGAATCGTGGCGTGACAAGGCGACTGGCGAGATGAAAGAGCAGACCGAGTGGCACCGCGTTGTGCTGTTCGGCAAACTGGCGGAAGTCGCCGGTGAGTATCTGCGTAAAGGCTCTCAGGTCTACATCGAAGGCCAGCTGCGCACCCGCAAATGGACCGATCAGTCCGGCCAGGAAAAGTACACGACCGAAGTGGTGGTGAACGTTGGTGGCACCATGCAGATGCTGGGCGGTCGCCAGGGCGGCGGCGGTGCACCGGCAGGTGGCGGCCAGCAGCAGGGCGGTTGGGGTCAGCCTCAGCAGCCGCAGGGCAACAACAACCAGTTCAGCGGCGGCGCGCAGTCTCGTCCGCAGCAGCAGTCAGCCCCGGCACCGTCTAACAACGAACCGCCGATGGATTTCGACGACGATATCCCGTTCTGATTTAGCGCCTTTCTCTGGCGTCGTAATATGAACGAGAAGACCCCGCTCCGGCGGGGTCTTTTGCTTTACGCTTTCAGCGAAATCGATTCCAGCGCCTGCCACATATGCGCTTTATCCTGCCCGGTTAAGTTGTGCTGCTGCACCGTGCGCATAAACTCCTCTCTATCGGCCTCGGTCAGCTTGCCGCTGGCTTTCAGGCGTTCCGCCACTTTGCGCAGGATACGATCGCTCAGCTCGCTTATCTGTTTTCGCACCTCATTCAGCGGGCGCGGCTGCCAGCTTGTCTCCGGTGTCGCCAGCCAGTCAGCGCGGTAGCGGTACTGAATCGCTTTCGCGGCATCCATTTGCGCCTGAATAAAGGGCTTCACGCTCTCACCGTCCAGCCCCAGCGACTCGGCGTCGATAACGGCGCGCGCCAGCACTTTCTGCTCCTGAGCCAAATCTTCTATGGCCTGGTGCTGCTGTGCCTTAGCGCCTGCGACGTCTTTCATCCATGACAGCCGCTCGTTAATCAGTTTGCCGAGTGAGGCATCGGCCGTGACAGCCGCAGCGGCGGAGAAGCTGAGCGTGGCGAGCATCACCACGGCGGAGTAAAACTTGTAGTCCATAATCACTCTCCGAAGTCGATAGATGGGCGTGTATCTCAAGTTGCAGTGCGCGCTTCCTGTTAAACCACCGTGTCAGGCAAATGAGCCTCTCACATCCTGTGGCGGCGTGATTATATTAAAAAATTGTAATCACGAAATGAAATTACCGTTTCGTTTTATTACACCGTTAACAATGTACGCTGGTGCAAGTACCTGAAATAGCGCACGCTGAAGCGGCCACACTTTTTCGGCAAGCAGGAGGTAAATCGCGATGAAAACCCGGGTCACGCTTATCGTTATCATCACTCTGTTGCTGATGCTTTTTCTCAGCCTTTCACACAGCGATCTGGCAATGGAAATCCGCACTTTCCTGCGCGCACTGCTGCGCGCCATGTTCTGATAAATAAAAAGCGGTACGAAACAGAGCATACGTATATCTGGCACAATAGCTTACTTATCCAGAAAATTCTTTATCACAATAAAATTCGCCAAATAAAGAGCAGAATCTTCCTGTCACTTAAATAATGAAATTATCCTGGTAGCCTTTAATATGATTTTCATTGTTTGTACTTTGCACCCGATATTTATCATTCGATCTGCGTGGATCATATTTAAGGGATTATCATGAAAAGCATATTTAAGATGAATAATGTTTTCGCCTCGCTGGCGCTGGCGGGGATGGTGGGCGTGAGCGGCCCTGTATTCGCTAACACCGATTACGCCGATACCATGCCCTCCATTGAAGGCAAAAAATTATTAGTCGGCTACTGGCACAACTGGGATCAGGGTTTTTCCGGCGATTATGAGCAGGGCTACCCGCTGAAGCTGGCATTAAAAGATACACCGAAAGCCTTTAACGTGGTGATGGCCTCCTTTATGAAGTCATCAGATGGCAAAAGTATGCCGACTTTTATCCCCTACTACGGCACCGATCAAAGCTTCCGCGCGGAAGTGGCTGCGCTGAATGAACGCGGCCAGGCGGTGTTGTTATCCCTTGGCGGCGCGGATGCGCATATTGAGCTGCACGAAGCCAATGGCGATACGCAACATTTTGCCGACGAAATTATCCGACTGGTTGATTTATATGGCTTCGACGGTCTGGATATCGATCTCGAACAGAGCGCGATTAAAAAAGCCGATAACGAAACCGTTATTCCGGCGGCGCTGAAAAAAGTACGTGACCATTATCAGCAGCAGGGTAAACACTTTATTATCAGTATGGCGCCAGAAATTCCCTATCTGACCAAAGCGAATCCGCAGTACCAGAAATACATTAACAGCCTCGAAGGGTATTACGACTTTATCGCACCGCAGTTCTATAACCAGGGCGCGTTTGGGATTGGTTTTCAGCCAGACGACACCACGAAAGATGGCTGGTGGGTGAATTACGCGCAGAATGACGACAGCAAAAAATATGAGTTTCTCTACCACTTCAGCAAAGAGATCATTACCGACAAGCACGGCCTCTCTGCGGTAAAAATCCCTTCCAGCAAATTAGTCATCGGCCTGCCGAGTAATGGTGCTGCTGCCGCGACCGGGTTTGTTAAAACCCCGCAGGATGTTTACCGCCTCTTCGCCGATATGGAAAAAGAGGGGCTGCCGCTCAGAGGGTTAATGACCTGGTCCATCAACTGGGATGAGGGCGAAAACGTCAATCATGTGCCTTACAACGGGCAGTTCCGCAAAGCCTACACACAGCTGATCCACGATGGCAGCGTGATTGAGACGCCGGAGAAAGACACCACTGCGCCGGGCGTTCCCACCGGGCTGAACGCGCAGGCGACCGCCACCAGCGTGCATCTGACCTGGAAAGCCTCCACCGATAGCGGCTCGGGCGTGGATCACTATGAAGTGTTCCGCAATCAGCAGAAAGTGGCTGATGCCAGCGGTAATACCTATACCGATGACGATCTGACGGCGAACAGTAACTACGCCTACAGCGTAAATGCCATTGATAAGGCGGGGAATAAATCCCTTCTGTCGGCGGTATTAAACGTCATGACAACCGATCACGGTGACGATACGCCGGATCAGCAGAGCTACCCGAAATATGCCGCCGGCCATGCGTATAAAGCCGGAGATATTGTGCTCGGCAGCGACAATCATTTGTATCAGTGCAAACCCTATCCCTACACCGGCTGGTGTGCAGGGCTTGCCAGCGCCTACGCGCCGGGTGCCGGTAGCGCCTGGCAGATGGCCTGGGATAAGGTCGTGAAATAGAGTTGCCTGGAACCGTGCTTCCATGGACGGAGGCACACCCCTGCGCGGTTTTAATCAAATACTCGATCGCAGTTCAGCAAAAGCGCTGCTTGATATTGCCACGGATAGCGGCGGTGATGACGATATCCGCATCGAAGCGGTAAAGATCCTCGGCTTATATCATGGCGAGTATGACGATGCGTTTATTAAAGAGGCGCTGGTTCAGATAATTAATCATGATGCTATTGAAGATGACAGCCTGATTGTCAACTGCATTAATACCCTTGCGTTATTAACTGTGAATGAGAAAGAGATCGCCTTTGCGCTGAGCATTATTCAGGGGGACGCTTACATCCTGTTTAAACATGCTGCGTTCTCACTGATTTGTCAAAATAAACAGCACCCTGCGGCGCTTGAAGCACTGGAGGTTCTGCTCAAAGATAGTGATTTTGGCCGCCATGCAAAGCGGGAGCTAACATAACTCCCTGCTAATGGCAGTGTCTCTAATAAAGTAATTATTGCTTATATTTAAACAGCGCAGTGATATAACTTTATTATCATCTGGTTATATGCCGGAATTAAACCCTACTGTTTATCAAGTTATCAATAAGCTCAATATTTTCTTGATATCTGTATATTTCGCGCGAATTTATTTTTCATAATTTTACATTCAGACTTTTTTTACTAATTTAAATCCACAATAAGATTTTCCTTAGGATTATATTTCCGCCGACAGTGCTAGTAGTAAAAGTTCCCGCATCAAACCAGCCAGATTTTGTTCACCGTCTATAAGGGAGTCGCACTGTGAAAAGGTTAAAACCGTTGCTGGCCCGTTTCTCTTCCCATCGCCACCTTGCGCCAGGATACACTGGCAGGCGTAGTCGTTTTTCTGGTGGCGCTGCCACTCTGCCTGGGCATCGCCCACGCCAGCGGGCTACCGCCCTTTGTTGGCCTGCTAACCGGGATCATCGGCGGGCTACTGGTCACCGCGCTAAGTCCGTCGCGTTTTGCCGTCAGCGGCCCGGCTGCCGGGCTGGTAACCATTGTCGTGGCTTCGGTGGAGTCGCTCGGCTCCTTCTCCGCTTTTCTCTTCGCACTGGTGCTGGCAGGCGTGCTGCAACTGGCGATGGGCCTGCTGCGCGCCGGGCGGTTTATCGGGCTGGTGCCCGGTAGCGTGATTAAGGGGATGCTGGCGGCGATCGGTTTGTTGCTGATTATGCAGCAGATCCCGGTCGCGCTTGGTGAAGTGGAGGAGAGCGGTTTAGGCCAGCTCTTCAGCGGTGACTTTACCGTTTCGCTGACCTCGTTATTCGTCGCGGCTGGCGGCCTGCTCCTGTTATGGGGATGGGACTCGGCGGCAATGAAGCGGATCAAAAGCCTGAGCTGGATCCCCGGACCGCTAGTGGCGGTGCTGCTCGGCAGCGTGATGGTGATTGCCTTGAGCTACTTTGCGCCGCATCTGCTTCCCGCGTTACCTCGCATCACCCTGCCGGAGTTTGGCTCCCTTAACGATCTGATGGCCGAACTGGAGGGGCCGGACTGGAGCGCCTGGCAAAACCCGGCGGTCTACACGGTCGCGATCACGCTGGCGCTGGTGGCCAGCCTCGAAACCCTGCTTAGCCAGGAGGCGCTGAAGAAGCTACGTCCGCAGAACCCGCCGCCGTCGCCGGATAAAGAGCTGGTGGCGCAGGGCGCGGGTAACCTGCTCTCAGGCCTGGTGGGCGCAATGCCGATCACCGCAGTGATTGTGCGCAGTTCGGTCAACGTCAGCAACGGCGCGCAAAGCAAATTCTCGGTGCTGCTGCACGGCGTACTGCTGCTGGTGTGTGGCCTGTGGTTCGGAGAGCTGTTATCGGTGATCCCGCTGGCAAGCCTTGCCGCCGTGCTGCTCTACACTGGCTATAAGCTGGCGACACCGCGCCTCTTTATCGAGCAGTTTCGCGCCGGGTATCAACAGTATGTGCCGTTTCTTACCACCGTCGCGGGGATTATTGTTTTCGGTATGTTGATGGGGATTGCGCTGGGGCTGGCGGTGCAGATGGCGCTTAGCCTCTACCACTGCCATCGCAATGCGTTGCAGCTTGCACGTCGGGGCGATCACTATGTGCTGCGCATTCAGCAGAACCTGACCTTTTTGCATAACCCCCGTCTACAGGCATTACTGGCGAAGATCCCGGAGCGCAGCGTGGTGGTGGTTGAGCATGAGAATGTCGATTACTTCGATCCGGATGTGAAAGCGGTGCTGCGGGAGTTTGCCAAAACCGCGCCGCAGCGCGGAATCGATCTCAACCAGTGGCCTGCCCGCTAAGTAAGTTACTTCCCTGACGGCAGCAGCAGCGGTTGCAGCTGCTGCCACACTGCTGGCGTGGCGGCCCACGCCGTGTTGCCGTTGGTTAAGCCATCATTAGCAAGAAAGTCGTTGTGCCGACCGCCCGCTTCACTGATCAGCACCAGCCCGGCCAGCGCGTCCCAGCTGTGCAGGTGCGCTTCGTAATAGCCGTGCACCAGCCCTGCGGCGACGTGCGCCAGCATCAGCGCACCGGCGCCAAACCGGCGGTGTTCCACGCCCTGATCGAGCAGTTTTTCCAGCGCATCGGTATATTCACGCGGCGCGCGGCGGCTTGAGCGCCCGACGCCGAGCACCACGGCATCCGGCGAGGGTTCTGTCAGGGTCAAGCGGCGATCGTTGAGGAACGCGCCGTGGCCCGCGCGGGCAAAGAAAAACTCTTCGCGATCTGGCGCGTAGATAATGCCAAGCTCGATGCGGTTATCGTGCACCCAGGCGACGGAGATGCACCAGTAATCCATACCAAGAATGAAGTTGGTGGTGCCATCAATCGGGTCGATAACCCATGTTCCCTCGCTGCCCGGCTCCAGCCCGCGCTCTTCGCCAAGCAGGCCGTCCTGCGGGCGCTGTGCCTTCAGCCACTCGCGCAGCTGCGTCTCGACATAAACATCCGCCTGCGAGACAAAATCCTGGCGACCTTTCTGCTCAACGGTCAGCCCTTTATCACGAAGCTGTTTGGCCTCAAGGCCGAGGCGGCGAATCAGCGCGCAGAGCGCGTGGGTAAACTCTTCTGTCATAGATAGCTCTTAGCCAATGCGTGGCGATGTGTGTCGATGAATAAGTTCCACCTTAACCCACTCGACGTGGGAAGGCTGCAACGGATTTTTCGCCCGCTCCAGCAGACGCGTCAGCGCACGGTGGGCGATCTCCGTGGTGTTTTGATGCAGTGTGGTTAACTGGTAGCTGAACTGCCCGCTTTGCGGCGTGTTATCAAAACCGATCAGATGGAAATCGTGCGGTGCCTGTTTGCCGCGCTGGCGCATGCCGTCGAGAAAGCCGCAGGCTAGCTGAGCATTGGCGCAAAAAATGCCATCAGGCAGTTCAGCGTCGTGCGCTAGCGCTGCCTGCCAACCGCCCGCATAACCCTCTTCATGCGCCATGATGATCTGTAGCTGCTGCGCCGTATCGACGCCGCCATCCTCTAAAGCCTGGGAGAAGGCCTCACCCCGGCGGCGTCCCGCCCAGGTTGAGCCGTGAGTATTCAGCCAGCCGAAGCGACGACAGCCCGCGCTAAGCAGCTGTTCTGCTGCCAGCTGCGCTCCGGCGCGGTTATCGGAGCAGACAAAATCGACCAGCGGAATATCGGGGTCGCGGTTGATGCCCACCACCGGGATGTGCAGGTTAACGCACTCATTCACAATCGCCTGCGGCGGCTGGCCGGAGGTGACAATCACCCCCGAGACGCGAAACTGGGTAAAACGGCGCAGCGTAGCAACCAGATCCTGCTCGCCGGAAATCTCGGTGACCAGCGCCTGGTAGCCGCGCCGCTGAATTTCATGCAGCAGCTCCTCCAGCAGGCGGCTGCGAAACGGATCGGCAATACGCGCCACAATCACGCCAATCAGGTGGCTGCGCTGGCGGTTTAAGCCCTGGGCAAGGAAATTGACCTGATAGCCCAGCTCCTGTGCGGCACGCAGTACCCGCTCTTTCGTGGCGGGCGAGATACTGCCGTTGCTGCTCAGCGCCCGCGAGACCACCGCGCGGGAAACGCCAGCCCGTTTCGCCACATCCTCGGCGGTGACCGTCTGTTTAGCCATAATGGGCCGCCTGCTGGGTGAGAAGGTCAAACTGCCTGCCATCCTCGCTAAGAAACAGCCCCGGATAGGACGCGCATGCCTCTGCTAATGCCGCAAGGGCAGCATCGTTGCAGTGGTATAAGCCGAGCGCGGGCAGATGTAATTGCTGATAGAGCGCCAGGCAATCGGGAAAGTCGCCATGGGAGGCGTCGCTGCCTAACGCCGTCAACGAGGCGCACTCCTGGAAGGCGAGGTCAGCATTGTGCATCAGGGCGATACTCTCTGCCGTCGGACGACCATCGCCGCTGTAAAAGAGCGTGCACCCATCAGTTTCAATACGCAGCGCGAGATTGGGAATTTCATGGTGGGTAAAGGCGGTGTGGATCTGCCAACCCTGCCAGTGAAACGCGGCTTCGCTGTCGCGCCACTCAATCGGAAAACCCAGTTCTGCCTGCGGCCAGTTTGCCAGGCTTGCCAGCTGCATCAGTACCGGGCGCTGCTCACGCTGCGACCAGATAATCAGCGGTTTACGCCGTTGAAAGCTTTTCCAGTGATTGAGCAGTGCCGTCAGGCCAGTGCAGTGATCCGGGTGCACGTGGGTAAAGTAGAGGGCGTCAATCTCGTTAATCTCCAGATTTCGCTGCCAGAGCGCGCGCGGAATAGTGGGGCCGCAGTCAATCAACCATTGGCGCTTCTGCCGGTCGATGACCCGAATAGCGGACGTATTTTGCTGCCGCGAAAAGGCGCTCCCGCACCCCAGCACATCTATTTTCATGTCGCCTCGCTAAAAAGCGTTATCACTTAATCAAATTGTCACAAATAGCGGACAAAGTAGGCTCACATCATGTCGCTACAAAGTTGCATTTTTTTTACAAATAAATGAACACGTGTTCATTGCTAAATAAGATGCGCAACAAGGGATCGCCCGTGAGTTATTTGCATATCGATAAACTAAAAATTTCCTATGGCGAGAAAGTGGTGCTGCACGATATTCATTTATCCGTCGAAAAGGGTGAAATGATTGCGCTGCTTGGCCCATCCGGCTGCGGAAAAACGACGCTACTCAATGCATTATGCGGTTTTATCCCCGCGCAATCGGGTACGGTGGCAATTAACGATAGGGATATTACGCACCTCACGCCAGAGCAGCGAAATATCACCATGGTGTTCCAAAGTTATGCGCTTTGGCCTCACTTCACCGTGGCACAAAATATTGGTTATGGCCTCAAAGTGCGGCGCTGGAAAAAAGAGAATATCCAGCAGCGGGTGCGGGAATTATTACGCATCGTCAATCTTGAACCCTATGCCGAGAGTAAAGTCACGGCCCTTTCCGGCGGCCAGCGCCAGCGTGTTGCCCTCGCCCGTGCGCTGGCGATAGAACCGGACGTGCTGGTGCTCGACGAGCCGTTATCAAACCTTGATGCCAAAGTGCGCCTCAATGTGCGCCATGAGATTAAAGCGCTGCAAAAGCGCCTCGGTTTTACCTCGCTGATTGTGACGCATGACCAGCAAGAGGCGCTGGTAATGGCCGATCGCATTGCGGTGCTTAATCAGGGGCGCATTGAGCAGATTGGCACACCGGAGGCGATCTACCACCACCCGGCCACGCCCTTCGTCGCGGATTTTATGGGGGCCGATAACTGCCTGATTGAACAACAGAGCAGCGATAAACGCCTCTATTTCCGCAGTGCAGATGTCCAGCTGCTGCCCGCAACCGCGCAATACGACTTGCCGCAGGGCCTGGTGCTCGAGGGTGTCGTGGAGGAGAGCGCGTTTCTGGGTCATCACTATCGCCACAGCGTGCGCTGCAACGGGCAGATCCTGCTTGCCGACGCCGAGCAGAGCTGGCCTGTGCAAACGCCGGTCAAATTGCATATCCCGGCACCGGCGCTGCATCGCTTTGCGACCACTTTTTAATGCCAACCAACAGGTCTTCTTTTAGGGGAAAAACATGTCCGTAACAACGAAACTGGCGGTTATCGCCGCGCTCGGTCTGGGCGCTGTCGCGCAGGGCGCACAAGCTGAAACGGTGCTCAATGTGGCAACGGCAGGCGATCAGAATATGGTGGATTACGTAAAAACGTGGCTTGGGCCGAAGTTTGAAGCCGCGCATCCTGGGGTAAAAGTGCAGGTTGTCGGCACCGGACCTGGCGATGCCGGGTCGAACAAAATCCTCGAAAAGCTGAGCGCACAGCAGGCGAGTGGGGCGAAAAGCTGGGATATCGACGTTGCCGTTGTGCATCAGGCGGTCGGCGGTCAGCTGGTAGAGAAGGGGTTGCTGGATAAGTATCGCGCAGCCATTAATACCGGTTCGCTGGTCAGCGCCGATAACGCGAAAAATGCGCTGGGCGTCAATGTTGATGGCTATGTGATGCCGATGTTCCTTAGCCAGACGGCGATTGCCTATAACAGCGATCTGGTGAGCACACCGCCGAAATCCTATGACGAGCTGGTGCAGTGGTCGGCGAAAAACCCGAAGGCATTTGGCTATAACGGCATTAAAAACGGCATGTCCGGCGTCAGTTTTGTGGTCGGTTGGATCTACGCCTACGGCACCGATGCCGCGCGCTTGTCGGCGCAACCCTACGATAAAAGCGTTGAAAAGAGTTGGGATCAGGCCTTCGCCAAACTGAAAGCGTTCAACCAGAACGTCACCTTCACACCGGGCAACGCCGGCACACTCGATATGCTGAGCCGGGGCGAGATCGCCATGGGGCCAGTATGGGTCGATATGTTCTACAGCTGGCGGGATCAGGGCAAGCTGCCGCCCTCCATCAAACTGACGTTAATCGCGCCGGGCATGCCGGGCCAGCCGATGTACTACGTGGTACCGGCACATGCCGCACAGGCCAAACTGGCGCAGGAGTTTATCGCGCTGGCGACCAGCCCGGAGGTGCAGGCGCAGGGAATTGTGAAGCAGTTCAACTGGTATCCGGGCATTGACGCGAAATATGTCAAAGAGAAGCTGGACGCGGCGACCTGGCAGAAACTGTTCGCCGAGATCTCACCGAAAACGCTGAGCCGCTACGGTAAAAGCTTCCCCATTAATCAGTACTTTACCGATATCAAAGAGGGCTACGAGCGTCAGGTATCGAACTGATTAACCCCATGCCCGGATCGCCGATCCGGGCGTTTTTGTGACTATTCAGGTTTACCATGCGACATACGATGAAATCCCTTTTGCTGGTTGGCCCGGCAACGCTGACCATCGCGGTTTTGTTTCTCTGGCCGCTCGGCTATTCGCTGATCTCGGCTTTTACCGACGAGACCCATGCGTTAACGCTGGCGCACTTTGCGAAGATGTTCTCGCTCTACTCCAGCGATATCCTGTTTACGGTGATCATTGTGCTGGTGTCGCTGGCGATCCTCGCACTGCTGTCGATAACGATTTCCGCCATCATCGTGCTCTCACCCTGGCAGGGTATTGTCCGGGCGCTCGCTTTTCTCTACCGCCTGCCGCTCTTTATTCCCTTTATCGTTACGGCGCAGATGATGCGTACCTTTCTGGCGAAAAACGGTCTGATGAACAATGCGCTGGTGGCCGCCGGGCTGTTAACGCCGACAGAGACCACCTCGCTGCTCGGCTGGAGCGGGATCATTATTACTTTCGTCTGGAAACAGATGGCCTTCTCAACCCTGCTGATTTGCGGGGCGATGGCGGCGGTCGATCGCAGCCATATTCTGGCAGCTCAAAACCTCGGCGCGTCGCGCGTTCGTATCCTGTTGGACATTATTTTGCCGCAGGTTTTACCGACTATCGGCGTGGCGATGGTGCTCTCGACCGTGACGATGATGTCGGTACTTTCGGTACCGTTGATGATTGGCACCGGCACGCCGACCATGATGACGGTGGATATGGCTTTTCGCGTCAACTCGTACGGTGATTACCCGGTCGCCAACGCGATGGGCGTGATCTCTTATCTGATTTGCGCCGCGCTGTCGTGGTTCTATTTACGCCATACGCTGCGGGCAAAAGGGGAGCAGGCATGAACAGGTTACGGCAAAAAATTCGCGGCAGCTTTCTTTTACAAACGCTGCTGCTCACCTTCCTGGTGCTGGCGCTGTTTGGCCCGCTGCTTAATTTACTGATCTGGACGGTGGCGGAGAGCTGGTTTTTCCCCCATGCGCTGCCGAGCCAGTGGGGTCTGAAGTACTGGAACCAGGTATTTAGCCCCTATAGCGACATCTCCGGTTCACTGGGGGTAAGCGTGCTGATTGCGCTGCTGTCGGTGCTGGTCTGTCTGCTGATTTCGGTGCCGGCGGGTTACGCGCTTGCGCAGCGAGGAATGCCGTGGCGCGCCTTCTTTATGCTGCTCTTTTTGATTCCGCAGGCCTTTCCGAATTTAACGGTCTATATGAATGTGGCGCGGCTTTTTTATCAGTGGGGATTAAACGGCACGATTGCCGGGGTGGTGCTGGTGCACAGCGTGCATGGGTTGATCTACTCAATCTGGATCAGCGTTGCGGCGTTTTCGTCACTCGATCCGCTGCTGGCGAGGGCATCGCGCAATCTGGGTGCCGGGCCGCTCTATACCTTTTTCCACATTACTCTGCCGCAGGCGGCGCCAGGGTTGATTGCGGCGAGTATCTTCGTCTTTCTGGAGTCGCTGGATGAGTTCACCGCCACCTTTTTTGTCGGCGCGCCGGATATCACCACCTTGCCGATCCTGCTCTATACCGCCAGCATGTCCGGGAATTATCAGATCTCGTCGATTACCGCGCTGATCCTGTTAGTGCCGTCGGTGCTCTTTATGCTGGTTATTCAGAAATTTATGCGCCCGGAGATGCTGTCAAAGCTGGGGAAATAGCGCTTTGCTGGGGGGATCATCCGGGCCGGCTGCTTATCAGGTCATCACCATCGGCCACTCTGGCGGTGCGTTGCGGGTCATCTCTTCCCACACCGACGCAAAGTGTTGCCAGATTTTGGCGAAATCCATCACCGACAGGCCAAGCAGGCCGGTGGCAAACCAGCAGGCGGCTGCCAGCCCCATGCCGCTGCTGATCACCGCAAGCCCAAAGTAATCTGAACGGCGAAAACGAATGTTCAGCGTACTGGCCATAAACATTAAAAGTGCGCTCAATAACTGCCAGCGGAACAGCACCACGCTGGTGGTAAGGGTTGCCATCTTACTATCCTCAGGAGAATCAAACACCTGGCGAGCAAAGGCCTGCGCAGCGCGCGAAAGCAGTTGTCCGTCGGGTTAACACAACAATGTAAAAGTGGGGTTCCGCATACACGGAATTTGTGAACTCTATCACATTTGCTGTTTTATTCACCAGTACAAAAAGAGAGCTTTTTTAGTTTTTTAAGTCGGCAAAAAGCGGGTCGCAACATTATCGTCGCCGGGTGAGATCGCGCACATTGAATATTTTTATTTAACTTACTCTTGCCGGGAAATAAAAAATAAATTTTACATAAGCGCAGCAATAAAACGACAAAATCGCGATAACCGTGGTCATGAGGATGTTCTGATTGTGGAAACGCGCCACCTTATAAATTGCCCTGTTTTTCGCCAGATAATTAAGCCTGCTTATATTATTAAGCGTGAGTACATTATGACTTAACTATTAAGCACCGGTTTATGCTATGGCTACTTTTAGCCGGATATTTGAGTGAAAAATAGCCAATGTCGGCACTCTATTACCTATATGGTCACTCCCTCTTATTCCCGGTCGTTTCGCCTTAGGGAACGGCAGGACGAAATATTTAGTTAAATATAAAACCAGGGGCACACTTTTAGTTTGCCTTACGGTGGAATATTCTCAGCATCGTTAAATATCAGGATCCGGAAGAGAAAAGTCAGTTGCTAATGATCAGGGTTTGATGCAACGTAATCACCTGTTTCTAAAAGCCTCCTGCCCAACAATATAAAAGGCACATAAAATGCATGGATTTCGGCGGACATGAAGCTCAGTGTGCCTCATAAAATGCTCAGAATTAGCGGAATGATACTGGTGGTTCTTATCCCGGTAATGATCTCGCTATGGGTTGCGCATATCCATGCCGTAAAAGAGACGCGCACGCACCTGCGCGCATTTGCCCGCCAGGCGCTGAATAAAACCGATCTTGTTATCCAGCAGGCAGATAGCGTACGCCGCGCGGCAGAAAACTATCGCGGCACGCCGTGTACGCCGCAACATCGCGACGTGATGCTTAATATTGTTCATGGCAGCCAGTATGTCGCCGATCTTATTTATGCCCAGGGCAACCACTTTTTATGTTCCAGCGCCGTTACCCCCGCGCAATCGTATGCTATTTCACCAGCGGATTATGAAGGGAAGCATGGCACGGCGCTCTATTACTATCGCGACACCCCTTTTTATGCTGGCTATAAAATGGTCTACGTGCAGCGGGGAAATTATGTCGCGGTGATTAACCCGCTGACCTATAGCGATGTGACATCAGACGATCCGCGTTTAGCGTATGGCGTTTACGATACGCGCTCCGGCGGCTTTTTCTCGCTCAGTAAGAACGCGCGCCTGAAGACCTTTGCATCGCTAATCCACCGCCAGGATAGCTCTTTCTTACTGGGCGATCGCTTCTATACCATTGCGTATGCACCCTCACGGCCTATCGCCATTATTGTTTCGACGTCGCGCGAAAACTATTTCCACTCCCTTTACCGGCAGGCGGTCTTTACGCTGCCGTTAGGGATGGTCTGTAGTGCGCTGATCTTTTTTATCTGGACGCGAACACGGCGGGAAATTACCTCCCCACGCCGCAGGCTCCACCGCGCTTTAACCCGTCGTCAGCTTCGCCTTCATTACCAACCTATTATTGATATTAAAAACGGTACCTGCGTTGGCGCCGAGGCGCTATTGCGCTGGCCGGGTTTTAACGGTCAGGTGATGAGCCCGACGGAGTTTATTCCGCTGGCGGAAAAAGAGGGCATGATTGAGCGCGTGACGGATTATGTCGTCGATGAGGTATTCAATGATTTAGGGGATTTTCTGGCGGTGGTGCCGAATCTCTATATTTCCATCAACCTGTCGGCCTCTGACTTCCACTCGTCGCGCTTAATTTCGCTGATTGCCAACAAAGCGCGCGACTATGCGGTGCGCGCCGAGCAGATCAAAATTGAAGTGACCGAGCGTGGCTTTATCGATGTGCCAAAAACCACGCCGGTGATCCAGGCGTTTCGCCAGGCGGGGTATGAAGTGGCGATCGATGATTTCGGCACCGGCTACTCCAACCTGCACAACCTCTACTCGCTGAACGTCGATATCCTGAAGATCGACAAATCCTTTATCGACACGCTCTCCACTAACAGCACCAGCCACTTAATTGCGGAACATATTATTGATATGGCGCAGAGCTTGCGGCTGAAGATCATTGCGGAAGGGGTGGAGACGGCAGAGCAGGTCGCCTGGCTGCTTAAGCGCGGCGTGCAGTTTTGCCAGGGGTGGCACTTTGCGAAAGCGCTGCCGCCGCAGGAGTTTAAACGCTGGGTGCAGCAGCCGCCTTCGCTAAAGTGAGTTACGCCTGGTGGCGATAGTCGCTTGGCGTACGATCAAACTCGCGGCGGAAGACGCGCGAAAAAGTTTGCTGCGAGACGTAACCCAAATCCATCGCAATATCAAAAATCGGCCGTTTAGTGGTGCGCAGCGCTTCGGCGGCCAGCAGCAGACGGCGCTGGCGAATGTACTCCCCAAGCGTTTGATGCATCACCGTGCGGAACATCCTCTGCAAGTACCACTTTGAATAGCCTGACTTTCTGGCGACAACATCAATGTTCATTGGTTGGTCGATATGTTCATCAATCCATTCAATCAAGGTCTGAATAATCTGCTGATGGGACATAAAGCTTCCTCTTTCCCGATTCGTCGTTTTGTCTGCGGGCGAGTATAATTCCTCAAGTTAACTTGAGGTAAAGAGGTTTTATGGAAAAGAAAACGCCGCGAATCAAAGCCCTTCTCAGCCCCGGTGAAGTGGCGAAGCGCAGCGGGGTTGCCGTCTCAACGCTGCACTTTTATGAAAGCAAAGGGCTGATAAAGAGTTCGCGCAATGCCGGTAATCAGCGGCGTTATCAGCGTGATGTATTGCGCCATGTGGCGATTATCAAAATCGCGCAGCGTATCGGCATTCCGCTGGCGACCATTGGCGAGGCCTTTGGCGTGCTGCCGGAAGGGCACACGCTGAGTAAAAAAGAGTGGAAAGCGCTCTCTTCCCAGTGGCGCGAAGAGCTGGACAGACGTATCCACACGCTGGTCGCTCTGCGCGACGAACTGGATGGTTGTATCGGTTGCGGCTGCTTGTCGCGCAGCGACTGCCCGCTACGCAACCCTGGCGATACGCTGGGCAAACAGGGGCCTGGCGCGCGGTTGCTGGAAGATGAGTGAACTTAAAAAAACTAAAGCGCCCGCTGGGGCGCTTTAGTCGTTTTCCGGTCATTGTCTTTCGCTCTATCCCGCATCGAAACGGGAGGGTTTCCCCCGACATCAACACCCCTTGTGTAGCGAGTAAGGTTCCGGTTTGTGCTGACAAAATAAGTATAGAAGCTCATCGCCTCTCTGCTCGTTTTTTAAGCGCTTTCATTATGATTTTTTCGGCGCTTTGCCCGCGCTTCTCTATAGTTAAAACGAATATAAATGCGGGAGAGAATCATGCTTACAGTGCACCATCTGAATAAATCGCGCTCGCAGCGCATCCTCTGGGCGCTGGAAGAGTTGGGCGTTCCCTACAATATCGTGCGTTATGAGCGGCAGAAAAATATGCTGGCACCGGACGCGCTGAAAAAAATTCACCCGTTGGGAAAATCGCCGGTGGTGGAGGATAACGGCTTTATCCTCGCCGAATCGGGGGCGATCCTCGAATACCTGCAAGAGACCTACGACACGGAGCAGCGCTTCAAGCCGCACGATGCACAGCAGAAGATCGATTACCGCTTCTGGCTGCACTACGCGGAAGGCTCGCTGATGCCGCTGCTATTAATGAAGCTGGTGGTAGGGCAACTCGGCAAACCGCCGGTGCCGTTCGGTGTGCGCAGCGTCGGCAAGCTTATCGGGAAAGGGATCGAGAATGCTTTTTTAAATAAGCAGCTGGAGACCCACGCGCGCTTTATTGAAGGGGAGCTGGCGCACCGCCCGTGGTTTGCCGGTGATGAACTGAGCATGGCGGATGTGCAGATGAGCTTCCCGGTGTTCGCCCTGCTGTCGCGCGGCGGCATTGAGAATCTGCCCAATCTGCAGGCGTGGAAGAAACGCGTTGAAATGCGGCCAACCTGGAAACGCGCCATTGAACAGGGCGGCCCCTTCTCGCTGCCCGGCGAGTGAGAATGTTCGTAGAATGTTGCAAAGTTGCGCATCGACGATAACGTTTGCGCATCCGGCGGGCAGTTCTTAGCCGCTTTCGGCGATATTTGACAGAAAGCGGCAAAGTTTGGTTGAAAAGCGGCGTCTAAACGCTGGATAATCGTTTGCCTTTTTTTGACCACCCGTCGGATGCGCGGAGTTAAACGTTTGCTTTTTTGTGACCCCTTGTCACAACGCAGCACAGGGAGAAGACGTTTGACCGGCAGTGGACTGTCCACCACGCATGCCAACGCACAATAAAATTCTCAGGGGATGTATCTATGTCTACGCCATCTGCGCGTACCGGCAGTTCGCTTGACGCACTGTTCAAAATTTCTGCCCGTGGCAGCACCGTTCGTCAGGAGATTGTGGCCGGTTTAACCACCTTCCTGGCGATGGTTTACTCCGTCATCGTGGTGCCCGGTATGCTGGGCAAAGCCGGTTTCCCGCCGGCTGCCGTCTTCGTTGCCACCTGTCTGGTCGCCGGTGTCGGCTCCATCGTGATGGGGCTGTGGGCCAACCTGCCGCTGGCCATCGGCTGTGCGATTTCACTTACCGCCTTTACCGCGTTCAGCCTGGTGCTGGGCCAGCAGATCAGCGTCCCGGTTGCACTCGGCGCTGTGTTCCTGATGGGTGTGCTGTTTACCGTTATCTCCGCCACCGGCATTCGCAGCTGGATTTTGCGTAACCTGCCGCAGGGCGTTGCGCACGGCACCGGTATTGGTATCGGCCTGTTTCTGCTGCTGATCGCCGCCAACGGCGTTGGCCTTGTGGTTAAAAATCCGATTGATGGTCTGCCGGTTGCCCTTGGTCACTTCGCCAGCTTCCCGGTGATCATGTCGCTGATTGGCCTGGCGGTGATTATCGGTCTGGAGAAGCTAAAAGTGCCGGGCGGCATTCTGCTGACCATTATCGGCATCTCCGTTGTCGGCCTGATTTTCGACCCGACCGTGCACTTCTCCGGTATTTTCGCCATGCCATCCCTGAGCGATGACAAAGGCAACTCGCTGATCGGCAGCCTCGATATTATGGGCGCGCTCAACCCGGTGGTGCTGCCAAGCGTGCTGGCGCTGGTGATGACGGCGGTGTTTGACGCCACCGGCACCATCCGCGCGGTCGCAGGGCAGGCGAACCTGCTGGATAAAGATGGGCAGATTATCGATGGCGGCAAAGCGCTGACCACCGACTCCCTGAGCAGCGTCTTCTCTGGTCTGGTTGGCGCGGCGCCGGCTGCGGTCTATATCGAATCGGCGGCGGGCACCGCAGCGGGCGGCAAAACCGGCCTGACGGCGATCACCGTCGGCGTGCTGTTTATGCTGATCCTGTTCCTCTCTCCGCTCTCCTACCTGGTGCCGGCGTACGCCACCGCACCAGCGCTGATGTATGTAGGCCTGCTGATGCTGAGCAACGTGGCGAAAATCGACTTCGCCGACTTCGTTGACGCCATGTCGGGCCTCATTACCGCCGTGTTTATCGTGCTGACCTGTAACATCGTGACCGGCATTATGATCGGCTTCGCTTCGCTGGTGATTGGCCGCGTGGTATCGGGTGAATGGCGCAAGCTGAACATCGGCACCGTGGTGATCGCTATCGCGCTGGTAGCGTTTTATGCCGGCGGCTGGGCTATCTAATCATTAAACATTCGGACAATGGGCAACTTCGGTTGCCCATTTTTTTGCCCACAGCCCGGTTGCTTTGCGTTAAGCTGAAAGGCCCCGTCTCAGGTCTGATGCGGGTATAACAACACACTGCAAACAGGGAACGCATGGAAATCTTCTTTACCATTCTCATCATGACCCTTGTGGTATCGCTCTCCGGTGTTATCACTCGAGTTCTGCCGTTTCAAATCCCCTTACCGCTGATGCAGATCGCCATCGGCGCGTTACTCGCCTTACCGACCTTCGGTTTGCACGTTGAGTTCGACCCGGAACTCTTCCTCGTGCTGTTTATTCCGCCGCTGCTCTTTGCCGACGGCTGGAAAACGCCGACGCGCGAATTCCTTGAGCACGGGCGCGAGATATTTGGCCTCGCGCTGGCGCTGGTGCTGGTCACCGTGGTGGGTATCGGCTTCTTAATTTACTGGATGGTGCCAGGTATTCCGCTGGTGCCCGCCTTTGCGCTGGCTGCGGTGCTGTCGCCAACCGATGCTGTGGCACTCTCCGGCATCGTCGGGGAAGGGCGCATCCCGAAAAAGATCATGGGCATCCTGCAGGGTGAGGCGCTGATGAATGACGCCTCCGGCCTGGTGTCGCTGAAGTTCGCGGTCGCCGTGGCAATGGGCACGATGGTCTTTACCGTCGGCGGCGCCACCGTCGAGTTCTTCAAAGTGGCGATTGGCGGCCTGCTGGCCGGTTTCGCCGTCAGCTGGCTCTATGGCCGTTCGCTGCGTTTCCTCAGCCGCTGGGGCGGGGACGAACCGGCCACACAAATCGTGCTGCTGTTCCTGCTGCCGTTTGCCTCATACCTGATTGCCGAGCATATCGGCTTCTCCGGCATTCTTGCCGCCGTCGCCGCCGGGATGACCATCACCCGCTCTGGCGTGATGCGCAGCGCGCCGCTGGCGATGCGCCTGCGCGCAAACAGCACCTGGTCGATGCTGGAGTTTGTCTTTAACGGCATGGTGTTCCTGCTGTTGGGCCTGCAACTGCCAGGAATTCTGGAGTCCTCGCTGGTGGCGGCAGAAGCCGATCCCAATGTCGAAACCTGGATGCTGTTTACCGATATCCTGCTGATTTACGCCGCGCTGATGCTGGTGCGTTTTGGCTGGCTGTGGGTGATGAAGAATTTCAGCCGTCGCTTCCTGACCAACAAGCCGATGGAGTTTGGCGCATGGAGCACCCGCGAGCTGCTGATTGCCACCTTTGCCGGTGTGCGCGGGGCGATTACCCTCGCCGGTGTACTGTCGATTCCGCTCCTGCTGCCGACCGGCGATGTCTTCCCGGCGCGTTATGAGCTGGTGTTCCTCGCCGCCGGGGTGATCCTCTTTTCACTGTTTGTCGGCGTGATTGCCCTGCCGATGCTGTTGCAGCGTATCGAAGTGCGTGACCACGCCCAGCAACAGAAAGAGGAGCGCATGGCGCGCGCGGCGACCGCCGATGTGGCGATTGTGGCGATCCAGAAGATGGAAGAGCGCCTGGCAGCGGATACCGAAGAGAATATCGATACCCAACTGCTGACAGAGGTGAGTTCGCGGGTGATTGGTAACCTGCGCCGCCGCGCCGATGGGCGCAATGATGTGGAAAACACGCTGCAGGAGGAGAACCTCGAACGCCGCTTCCGCCTGGCGGCGCTGCGCTCGGAGCGTGCTGAGCTTTATCACCTGCGCGCCACGCGGCAGATCAGTAACGAGACGCTGCAAAAGATGCTGCACGACCTCGATCTGCTGGAAGCGCTGCTGATCGAGAACAAGTAAGCAAGACAGCAATGCCGGATGGCGGCTGCGCCTTATCCGGCCTACAAAACCGTAGGCATGATGCCAACCCGTAGGCCTGATAAGCGCAGCGCCATCAAAACTGCAGGCATGATGCCAACCCGTAGGCCTGATAAGCGTAGCGCCATCAGGCATTCAACGGCTCCAATGCCTCTCTTTATGCGTGGTGCGCCGCCTTCTTCAACCGCGCGACCAACTCAAACTCGTTGAAATTGACCGGCCGCTGCTGCTGGAGAGAGATATTGCCCGCAATGGCGGCTGTGCCTTATCCGGCCTACAAAACCGTAGGCATCATGCCAACCCGTAGGCCTGATAAGCGTAGCGCCATCAGGCATTCAACGGCTTCAATACCTCTCTTTATGCGTGGTGCGCCGCCTTCTTCAACCGCGCGACCAACTCAAACTCGTTGAAATTGACCGGCCGCTGCTGCTGGAGAGAGATATTGCCCGCAATGCCGGTCAATATCGACATCGCCCCCGCGCGGTGATCGGCTGCGCGTTGCAATGGATCATGCTCCGGTGTGCCAAACAGATCCGCCAGCATTGCGTTATCCCCGCCGCCGTGCCCGCCTTCGCCGAGGGTAAACTCCGCTTTCCACGGCGCGGCAAACATCGGGAAAACGGTGATATCACACGAAGTCAGGCTCCCCTCATTCGCGCGCTCGCCGCCCGCGTTCACATAGGATTTCTCGACGATTTTCATCTCCAGCCGCCCGAGGCTGCCGTTAAACACCACGTTCAGCCCTTCCCACGGCAGATAGGTGTTGAGCGAGTAGGTCAGCTGGCACTGATTCTGGTACTTCACCAGCACCGACATCGTATCTTCAATGGTGATGCCGTCGCTGAACACGCTCTGATCGCGCCAGTAGTTATCCTCATGTTCCGCATCAAGATAGAGCGCTTTTAACTGCGGGTTGTCGGCCATATGCAGCGCAAACGGATCGTCCTGGGCAGCGGCATAGCCGTGCGTGCGCGGGTAGAAGTGCGTCACGCCGCGCTTTTCGGCATTCTCTTTGCCGTAAAAGCGCAGGCCGCCCTCGGCGTAGACCCGCAGTGGGAAGCTGTCGAGCCAGAAGTTCATCAGATCGAAATGGTGAGTCGATTTATGCACCAGCAGGCCGCCGCTGTTGCGCTTCTCCCGGTGCCAGCGGCGGAAGTAGTCCGCGCCATGTTCGGTATTGAGCAGCCACTCAAAATGCACCGAGTAGACCTCGCCGATGGTGTTGTTCATCAGCAGTTCACGCACTTTGCTGTGGTGCGGCGCATAGCGATAGTTGAAGGCCACGCGCACGGTTTTGCCGGTCTCTTCAATGGCATCAAGAATACGCAGCGCGCGCGTCTCGTCGATGGTCATCGGTTTTTCGGTGATCACATCACAGCCCGCGCGCAGGGCACGCACGATATAGTCATCGTGGGTTCTGTCCATGGTGGTGACGATAATCGTATCGGGCTGCGTTTCGCGGATCATCGCCTCAAACTGCGCCGCCTGCCAGGTGGGAACGGAGGCCGCGCCCTCCTGCATTAACAGCTGGTTGGCGTAATCCATCCGCGTCTGGTTGGTATCGCAGAACGCCACCATGCGGGCATTCTCTCTCCACTGGCCGCCAATGGCGGAAATGTACAAACCGGCACGCCCGCCCGTGCCCACTAACGCATAGCTCTTCATCGCATCCTCTCTTATGAATTGACTTGCTGAATTAATGGAACGTTGTTTCAATTCGATGAGGTTACTGTAGCGCGATGGCGAAATATGCCTATGGCAGAGAGGGGAAAGTGTGATCCCCGGCCAAAAGTGGCCGGGGAGAGAGGGAGGTTAGTGCGCGCGGCCCTGCTCGATACCGACGCCGGTTTGTGAGCGGATAAACTGGGCGCGGAACAGCTCGCGCTCGCGTTTGCCCGCTTCGGTATTGTCGGTCGCCGAGAAGACCCAGATGCCGATAAAGGCCACGGCAATGGAGAAGAGCGCCGGGTATTCATACGGGAAAACCGGTGCGGCATGGCCGAGGATCTGCACCCAAATAGTCGGGCCAAGCACCATCAAAATCACCGCCGTCAGCAGGCCGAGCCAGCCGCCAATCATCGCCCCGCGCGTGGTCAGTTTCGACCAGTACATCGACAGCAGGATAATCGGGAAGTTACAGCTTGCGGCGATAGAGAAGGCCAGCCCCACCATAAAGGCGATGTTCTGATTCTCGAACAGAATGCCCAGCAGGATAGCCACCACGCCGAGGATCAGCACGGTGATTTTCGACACCCGCAGCTCCTGGCGCTCCGTCGCCCCTTTGCGGAAGACGTTGGCGTAGAGATCGTGCGACACCGCCGAAGCGCCCGCCAGCGTCAGGCCTGCGACCACCGCCAGAATGGTGGCAAAGGCGACGGCGGAGATAAAGCCGAGGAACAGATTGCCGCCCACAGCATCGGCGAGGTGCACCGCCGCCATATTGTTGCCGCCAATCAGCGCGCCCGCCGCATCTTTAAACGCCGGGTTCGCGCCGACCAGCATGATGGCACCAAAACCGATGATAAAGGTCAGGATGTAGAAGTAGCCCATAAAGCCGGTGGCGTAGAGCACGCTTTTACGCGCTTCCCGCGCATCGCTGACCGTAAAGAAGCGCATCAAAATATGCGGTAAACCGGCAGTACCGAACATCAGCCCAAGGCCTAACGACAGCGCCGATATCGGATCTTTCACCAGCCCCCCAGGGCTCATGATTGCATCGCCTTTCGGGTGCACCGCCATCGCTTCGCTAAACAGGTTATTGAAGCTGAAGCCGACATGTTTCATCACCATAAAGGCCATAAAGCTGGCACCGAACAGCAGCAGCACGGCTTTGATGATCTGCACCCAGGTGGTGGCGAGCATGCCGCCGAACAGCACATACATCACCATCAGCACGCCAACCAGCACCACCGCGATATGGTAGTTCAGGCCGAACAGCAGCTGGATAAGCTTGCCCGCGCCGACCATCTGCGCGATGAGATAGAGCGCCACCACCACCAGCGAACCGCAGGCAGAGAGAATACGAATCGGCCCCTGCTTCAGGCGATAGGAGGCGACATCGGCAAAGGTGTAGCGCCCGAGGTTACGCAGCCGTTCGGCAATCAGGAAGAGGATGATCGGCCAGCCGACGAGGAAGCCGAGGGAGTAGATCAGCCCGTCGTAGCCAGAGGTGTAGACCAGCGCCGAGATACCGAGGAACGAGGCGGCAGACATAAAGTCACCGGCAATCGCCAGCCCATTCTGGAAACCGGTGATATTGCCGCCCGCCGTATAGTAATCGTTGCGCGAGCGGACGCGTTTTGAAGCCCAGTAGGTGATGTAGAGGGTCAGCAAGACGAAAATCAGG
The DNA here is from genome assembly GCF_001975225.1 of Kosakonia cowanii JCM 10956 = DSM 18146. NCBI lineage: Bacteria > Pseudomonadati > Pseudomonadota > Gammaproteobacteria > Enterobacterales > Enterobacteriaceae > Kosakonia > Kosakonia cowanii. The sequence goes on along the minus strand of NZ_CP019445.1, from coordinate 835,302 downwards.
AACATGATAATCGCCTGCCAGTTGGTTGGCTGGCGTTGTACCGCGCCGGTAATGGCATCAGCGGCATTTGCCGCCAGCGGAAGTGTGGCGGCAAGCGCCGTCAGGACTCTCTTCATGGCGCTTTTACCTCGCTCAGTACCGCCCGGGTCAACCGTTCAAACTCACTGTTGGCGCGCCAGACATAGACCGCTGTCAGCACGAACGAAATCAAAATCACGCCGATACCAATAGGAATGCCGCGCGTGACGGTGGTGCCCGCATGCAGCGGCGTGCCGAGCCAGTGCGGGGCAAAAGCGATAAGCATGATAAAGCCGACGTAGATAATCAGCATGATGATGGATAAGAGAAAGGCAAACCGTTGCCGTTTTTCAACTAACTCCCTGAAATGCGCACTGTTTTCTATCTGCTGATAAAGGTCGTTCATCGCAGGTCTCCAGAGGTTTATAGGGGCTTTCTTTGCCGGATGGCGACGTAACGCCTCTTATCCGGCCTACAACCCGCACGGGCTTATGTAGGCCGGATAGGGCGTCAGCCGCCATCCGGCGTAATGATTATCTTCAAAGCCAGCCGGATAACGACGTCCAGCGCATCCGGCCCAGGGTTACGACGGCATCGTAATGGACTGCTTCTCTTCGAGCAGTTTCTCCACTACGCCCGGATCGGCGAGGGTTGAGGTATCGCCGAGGTTGCTGGTATCGCCGGCGGCAATCTTGCGCAAAATGCGGCGCATGATCTTGCCGGAGCGGGTTTTCGGCAGCGAGTCGGTCCAGTGCAGCACATCCGGCGTCGCCAGCGGGCCAATCTCTTTACGCACCCAGTTCCGCACATCGGTATAGAGCTCCGGCGACGGCTCTTCGCCGTGATTGAGCGTCACGTAAGCGTAGATCGCCTGGCCTTTGATATTGTGCGGAATACCGACCACCGCCGCTTCGGCGATTTTCGGGTGCGACACCAGCGCCGACTCAATTTCCGCCGTGCCGAGACGGTGGCCGGAGACGTTGAGCACATCGTCCACGCGCCCGGTGATCCAGTAGTAGCCATCCTCATCCCGGCGCGCGCCGTCGCCGCTGAAGTACATATTTTTAAAGGTGGAGAAGTAGGTCTGCTCGAAGCGATCGTGATCGCCAAACAGCGTTCGCGCCTGGCCCGGCCACGAGTCGGTGATCACCAGGTTGCCTTCGGTCGCGCCCTCAAGCGCATTGCCTTCGTTATCAACCAGCGCAGGCTGTACGCCAAAGAAGGGGCGCGTGGCGGAACCGGCCTTCAACCGGGTTGCGCCGGGCAGCGGGGTGATCATAAAACCGCCGGTTTCCGTCTGCCACCAGGTATCCATCACCGGGCATTTGCCGTTACCGATTTTCGACCAGTACCACTCCCAGGCTTCCGGGTTGATTGGCTCGCCGACGGAACCCAAAATGCGCAGCGAAGAGCGGTCGGTGCCGGTAATCGCTTTATCTCCTTCCGCCATCAGGGCGCGGATCGCCGTCGGCGCGGTGTAGAGGATATTGACCTTATGCTTATCCACCACCTGGCTCATGCGCGCCGGTGTCGGCCAGTTCGGCACCCCTTCAAACATCAACGTGATGGCACCACAGGCCAGTGGGCCGTAGAGCAGGTAGCTGTGGCCGGTGACCCAGCCAACATCCGCCGTACACCAGTAGACGTCGCCCGGATGGTAATCAAAAACATATTTAAAGGTGGTTGCCGCATAGACCAGATAGCCGCCGGTGGTGTGCAAGACGCCTTTTGGTTTGCCGGTCGAACCGGAGGTGTAGAGGATAAAGAGCGGATCTTCCGCGCCCACTTCCACAGGCTGATGCTCATCGCGGGCAGTCGCGGTTAAATCGCTCCACCAGAGATCGCGCCCTTCATGCCACTCGATATTGCCGCCGGTGCGCTTGAATACCACCACATGTTCAACGCTCTTCACGTTGGGGTTTTTCAGCGCGTCATCGACGTTCTTCTTCAGCGGGATCGCGCGCCCGGCGCGGACGCCCTCATCGGCGGTGATCACTAAGCGCGAGCTGGAGTCGATAATGCGCCCGGCAACCGCTTCCGGCGAGAAACCGCCAAAAATCACCGAGTGAACCGCGCCAATACGTGCGCAGGCGAGCATCGCCACCGCCGCTTCCGGCACCATCGGCATATAGATCGCTACCACATCGCCTTTTTTAATGCCCAGATCCACCAGCACGTTGGCAAAGCGGCAGACATCGCGGTGCAGTTCGCGATAGGTAATGGTTTTGCTCTGGCTGGCGTCATCGCCTTCCCAGATAATCGCCGGCTGGTCGCCGCGTTCGGCGAGATGGCGATCGAGACAGTTCGCGGCCAGGTTCAGGGTGCCATCCTGATACCAGTTGATGGAGATATTGCCGGGCGCGAAAGAGGTGTTCTTAACGGTGGTGTAGGGTTTCATCCAGTCGAGGATTTTGCCCTCTTCGCCCCAGAAGGTCTCCGGGTCGCTAACGGACTGCTGATATTTGGCTTCATACTGCTGTGGATCGATCAGGCAACGCTCCGCAATGTTCGCGGGAATATCGTGTTTATGTATTTGGCTCATGGCGGTTGCTCTCCTTGTAAGATGTTAATAATATGTCACAAGAACGTTAATTGTAGGGCCTTTGCCTGCTTTGTTTATTATTTGCGCGATAGATCACGCATTAGGCAACGCAACTGCAAATTGGCAAAACCGTTTGTGCCGAACCTGAAAGGCGCTAAAAAGCACGCGGAGAGAGAAATCTCCTTCATAACAGTACGTTATGGAATAAGGCGATTTGATTACCGTGCTATTTGCTGGATAAAAGGTGAACAAGCGTAAGCACCTGAAAATAAACCACTGAACCAATAGGCTCTTAATAATTTTCGTCATGGATTATTCACTCTTTAAATAGAAAATGGCAGTGGAAATTTCGGTGTGGGATCGGTTGTACGACATTTCTGATGATTAAAAAGTGCGCAACCGAACAATTTCAGTGTATTAATTTCCAAAGTTAAATATTGGAATTACGCAGAGTGAAAAGTTTTCTATAACAAGTAGTTATTTTTCATAACTGGAATAAAAGACGGTTTTTCCTTAAAAAATCAGTCAAACCCCCTCCCGCTATAGGGTTGCGCGTTACACCTTGCAAATGGTACTGATAATGCGCGTTAAAAACCCCCGCAATACCGTGCAACGCAAATCATACCCTTTCAGTATGTGTCGTTCCTGTGCATGGAATGGCGCTTCATTGAGGATGTCTGTAGTGATGAAAAATATGAAAATCAGCCTGGCCTGGCAGATATTGCTGGCTCTGGTGCTGGGTATTCTTCTGGGTAGTTACTTGCATTATCAGAGCGATAGCCGCGAATGGCTGATTGCGAATTTCCTGTCTCCGGCGGGCGATATCTTTATTCATCTGATCAAAATGATCGTGGTGCCGATTGTGATCTCCACGCTGGTGGTGGGTATTGCAGGCGTTGGCGACGCGAAGCAGCTTGGTCGAATCGGCGCGAAAACCATTATCTATTTCGAAGTGATCACTACGGTTGCGATTGTGCTCGGCATTACGCTGGCCAACGTCTTCCAGCCGGGCGCGGGCATTGATATGTCGCAGCTGGCCACGGTGGATATTTCGAAATACCAAAGCACCACTGCGGACGTGCAGAGCCACGCTCACGGTCTGATGGGAACCATCCTGTCGCTGGTGCCGACCAACATTATCGCGTCGATGGCGAAAGGCGACATGCTGCCGATTATCTTCTTCTCGGTGCTGTTTGGCCTGGGTCTCTCGTCGCTGCCGGCAACGCACCGCGAACCGCTGGTAACCGTCTTCCGCTCCATTTCCGAAACCATGTTTAAAGTCACCCATATGGTGATGCGTTACGCGCCGGTTGGCGTCTTCGCGCTGATTTCGGTGACGGTCGCCAACTTTGGTTTCGCCTCGCTCTGGCCGCTGGCGAAGCTGGTGATCCTCGTTTATGTCGCGATTATCTTCTTTGCGCTGGTGGTGTTGGGTCTGGTGGCGCGTGTCTGCGGGCTGAGCGTCTGGACTCTAATCCGCATCCTGAAGGATGAGCTGATTCTGGCTTACTCCACCGCCAGCTCGGAAAGCGTGCTGCCGCGCATTATCGAAAAGATGGAAGCCTACGGCGCGCCGCCGTCGATCACCAGTTTCGTGGTGCCGACCGGTTACTCCTTTAACCTCGATGGCTCGACGCTTTACCAGAGCATCGCGGCAATCTTTATCGCCCAGCTTTATGGTATCGACCTGTCGCTGTGGCAGGAGATCGTCCTCGTGCTGACGCTGATGGTGACCTCGAAAGGCATCGCCGGTGTGCCGGGCGTGTCGTTTGTGGTGCTGCTGGCGACCCTTGGTAGCGTCGGTATTCCGCTGGAAGGGCTGGCGTTTATCGCCGGTGTTGACCGTATCCTCGATATGGCGCGTACCGCGCTGAACGTGGTCGGCAATGCGCTGGCGGTGCTGGTGATCGCCAAGTGGGAACACCAGTTTGACCGCAAAAAAGCGCAGGCCTACGAGCGCGAAATGCTGGGTAAATTTGATAAAACCGCCGGGCAGTAACCGGCGCAGGCTCCCCGGCGCACGAGTGTCGGGGAGCGTTTCTTTCCTTTGCTGTCGCGAAAACGACGCGCCTCTCATTTCTCCACCTCCCTCTCTCCAACTTATTGACACCCTTTATGTAAATGCCATGCTGATGCCTTCGAACCGGCAGAAGGATGGACGCAAGTATGGTTTCGCATAAACCCGATGATGAGCAGAGCGACGCCGCTTATCGCCGCGTGCGGCTGGAGGATATCGCTACCCGCTGCGGCACGTCGCTTAGCACCGTTTCGCGCGCGCTCTCGGGCGAGAAGGGAGTAAGCGAGACGCTGCGCGCCCGCATTCAGGAGGTCGCTCGCGCCATGCGTTACACACCGGCCCAGGAGATTGGCGGCACGCGTATTGTGCTGGCGGTGTCGCAGGCGGCGATGCTCGATTACAACCGCTATCAGTTCAGCTGGTATGTACTGCAAGGGTTAAAAGAGCGGGCAAAAGTGCTCGGCGTCGAGCTGACGACCCATGCCCTGAGCGGCCAGGATGACCCGGCCTTGCAGGCGCTGCTGAGCGAACCCGACATCGGCGGCGTGCTGGCGTTAACGGTGGATGACCCCGGTTTTCTCACCGCCGTGGCCGGGCTGCGCAAACCGGCGGTGCTGGTTAACAGCGAAGATCCGCTGATGCGCCTCTCCAGCGTGCTGCCCTGCAACCGCTCTGCCACCCGCATGGCCTGCGACTATCTGATTGCCCACGGGCACCAGCATATTCTGTTTCTTACCCATCCTGGTCGGCGCACCATTACGCAGCGGGAAGAGGGGTGGCGGGAAGCGATGCGCGATGCGCACCTCTCCTGCGACGAGGGCGATATTCTCACCGTGACCGACTGGCTGCCGGAGCTGGCCGAGCAGGCGGTGATGGCGTGGTTTGCGAAGGGGAAACACCCGCATACCGCAATTCTGTGTGCCAATGATTCGCTGGCGCTGGGGGCGATGCAGGGGCTGACAAAACTGGGCATCGGCGTGCCGGAGGCGGTGTCGGTGGTCGGCATGAACGATCTGCCGCAGGCGGAGTTTGCTTCCCCGGCGCTGACCACGGTGCATCTGCCGGTGCAGGAGATGGGCACCCTCGCGCTGGAGCTGTTGCAGGATATGATTGCCGGCAGCGTTGAAACCCCGCGGCGGATTGAGCTGGCCTGCACGATGGTTGAGCGTCAGTCGGTAGCAAAACGGGGCGCCGAAGCGTCCCCGTTTTAAGCGCGAGCGGGCTAATCGAATTTCGCCCGCTCCATTTTTGGCACCAACAGCAGGTACATCACGCCCCAGGCGACCAGATAGGCGACAGAGCTGATGGCAAACAGCGCCCAGTAATTGCCAGAAGATTCCAGCACGGCACCAATAACCGTTGAGAAAATCACGCTGCCGATCATGCCGAAGGTGCTGCCAATCCCGACCACAGAGCCGACCGCCGCGTTGGGGAAGAGATCGGAGACCGAGGTCAAAATATTCGCCGACCAGCCCTGATGCGCCGCTGCCGCCAGACCGACCAGCGCCACCGCTGCCCACAGATTATCGACCTGGGTGGCGGCAAAAATCGGCGTCACCAGGCAGGCGCAAATCAGCATCGTGGTTTTACGTGCTTTCGCTGCGCTAAAGCCCATATTCATCAGCTTGCCCGGCAACCAGCCCGCGCCAAGACTGCCGACAATCGCAAACAGATAGATCACGATCAGCGGTAAACCTAAGCCCTCCATATTCAGCCCGCGTGACTCGTTAAGCCACTTCGGCAGCCAGAAGAGGAAGAACCACCAGATCGGGTCGGTCAGCATCTTGCCCAGCGCAAACGCCCACAGCTGGCGATACTTCAGCAACTGCGTCCATTTGATGGCGGAGACATTCACCGCCTCCTCTTTGTCCTGGCGGATCCACGTCAGCTCTTCCTGGGTGGCTTTATCGCTCGCTTTACCAAAGGCTAAAAACCACGGGATCAGCCAGACAAAGCCGACGCCGCCGAGGATCAGAAACGCGCCGTGCCAGCCGTAATGAATGGCGATAAAGGGGATCAATGCCGGTGAGATCACCACGCCAATGTTGACCGCTACGCCAAGAATACCGGTCGCCAGCGTGCGCTCTTTTTTCGGGAACCAGTCGGAGATCACTTTCATCGCCGCCGGGAAGTTAGCCGCTTCGCCCAGCCCCAAAATCACGCGCACAATCATAAAACCGACCACGGTGCCGACCACCGCGTGCAGCATGGCGGCGGCGCTCCACACCACCATGGCGATGGCGTAGCTGATGCGTGTGCCGAGCTTGTCGATAATACGACCGCACACCAGCGTGCCGACGCCGTAAGCAATGGTGAAGGCATTTACCAGCCAGCTATATTCGATCTGCGTCCAGCCGATATCCTTTTGCAGCATCGGTGCCAGCAGGCCGAGGATCTGCCGGTCCATATAGTTGACCGTGGTGGCGAACACCAGCATCGAACAGATCACCCACCGGTAGTTGCTTTTCGGCTTCGCCACCGCGCGGGCGGGGTTGTGGATCGCATTCGGGTTAACGTCGTTTTGCGCCGCCGCCTTTGGGCTGCGCGCCTTATCAATTTGCGTTTCCATAAACTGTCTCCCGACCCGCACGGTCACCCGCCGGGTCGTTACGCGCCAGAGGGATTAGAGAGTGAGTTCGCGGCTTTCGCCATCCACGGTCCACGTCGCCGGGTCGAGTGTGCGCCCCTGCGCCTGCACGCGTCCGTCGGCATAAAACAGCACCTCACCGTAATTCGCATCGCGCACGTGCAGCGTGCCGTCGCCCCGCGTTTCAACCTGCAAATCAGCAAAGTGGCTGGCAAATTGCGCCAGCGTGGTGAGCGCGGGATCGTCATTGAGGCGGATCAGCCAGCAGGTTTCACGCCCGGAGAGGCGCACTTCGCATTCGCGGGTCGGGCCGCCATCGACCACCTCAAAAGGCCGGTTGCCGGTCAGTTGCACCATGCCTTCACCACCGCGCAGCAGAATACGCGCTGCATCGATCTGCTTCTCATCAAAGGCGCCCTGCGGCAGCCAGGCGTGAGTAAAGTCTGGTTGTCCGTCATGGGTGTTAAAGAGGACCACAGCCAGGCCGCGGTATTGCTGCACGCGCGGCAGCGTGCCGCACCCGCCCCAGTAAGAGGGGCGACCAAAGCCACCGTGCAGGGTTTCGCCGGGGTGATTGATCCACATCTGCGCTTCCGGCCTGTCGCCGATGCGCAGGTGGATCGGCGTCTCCTGATATCCCCATTCGCCCCAGCGATAGCCGGCAATCGAGCCCATCGCCGCCTGGCGTGTTTTGTAGTGATAGAGGCGGGCGATGCGGTTTGCGCCCTGGGCGAAACACCACTCCAGCGCGCTATCACCCTGCCAGGCAGCAACTCCGGCAAGCTCTGGCGCCAGCGACAGTTTTTGCTGGCGCAGCAGCAGCGCAATTTGCGGCAGGGCGTGGAAGCGGCAGCCGTAGTTGCCTTTGCCCCACAGCAGGCGAGAGAGGGCAGATAGTTCCAGCGAGCGCCCGGCACGTAAGGTGTATTCGTAGGAGCGCCCCTGCGAGGCGGTAAGCGTTCCCTGGTGGGCAGAACGCGCAATCTGTTCTAATAAACGGGCAATCGCGCGCTGGCTGCGGGCAACGATTTCAGCATCGTCCGCCAGCGCGGCGAGCGCGGTTAACCCTTTTAAATCAATAGGGAAATAGGGTGCCGAGTTCCACTCCGCCATTTCACACTGCTCGAAATGGTCGAGCCACGCCAGCACGCGTGTGCGCCCAGCGTCGGCCTGCTCCCGCCCGCTTCTACCGCTGCGCGTAAAGGTGCTGTCGGCAAAGAAGCTACCCGCCAGATAGGCGGCGGTGTGAAACAGCAGGGCGTGGTTTTCGGAGAAGTACCACTGCACATCATTGCCCGGCTCATCCATCCAGTAGCGGAAGTTGAGAATCGCATGATCGATTTTCGCCCGCGTCCCGGCGGCGATCTGCTCGCCCCAGGCGATACGGCACCACAGCAGCGGTACGAGGGTGAAATCCGCGCAGTCATGACACGCTTCGACCGAGGGCAGCACCCCTTCAAGCATGGCGTGAGTCTGCGCGTCGTTCATATGACAGGCCAGCCGCGCCAGCGCTTTAACGCTGCTGTATTCGCCCTGGGTCGCTACATAGTGCAGCGCTTCGTCGATGCGCGCCTGATGGGTGGCGGGCACCTGCGCCTGCTGTTCGGCGTGGCAGATCTCCACCCCCAGCGTGCGGGTGATGCGAAAGCCTGCTTTCTCTAAGCTGATGACAAAATTGCGGAAATCGGCGGGCAGCGCTTCGCTCTGCGCAATCTCCACCTCCGTTTCGCCTTTTTCCAGCGTTGCCGCAAGCTCAACTGGCCTGTCTAAGGAGATAAAATCCCCCACCACGCGAATGGCGAGATGCAGGGTCTCCGCTGCTGGTTGCGGGAAGCGCAGACGCACCGGGCCGGAGGTGTAGGTCGCCTGGTCAAAGGAGATGCCGTCGAGCAACTGCTCCATATGACGGGTCATCTCACCGCCCACCGGCGTCGGCAGCGCAATGTGCAGCGGCGCGCCTTGCAGATAGTCGAGTTGAAAGAAGAAGCGAATATCGCGCTCGGCCAGATCGTCAAACCAGACGGCAATCTCGTTTAACCCGGTGTTTAGCGTAACCGTAAATTCAAATACGCTCTCAAGGTTGCGCTGATAATCCGCCTTCCACGCCACCTCGTTGCCGTTCACCGACACGACCGCTGCGCCGCAGGTGGTCAGGCGAAAGGTGTGCTCGCCTGGCTGTTCTGCCACAAAGTGACTTTTTGCCAGCGCGCCGACGCGCGTTGGGCGAAACCAGAAGCCGGAGAGATCGACACGATCCGAGCCAAACGGAAACCACCAGCTTGTCATTGCGGTCTCGCCAAACGGCGTGGGTTTTTTGCCGGCGAAATCGCGCTGAAATTCCGTGCGGCACGGGTAGGTGTGGGGAATAAAGTTTTTATGTTTACTTAAAAAGAAAAAGGGATCCATCTCGCCCTGCATTGGCTGGTCAGCAACATCATAGGGCAGGGAAGAAATGGGCGATAATTGCCAGTAGCGCACGGCGTTATTTATCGCGAGTGGAAAATAACAATAATTATCTTGTGGCGTTGTCATTATTTTCTCCAGGTACAGAGCTGTTGTTTTATTTATTTTCTGTCAGACGCAGACCTTCGCTGAGGCATAAAATTGCCAGCGCCTGGCCATAGCCCGTCGGTTGTAGGGGAATATCCTTATAAAATTGCAGGGTTCTGCCCATGCGCGTGCCGTAGGAAACATTGTGTACGGTGCCGCGGCTATCAATATTGTTTTGCACGGCGGCCAGCGCTTTTAATCCCGCCGCTTTCCAGCGCGCATCGCCAATGCCGAGCCGTGCGCCTTTTAACAGCCCATAACCGAACCCGGCGGTGGCGGAGATCTCTTCATAGGAGTCGGGGTGATCGAGCAGAGTGTGCCATGCACCGCTCTCTGCCTGCAGATCGAGCAGGGTGTTAACCTGCGCTTTCAGGCACTCAAGCAGGTAATCGCGAACGCCGCCGCCGAGATCGGTAAGTTCAATAAACTCCAGAATGCCGACGGTGATCCAGGCATTACCGCGCGCCCAGCGCGCATTGGCGAAGTTGCTCTTTTCCGCGAAGCTCCAGCCGTGAAACCACAACCCGGTGTGCGGATCGTTAAGATAGCGGGCGTGGAGCAGGAACTGGCGCACGGCTTCATCCACCAGCTCCTGACGGCCGGACACGGTGCCGTAATGGCCGAGGAACAGCACCACCATAAACAGCGTATCGTCCCAGATCTCCTGCTCGTTGATGCCGTCGGAAACCACATGTTGGAAGCCGCGCTCCGGCGTGCGCGGCAATTCGCTCATCACACGATCGGCCCAGGCATCCAGCACCTGCTGATAGCGCGGGTTACGGTGATGGGACCAGAAGAGCGACAGCGGCAGCATCGGCGCGGTGGTGTTGATATTAAGCGGCGGCAGCCCTTTGGCGATATTCTCCTCAAACCAGCGATCGATTTGGTTATAAATGTCATCCCGGCGCGTAAATTCCCACAGCCTGACCATGCCAAATAACCCGACGCCCTGCGGCCACTCCCAGCTGGTAAAGGAAATATAATCCCCAGGCGTACCATCGAGATTTGGCTCATTAAATTTCCCCTCATCTTTTAATGAGGTAAATCCCAGCAATAATAAATTTAATTGATCACTTAATGTTCGCATTTGCATATTTAATCCCACGCTGAAAATTATTTTATGCGTTGATTAAATCACTTTGATTTTTTAATGCGCAATACGAAAAAATTTTGCGTTTTTGAATTGTGAGCCATGCGATGATTCTTAAGTGAGGGGCTTTACAGGAATGAAAGATAAAACAACAGGTTAATGAAATAATGTTTTAACTTTGTATGAAGGGCGCAAAAATTTTGCGTGCAGGGGTGAAAAGCAAAAAAAAGCGGGGGCATTTGCCCCCGCTTTTCTCAACCCATCGCGCTTTCGCGCAGCCGGGTTTTCAGTTTGCTGTACTCATCAATGACATACTGCTCGGCGGCGCGCTGATCGGCGATCGGCTCAATGCGCACGGCGCAGTATTTATACTCCGGCGTTTTGGTTATCGGGCTTAAGTTCTCCGTCACCAGCTCGTTACAGGCACCAATCCACCACTGGTAGGTCATATAGACTGCCCCTTTGTTCGGGCGATCGCTGACCTGCGCGCGGGTGATGATTTTGCCTTTGCGCGAGTTAACCCACACCAGCGCTTCATCTTCAATGCCCAACCTTGCGGCGTCGGCCGTGTTGATCTGCGCATAGCCCGGTTCATCCGCCAGTGCGGCGAGCGCGGCGCAGTTGCCGGTCATTGAGCGGCAGGAGTAGTGGCCCACTTCGCGCACGGTGGAGAGCACCATCGGGTACTCTTCGGTCAGTTTATCCATCGGCGCGACCCAGTCGCAGGTGAAGAACTGCGCCTTGCCGTTCGGTGTATCGAACTGCTCCTTAAACAGATACGACGTGCCCTGATCGGCCTCTGACTCATCGCGACATGGCCACTGGATGTAGCCCAGCTCACCCATTTTTTCATAGGTGGCGCCATAGAAGTCCGGGCACAAATGACGCAGTTCGTCCCAAATCTCCTGCGTGTTGCGATAGTGCATCGGGTAGCCCATGCGGGTGGCGATCTCGCTGATAATTTGCCAGTCCGTTTTCAGATCCCACTTCGGCTCGACGGCTTTAAAGAAGCGCTGGAAGCCGCGATCCGCTGCGGTGTAGACCCCTTCATGTTCGCCCCATGAGGTAGAGGGCAGGATGACATCCGCCGCGGAGGCGGTTTTAGTCATAAAGATATCCTGCACAATCACCAGCTCCAGACCCTCAAACGCTTTACGCACCGCCGACAGCTCGGCATCCGTTTGTAGCGGATCTTCGCCCATAATGTAGGCGGCGCGCACTTCGCCGTGCTCCACGCGGTGCGGCAGTTCGCTGATGCGATAGCCGGTATGTGCCGGTAAGCTCTCCACGCCCCAGGCTTTGGCAAACTTCTCGCGGTGGGCCTCCTCTTTCACATACTGGTAGCCCGGGAAGGTATCCGGCAGCGCGCCCATATCGCAGGCACCCTGCACGTTGTTCTGCCCGCGCACCGGGTTGACGCCAACGTGCGCTTTACCAAGGTTGCTGGTGAGCATCGCCAGGCTGGTTAGCGAGCGCACGGTCTCCACGCCCTGGTAGAACTGGGTGACGCCCATGCCCCACAGGATGGCGGCGGTTTTCGCCCCGGCGTACATGCGCGCGGCCTGGCGAATCTGCTGGGCGCTGACGCCGGTCACCTCTTCAACCGACTCCGGCGTATAACCTTCAACGATCTTGCGGTACTCCTCGAACCCTTCCGTGCGGCCGACGACAAACGCCTCGTCGTAGAGTTTTTCCTCAATAATCACATGGCCCATCGCATTCAGCAGGGCAATGTTAGAACCGTTTTTCAACGCGACATGCAGATCGGCGATGCGCGCGGTTTCAATTTTACGCGGATCGCAGACGATGATTTTCGCCCCGTTTTGCTTCGCGCGAATCACATGATTGGCGACGATCGGGTGCGAATCCGCCGGGTTGTATCCAAAGATAAAGACTAGATCGGTGTTATCGATTTCATTGATGGCATTACTCATCGCGCCATTACCGACCGACTGGTGCAGACCTGCAACCGAGGGGCCGTGTCAGACACGCGCGCAGCAGTCGACGTTATTGGTACCAATAACGGCGCGCGCGAATTTTTGCATGATGTAGTTGGTTTCGTTGCCGGTGCCGCGCGATGAGCCGGTGGTCTGGATCGCATCGGGGCCATATTTTGCTTTGATCTCGCTCAGACGGCTGGCGACATAATCGAGCGCCTCGTCCCAGGAGACCGACTCCAGTTTGCCGCCGCGCTGGCGGCGAATCATCGGGGTTTTCAGGCGCGGCGTCAGGATCTGGGTATCGTTAATGAAATCCCAGCCGTAATAGCCTTTCAGGCAGAGGGTTCCCTGGTTGGTTTTCCCCTGCGCTGCTTCCGCCCGAACGATTTTGCCGTTATCGACCACGAGGTGAATCTTGCATCCCGAGGCGCAATACGGGCAAACCGTGACGACTTTTTCCATCACTTTCGCTCCAGTTAAAAAATTGCGTTTCCGCTGTCGCTCCCGGTTATGCATCTTTTATGCCATCGCAATGCAGGGGGGCGTGAGGGGATATTACGGCGCAAAAGTGGGCAAAATAGTGACGAAGCGCAGTCCATCGTCAAATGTGACGTGTCGAAAGGCGAGGGGGATGTGACCGCGCTTAAAAAATCAGCATTTATTCACTGCATTTATTAAAGGCAGCCAACAGAATAGATAAGAGTGAGTAAAGCGAGCCTGTGGAAGCGAATAATGAAACCTGCGATCCTGGTGGTAGATGACGATACGGCGGTATGTGCGCTGCTGGAGGACGTGCTGAGCGAGCACGTCTTTACGGTTCATCTTTGCCATAACGGACTGGATGCGATCACGCTCTGCGCGCAGCATCCGGAGATTGCGTTGGTGCTGCTGGATATGGTGCTGCCCGATATCAACGGCCTGCGCGTATTGCAGCAGTTGCAAAAAATTCGTCCTGCGCTGCCGGTAGTGATGCTAACTGGCATGGGCAGCGAAGCGGATGTGGTGGTCGGCCTGGAGATGGGGGCAGATGACTATATCGGCAAACCGTTTAACGCCCGCGTGCTGGTGGCGCGCGTCAACGCCGTGCTGCGCCGCACCGGCGTGCTGGCGGCTGAAGCAACTCCAGCGAAAAGTGGCGGTTTTGCGTTTAACGGCTGGCATCTTGACCCGATACGTTGCGAGTTGATCAACCCGCAGCAGCAGGTGGTCGATTTAACGCAGGGGGAGTACAGCCTGCTGCTGGCGCTGGTGCAAAATGCGCGGCGCGTGTTGAACCGCGAGCAGCTTTTAACCCTGACGCACAGTGAAAGTGTGGAGGTGTTTGACCGCACCATTGATGTGTTGATTATGCGCCTGCGGCGCAAGATTGAGGTCAACCCACATCAGCCAGCGCTTATCAAAACGCTGCGCGGCCTGGGGTATGTGTTTGCCGCCGATGTCGCGCACGGCGAGAAGGCGGCGTAGGGGTAGTTTTTGCCGGATGGCGGCTGCGCCTTATGACATGTGTAGGCCGGATAAGCGAAGCGCCATCCGGCGGTGCCGCATTGAGCACATCGCCGGATGGCGGCTACGCCTTATCCGGCCTACGCCGTTCCAGTAACTCCAATCCACGTTCGTCGTTTGTAGGCCGGATAAGCGCAGCGCCATCCGGCATGCGGTGCCGCATTCAGCACACTGCCGGATGGCGGCTACGCCATCCGGCACTCGTCACCCGTTACCCCTTCATCCACATGCGGATGCCGTCGAGGAACATCTGCGTGGCGAGCATCACCAGGATCAGCCCCATCAACCGCTCCAGCGCGTTCACCCCTTTCTCGCCCAGCAGGCGCAAAAACAGCGATGACTGCAGCAGAATCGCCACCGTGCCGCCCCAGGCAATAAGCAGCGCAATCACTAAATGCCCCATCTGATTCGGGTATTGATGCGACAGCAGCATCAGCGTCGCCAGCAGCGTCGGGCCAGCAACCAGGGGGATCGCCAGCGGCACAATAAACGGTTCCTCCCCGGCGGGCAGGCCAGAGCTACTGCCGGTGGGGCTGGGGAAAATCATCTTGATAGCAATCAAAAAGAGAATAATGCCGCCGGAGATCGACACCGTTTCGGCGCGCAGGCTGAGGACAGAAAGAATTTTCTCGCCGGCGAAGAGGAAAATAAACATCACCAGCAGCGCAATAAGCAGCTCGCGGATCATGATCGCGCGGCGGCGTTTTGGCTCGGTGTGTTTTAACACCGACATAAATATCGGCAGGTTGCCCAGTGGATCCATTATTAATATCAACAAGACGGCGGCAGAGATGATTTCATTCATTGATTATTATTCCGGACATTTGCGGCGAAAATGGCGTGATTAGCGGCATTTCTAACGCAGTGGCGATCATTTATTAATTTCACTTGCGACTTTGGCTGCATTTTGTAATGTGGAGCGATGTCCAGTTATCGCTGGCTCGCATACACAGCACACATCTTCGCAGGAACTCGTTATGAAAAATGTTGGTTTTATCGGCTGGCGCGGTATGGTCGGCTCCGTCCTCATGCAACGCATGGTTGAAGAGCATGATTTTGACGCCATTCGCCCTGTTTTCTTCTCTACTTCCCAGCTTGGCCAGCCCGCGCCCGCGTTTGCAGGCCAGGCGACCGGCACCCTTCAGGATGCATTCGATCTGGAGGTATTAAAGGCGCTCGACATCATTGTCACCTGCCAGGGCGGCGATTATACCAACGAAATCTATCCAAAGCTTCGTGAAAGCGGTTGGCAGGGTTACTGGATTGATGCGGCTTCCTCGCTGCGTATGAAAGATGACGCGATCATTATTCTCGACCCGGTAAACCAGGACGTCATTACCGACGGGCTGAATAAAGGCATCAAAACGTTTGTTGGCGGCAACTGTACCGTCAGCCTGATGCTGATGTCTCTTGGCGGCCTGTTCGCCAACGATCTCATTGAGTGGGTATCGGTCGCCACTTACCAGGCCGCGTCCGGCGGCGGTGCACGCCATATGCGTGAACTGCTGACGCAGATGGGCCAGCTGCATCACCACGTGGCTGGCGAACTGGAAAACCCGGCCTCTGCCATTCTCGATATTGAACGCAAAGTAACGGCGCTGACCCGCAGCGGCGATCTCAGCACCGAGAACTTCGGCGTGCCGCTGGCAGGCAGCCTGATCCCGTGGATCGACAAACAGCTCGATAACGGCCAGAGCCGCGAAGAGTGGAAAGGGCAGGCGGAAACCAACAAAATCCTCAATACCGCGTCAGCCATTCCGGTTGATGGCCTCTGCGTGCGCATCGGCGCGCTGCGTTGCCACAGCCAGGCCTTCACTCTCAAACTGAAAAAAGATGTCTCGATCCCGACCATCGAAGAGCTGCTGGCGGCACACAACCCGTGGGCGAAAGTGGTGCCGAACGATCGTGAGATCTCGATGCGCGAACTGACGCCTGCCGCCGTCACCGGCACGCTGACCACTCCGGTTGGCCGCCTGCGCAAGCTGAACATGGGGCCGGAGTACCTCTCCGCCTTTACCGTCGGCGACCAGTTACTCTGGGGTGCCGCAGAGCCGCTACGACGTATGCTGCGCCAGCTGGCGTAGAACAATCCTCCTTATAAGGGTGCTTCGGCACCCTTTTTTTTGATCTTTTTAAATGAAATTAAAAGATGGGCGTTTATTTTCCCAGAAGTCTGAAAGCGTTGGCTATGCTTTAGGCTGGGTGTCTTACATTTTGCCTGAAAGTGGAACGGAGCAATCAGATTGCACATGACGTGCGGCACCGTTCAGGTTCAAAAGAGTATCGCAACCGCACGCAACGGCGGTGGAAGAGGCGATAACACAACAACAGGATGAGAACCATGTCTGTTCATGTTGATAAAGACGTGATTAATGCGCTTATTGTCGGCCATTTTGCCGATCCATTTTCTGTTCTCGGAATGCACCGTACCGATGCGGGTCTGGAAGTTCGCGCGCTTTTACCCGACGCCACGGAAGTCTGGGTCATTGAAACCAAAACCGGGCGTAAAGTGGCGAAGCTGGAGTGTATCGACTCCCGCGGCTTTTTCAGCGGCATCGTGCCGCGCCGCAAAAATCCCTTTAATTATCAGTTTGCCGTCTTCTGGCACGGCCAACAGAATCTGATTGATGACCCTTACCGTTTCGGCCCATTAATTCAGGAGTTGGATGCCTGGCTGCTGAGTGAAGGCACCCATCTGCGTCCCTATGAGACCCTGGGTGCCCATGCCGATACGATGGATGGCGTCGTCGGCACGCGGTTCTCCGTCTGGGCGCCAAACGCGCGGCGCGTGTCGGTGGTCGGTCAGTTCAACTTCTGGGATGGCCGCCGCCACCCAATGCGCCTGCGCCGCGAAAGCGGTATCTGGGAGTTATTTATTCCCGGTGCGCTCAACGGTCAGCTCTATAAATTCGAATTACTCGATGCAAACGGTCATTTGCGTATCAAATCTGACCCTTACGCCTTCGAAGCGCAGATGCGCCCCGACAGCGCCTCGCTGATTTGCGGCCTGCCGGGCAAAAAAACGCAGAGCGAAGAGCGCAAGCAGGCGAACAATTTCGATGCGCCTATCAGTATTTATGAAGTGCATCTTGGCTCCTGGCGACGCCATACGGATAACAACTTCTGGCTTAGCTACCGTGAGTTAGCCGACCAACTGGTGCCTTACGCCAAGTGGATGGGCTTTACCCACCTTGAACTGCTGCCGATCAACGAACATCCGTTTGATGGCAGCTGGGGTTATCAGCCTACCGGGATGTATGCGCCGACGCGCCGTTTCGGCACCCGCGACGACTTCCTGCACTTCATCCATACCGCGCACGCCGCCGGTCTTAGCGTGATCCTCGACTGGGTGCCGGGCCACTTCCCGTCCGATGATTTTGGTCTGGCGGAGTTTGACGGCACGCACCTTTACGAGCACAGCGATCCACGCGAAGGGTATCACCAGGACTGGAACACGCTGATTTACAACTATGGCCGCCGGGAAGTGAGCAACTACCTGGTCGGTAAC
This sequence comes from Kosakonia cowanii JCM 10956 = DSM 18146, assembly GCF_001975225.1. Lineage (NCBI taxonomy): Bacteria > Pseudomonadati > Pseudomonadota > Gammaproteobacteria > Enterobacterales > Enterobacteriaceae > Kosakonia > Kosakonia cowanii. Next base: position 817,547 of record NZ_CP019445.1, on the reverse strand, counting down.
GCCCTCTACTGGATTGAACGCTTCGGCATTGACGCGCTGCGCGTCGATGCGGTGGCGTCAATGATATACCGCGACTACAGCCGCAAAGAGGGCGAGTGGGTGCCTAACGAATATGGTGGCCGCGAAAACCTCGAAGCGATTAAGTTCCTGCGCGACACCAACCGCATTATCGGCGAACTGGCACCGGGCGCAGTGACGATGGCAGAAGAGTCGACGGATTTCCCCGGCGTCTCGCGCCCGCCATCAGGCGGCGGTCTTGGCTTCTGGTACAAGTGGAACCTCGGCTGGATGCACGACACGCTCGACTACATGAAGCTCGATCCGATCTTCCGCAAATATCACCACCACAAGCTCACTTTCGGCATGGTCTACAACCACACCGAAAACTTTATTCTGCCGCTCTCCCATGACGAAGTGGTACACGGTAAGAAGTCGATTCTCGATCGTATGCCGGGCGATGCGTGGCAGAAGTTTGCCAACCTGCGCGCCTATTACGCCTGGATGTGGGCCTTCCCCGGCAAGAAGCTGATGTTTATGGGCTGCGAGTTTGCCCAGGGCCGCGAATGGAACCACGACAGCAGCCTCGACTGGCATCTGCTGGAAGGCGACGACAACTGGCATCACGGCGTACAGCGCCTGGTGCGCGATATGAACACCCTCTATCGTCACCATAAGCCGCTGCATGAAATGGACTTTGACTCCTACGGCTTTGAGTGGCTGGTGGTGGATGATGAAGAAGCGTCGGTATTTGCTTTTGTCCGCCGCGACAAAGCGGGCAACGAAATCATCGTCGTCAGCAACTTTACGCCGGTCGCACGCCCGGGTTACCGCATCGGTATCAACCAGCCGGGGCGCTGGCGCGAAGTGTTGAACAGCGACTCGATGCACTACCACGGCAGCAACACCGGCAACGGTGGCCTGGTGCAGACCGACGAGATTGCTAACCGCGGGCGTGACAACTCGCTGCTGCTCAACCTGCCGCCGCTCGGCACCATCTGGCTGGTGCGGGAGGGGGAATGATCTCCCTGACGGCCGGCTACGCGAGCCCGCTCGGCGCAGAGGTGCAGAGCGGGGGCGTCAACTTTAGCCTCTTCTCGGCCCATGCTGAGCGCGTGGAGTTGTGCCTGTTCGACGCCGAGGGCAATGAGCAGCGCGTCGATCTGCCGGTGCGCACGGGCGATATCTGGCACGGTTTTCTTCCCGGCGCGAAAGCGGGTCAGCGCTACGGTTATCGCGTGCATGGCCCGTGGCAACCGGCGCAGGGGCACCGCTTTAACCCGGCGAAACTGCTGCTCGATCCCTGCGCACGGCGCGTGGAGGGTGAGGCGATAGATAGCCCGCTGTTCCATGCCGGTTTCGACCAACCCGATCCCCACGACAGCGCGCCTCTTGGCTTACGCAGCGTGGTGGTCAACGACGCATTTGACTGGGAAGCGGATAAAGCGCCGCGCACGCCGTGGGGCAACAGCATAATTTATGAAGCCCATGTCAAAGGGCTGACCTGGCTGCACCCGGACATTCCGCAAGAGATCCGCGGCACCTATAAAGCGCTCGCGCATCCGGTGATGATTGCCTGGTTTAAACAGCTCGGCATCACCGCCCTCGAACTGCTTCCTATTGCCCATTTTGCTCACGAGCAGCGCCTGCAACGCCTCGGGCTGAGCAACTACTGGGGCTACAACCCGCTGGCGCTTTTTGCGCTGCATCCGGCTTACGCCCACGATCCTGAACAGGCGATTAACGAATTCCGCGCGGCGGTGAAAGCGCTGCACGCGGCGGGCATCGAAGTGATCCTCGATATTGTGCTTAACCACAGCGCTGAGACGGACCTTGCCGGCCCGACCTTCAGCCAGCGCGGAATCGACAACCGTAGCTACTATTGGATCAGAGAAGATGGCGATTACCACAACTGGACCGGCTGCGGTAACACCCTCAATTTGAGCCAGCCTGGGGTGGTGGAGTATGCCCACGCCTGCCTGCGCTACTGGGTCGAGACGTTTCATATTGACGGCTTCCGCTTTGATCTTGCCCCGGTCATGGGGCGCACACCGGAATTTAACCCACAGGCACCGCTGTTTGCGGCGATCCAAAACGATCCGCTGTTGCGGGATCTGAAGCTGATTGCCGAGCCGTGGGACATCGGTGAAGGCGGCTATCAGGTGGGCAGTTTCCCTGCGCCTTTTGCCGAGTGGAATGACCATTTCCGCGACGCCGCGCGCCGCTTCTGGCTGACAGAGTCGCTGCCGATGGGTGCGTTTGCCGGGCGCTTTGCCGCCTCCAGCGATCTCTTTAAACGCAACGGACGCCTGCCGTCGGCGACGGTCAATCTGGTGACGGCCCATGATGGTTTTACGCTGCGTGACTGCGTCAGCTTTAACCACAAGCACAACCAGGCGAACGGGGAAGATAACCGCGACGGCACTAACGATAACCACAGTTTCAACCACGGTGTGGAAGGGCTGGATGCCAGCGCCGATGTGATGGCGCGTCGACGCGCAAGCCAGCATGCGCTGCTGGCGACGCTGCTACTGTCGCAGGGGACACCGATGCTGCTGGCGGGCGACGAGATGGGCCACAGCCAGCATGGGAACAATAACGCCTACTGCCAGGATAACGCGCTGACCTGGCTCGACTGGCGCCAGGCGGACCAAGGGTTAATCGACTTTACTGCTGCGCTTATCAAGGCGCGGTCGCACATCGCCGCGCTGACGGACGATGCGTGGTGGGAAGAGGGTGACGGCAATGTCGCCTGGCTTAATCAGCATGGGCGGCCATTAACGCCGCAGGAGTGGCAGGAGGGGGCGCCTCGCCTGCAAATCCTGTTATCGGATAACTACTTACTTGTGATGAACGCCACCTCTGAATTGGCGGAAATAGCGTTACCGACCGGCGACTGGCATGCCCTGTCGCCCTTTGCCGGAGAAGAGAATCCGGTGGTGATAACTGTCTGGCAGGCACCAAAGCACGGCGTGTGCCTCTTTCAGCGGTCAGATAAACGGAGTCAGTCATGGTGAGATTAGATAAGAACGACCCTACAATGTTGGCGCGCCAGCTGCCGTTAAAATCCGTCGCCCTGATTCTGGCGGGTGGACGCGGCACACGCCTGAAAGATTTAACCAAAAAACGCGCCAAGCCCGCCGTCCACTTCGGCGGCAAATTCCGCATCATCGACTTTGCGCTCTCCAACTGCATCAACTCAGGCATCCGCCGCATCGGCGTTATCACCCAGTATCAGTCCCACACGCTGATTCAGCACATCCAGCGCGGCTGGTCTTTCTTCAACAACGAGATGAACGAGTTTGTCGATCTGCTGCCCGCCCAGCAGCGCGTTCACGGTGAAAACTGGTATCGCGGCACCGCCGATGCGGTCACGCAGAACCTCGATATTATTCGTCGCTACGGCGCGGAGTACATCGTCATTCTGGCCGGTGACCATATCTATAAGCAGGACTACTCGCGCATGCTGCTCGACCACGTTGAGAAGGGCGCGCAGTGTACGGTGGCCTGTTTACCGGTGCCGGTGCATGAAGCCACCGCGTTCGGCGTAATGGCGGTCGATGAGAACGACAAAGTGATCGACTTCGTCGAGAAACCGTCCAGTCCGCCAAGCATGCCGGGTGATGAGACCCGCGCGCTCGCCAGTATGGGCATCTATATTTTTGACGCCGAGTACCTCTACGATCTGCTGGAAGCGGACGATAAAAACGAAAATTCCAGCCACGATTTCGGTAAAGATATTATTCCGCAAATCGTCAAATCCGGTATGGCGTTCGCCCACCCTTTCCCCTTGTCCTGCGTGCAATCCGACCCGAATTCCGAGCCCTACTGGCGCGATGTCGGCACGCTGGAAGCCTACTGGAAAACCAACCTGGATCTGGCCTCGGTCATGCCCGAACTGGACATGTACGATCAAAACTGGCCTATCCGTACCTATAATCAATCATTGCCGCCGGCGAAATTCGTGCAGGACAGATCCGGCAGCCATGGCATGACGTTGAACTCGCTGGTTTCCGGCGGCTGCGTTATTTCAGGATCGGTTGTTGTGCAGTCGGTGCTTTTCTCCCGCGTACGCATCAACTCATTTTGCAATATCGACTCGGCGGTTCTGCTGCCTGATGTTTGGGTCGGGCGCTCTTGCCGCCTGCGCCGCTGCATTATCGACAGAGCCTGCGAGATACCGGAAGGCACGGTGATTGGCGAAAACGCAGAAGAAGACGCACGACGCTTCTACCGATCGGAAGAGGGCATTGTGCTGGTTACGCGCGAAATGCTGCGCAAATTACAAGGTTGAAAGCACCACTTACATCCTTGCGCGGAAGGGGTCCGCGTGCTGTTTTTCCGTGAACGGCAACGCGAGCCGAACGGTTTTGACAGGAGCGATAATGCAGGTTTTACATGTATGTTCTGAGATGTTTCCGTTGCTGAAGACCGGTGGTCTGGCGGACGTGATTGGCGCGCTGCCCGCGGCACAAATTGCCGATGGGGTAGATACGCGCGTTCTGCTGCCTGCGTTCCCGGATATTCGCCGTGGTGTAACCGACGCAAAAGTGATCTCCCGCCGCGATACTTTCGCTGGCAAGATCTCTCTGCTCTTCGGCCACTTCAACGGGGTGGGGATCTACATGATCGATGCGCCGCACCTCTATGAGCGCCCCGGTAGCCCTTACCATGACACTAACCTGTTCGCCTACACCGATAACGTGCTGCGTTTTGCGCTGCTCGGCTGGGTCGGCAGTGAAATGGCCTGTGGCCTCGATCCCTTCTGGCGGCCGGACATTGTGCATGCGCACGACTGGCACGCCGGGCTGACGCCAGCGTATATGGCGCTGAAAGACCACTCGGCGAAATCGGTGTTTACCGTGCATAACCTTGCCTACCAGGGCATGTTTTATGCGCAGCATATGGATGACATCGATCTGCCATGGTCTTTCTTTAACATGCACGGGCTGGAGTTCAACGGTCAGATCTCCTTCCTGAAAGCGGGACTGTACTACGCGGATCACATCACCGCCGTCAGCCCGACCTACGCGCGGGAGATCACCGAACCGCACTTTGCCTATGGGATGGAAGGGTTACTGCGCCAGCGCCAGAAAGAGGGCCGCCTGAGCGGTATTCTCAACGGCGTTGACGAGAAGATTTGGGACCCGGCAACTGACCTGCTGCTCGGCGCGCGCTACACGCGTGACACGCTGGAGGAGAAGGCGGAGAACAAACGCCAGCTGCAGATCGCCATGGGGCTGAAGGTGAACGACAAAGTGCCGCTGTTTGCGGTGGTGAGCCGTTTGACCAGCCAGAAAGGGCTCGATCTGGTGCTGGAAGCGCTGCCCGGTTTGCTGGAGCAGGGCGGTCAGTTAGCGCTGCTCGGCGCGGGCGATCCGGTGCTGCAAGAGGGTTTCCTCGCGGCAGCGGCAGAGCACCCCGGCCAGGTAGGGGTGCAGATTGGCTATCACGAAGCCTTCTCGCACCGCATTATGGGCGGCGCGGATGTGATTCTGGTGCCGAGCCGCTTTGAGCCGTGCGGGTTAACGCAGCTGTATGGTCTGAAATATGGCACCCTGCCGCTGGTACGACGCACCGGCGGGTTAGCCGATACTGTCTCTGACAGCTCACTGGAGAACCTCGCCGACGGCGTGGCCAGCGGGTTTGTTTTTGAGGACAGCAACGCATTAGCGTTGCTTCGCGCGATTCGTCGTGCTTTCGTATTGTGGTCCCGTCCTTCGCTGTGGCGTTTTGTTCAGCGCCAGGCAATGGCAATGGATTTTAGCTGGCAGGTCGCAGCGCAGTCATACCGCGATCTTTACACTCGGTTGAAATAGTTTTCCAGGAATCACGCATATGAATGCTCCGTTTACCTATGCTTCACCGACACTAAGTGTCGAGGCATTGAAACACTCGATTGCCTATAAACTGATGTTCACGATCGGTAAAGATCCGGTTATCGCTAACAAACATGAGTGGCTGAACGCCACGCTGTTTGCCGTTCGCGATCGGCTGGTGGAGCGCTGGCTGCGTTCCACCCGCGCGCAACTCTCCCAGGAGGTGCGCCAGGTCTACTACCTGTCCATGGAGTTTCTGATTGGCCGTACGCTCTCCAACGCGCTGCTCTCGCTCGGGATTTATGAGGATGTGAAAAATGCGCTGGATGAGATGGGCCTCGACCTTGAAGAGCTGATCGACGAAGAGAACGATCCGGGCTTAGGTAACGGCGGCCTCGGGCGGCTGGCAGCCTGCTTCCTCGATTCGCTGGCAACCCTCGGGCTGCCGGGGCGCGGCTACGGCATTCGCTATGATTACGGCATGTTCAAACAGAACATCGTCGAGGGGCGTCAGAAAGAGTCCCCCGATTACTGGCTGGAGTATGGCAACCCGTGGGAGTTCAAACGCCACAACACGCGCTACAAAGTGCGGTTTGGCGGGCGCATTCAGCAGGAGGGGAGAAAGAGCCGCTGGGTTGAAACCGAAGAGATCCTCGCGGTGGCCTACGACCAGATTATCCCCGGTTATGATACAGACGCGACCAATACGCTGCGTTTGTGGAATGCGCAGGCCAGTAGCGCGATTAACCTCGGTAAATTCAACCAGGGCGACTACTTCGCGGCGGTGGAGGATAAGAACCACTCCGAGAACGTCTCCCGCGTGCTCTACCCGGATGACTCCACTTACTCCGGGCGCGAGCTGCGTCTGCGCCAGGAGTACTTCCTGGTCTCGGCGACGGTGCAGGATATTCTGCATCGCCACTTCCAGCTGCATCAGACCTACAGCAACCTGGCGGATAAAATCGCCATTCACCTCAACGACACCCACCCGGTGTTGTCGATCCCGGAGCTGATGCGTCTGCTGATTGATGAGCATAAGTTCGACTGGGACGAGGCGTTTGAAGTGACCTGCCAGGTCTTCTCCTACACCAACCATACGTTGATGAGCGAAGCGCTGGAAACCTGGCCGGTCGAGATGCTCGGCAAAATTCTGCCGCGCCATCTGCAAATCATTTTCGAAATTAACGACTACTTCCTGAAGACGTTGCAGGAGCAGCACCCGAACGATATCGAGCTGCTGAGCCGCACGTCGATCATTGATGAGTCGAGCGGCCGCCGCGTGCGGATGGCGTGGCTGGCGGTGGTGGTGAGCCATAAAGTGAATGGCGTTTCGGAGCTGCACTCCAACCTGATGGTGCAGTCGCTGTTTGCCGATTTCGCCGCTATCTTCCCGATGCGCTTCCTTAACGTCACCAACGGCGTGACGCCGCGCCGCTGGCTGGCGCTGGCTAACCCGTCGCTCTCGGAAGTGCTGGATGAGCATATCGGTCGCACCTGGCGTACCGATCTCAGCCAGCTGAGCGAGCTTGAGCAGCATATCGACTTCCCGACGGTGAACCAGGCGGTGCGCCATGCCAAGCTGGAGAACAAAAAGCGGCTGGCGACGATTATCGCCCAGCAGCTAAATGTGGTGGTCAACCCGAAAGCGCTGTTCGATGTGCAGATCAAACGTATTCATGAGTACAAACGTCAGCTGATGAATGTGCTGCACGTCATCACCCGCTATAACCGCATCAAGGCCGATCCGACGGCGGAGTGGGTGCCGCGCGTCAATATCTTTGCCGGTAAAGCCGCCTCGGCTTACTACATGGCGAAGCACATTATTCATCTCATCAATGATGTCGCGCAGGTAATCAACAACGATCCGGATATCGGCGATAAGCTGAAAGTGGTCTTTATCCCTAACTACAGCGTCAGCCTTGCGCAGGTGATCATTCCGGCGGCGGATCTTTCAGAGCAGATCTCGCTGGCGGGCACCGAAGCGTCGGGCACCAGTAACATGAAGTTCGCCCTTAACGGTGCGTTGACCATCGGCACGCTGGATGGCGCGAATGTGGAGATGCTGGATCACGTCGGCGAGGAGAATATCTTTATCTTTGGTAACACCGCGGATGAGGTGGAAGAGCTGCGTCGTCAGGGCTACAAACCGCGCGAGTATTACGAAAAAGATGAAGAGCTGCACCAGGTGTTAACGCAGATCGCCACCGGTCTGTTTAACCCGCAGGATCCGGGCCGCTACCGCGATCTGGTTGATTCGCTGATTAACTTTGGTGACCACTACCAGGTGCTGGCGGATTTCCGCAGCTATGTCGACTGTCAGGATAAAGTGGATGCGCTCTATCAGCATCCGGAAGAGTGGACCACCACAGCGATGCGCAATATCGCCAACATGGGCTACTTCTCCTCTGACCGCACGATCCAGGAGTACGCGGAGCATATCTGGAACATCAAGCCGGTGCGCCTTTAGCTCATCCGGTCTGTGAATATGTGGAACGGTGTGCTGAATGTGGCACCGCATGCCGGATGGCGCTAAACGCTTATCCGGCCTACGAATGTCCCCGGTCTGTGAATATGTGGAACGGTGTGGCTGAAACCGCGTAGGCCGGATAAGGCGCAGCCGCCATCCGGCGGTGTGCTGCATGTGGCACCCCATGCCGGATGGCGCTAACGCTTATCCGGCCTACAACTTCCCGACCGACGAAGGTCTAAACCGCGATATCAAGCTGTAACTCTTCGAGGGTTTTCGCGCCGTCAATCGCGTTGGCGGACAACAAGCTGGCGCGGGCGCAGGCATGGGCTAACTGAATGCTGTGCGCTAACGGCCACGCTTCATGGCAACCGTATAAAAATCCGGCGCAAAAGGCATCGCCTGCTCCGACGCTGCCGACAATCTCCGCCTGGCTTAACATCCGCGACGGGATCCACGCTCCGGCTTCATCCGGTGTTTCACCCCACGCCCCTTCCGGGCAATGAATTACCACCCGCTGTTTAACCCCTGCCGCCAAAAGCTGCGCCGCCGCGCGGCCAATATTCTCAACGTGTGGCTTATCCTGCGCCGTGCGCATCGGCAGGCCGCTGAACTCGCCCGCTTCCAACTCGTTGATCACCAGATAATCCAGGTGCGGCAGGCAGGGCAGCACCAGCGGTTTATAGCGCGGGTCACCTTTGCGCGACACCAGATCGAGCGAGGTCTCAAACCCCTGCTCGCGCATCTGCGCCAGCAGCCGCGCGCTGCGCGTGCCGTACACCTCATCAGCTTTATCAAGGCTGTCGAGCAGCAGCAGATAGCCGAGATGGAAGATCTTCATCTCGCCGTTAAGCGTCTCAAACGCGTCGATATCCAGCAGCCGGTTGGCACCGGGCGAGTGAAAAAAGGTGCGCTGGCCGGAGGGATCGGTCATCACCTGCGACATCGAGGTTGGGGCGGAAGGGGTGCGCTGCACATGCTGGCGATTGACATGGTACTGATCGAGCATCGCCATAATGTAGTCGCCGTCGCCATCTTCACCCACCAGCCCGACCGCCTGCAACGGCAGGCCAACGTGCATTTTCGCCAGCGTCAGCAGCACATTAAGCGGCGCGCCGCCCGTCGAACGCTCGCTCTGAACGATCTCCGCCAGCCAGCCGCGCTCCGGCCACTGGGCAATATGGTGGACGTGATCCACCAGCATATTGCCGGCGGCGATAACCCCGTGGCGGGCCATCAGCACTGCCCCGCGCTGCCGAAGATGCGCATCTGCCCGGCCACCGTATCGGCAATCGCCTCTTCAACACTGAGCAGCAACTGGGCGAACTCATCATACAGCGGCTGGCGATCCGCCATGCGCTGCTCAATGGCGCCAAGCGCCGCCTGAGACATGCCGGTGTAGAAGTTGATTTTATGAATGCCAAGCGAAATGGCGCGACGAAAATCCTCATCGCTGATGCCCGAACCGCCATGCAGCACCAGCGGCAGGCCGGTCTGCTGGCGAATGGCATCGAGGCGGGCGAAATCGAGCTTCGGTTCGCCCTTATATTTGCCGTGCGCATTACCGATGGCGACCGCCAGCGTGTCGATGCCGGTGCGATCGACAAACTCCCGCGCCAGCGCCGGATCGGTAAAGCAGGCTTCATCGGCGTGGCCATACAGCGCGCCGCCCTCATCACCGCCAACCGCGCCTAATTCTGCCTCCACCGAGACGCCCACGGCGTGGCACATCTTCACCACTTCCCGAGTCTGGCGAATATTCTCTTCATACTCCAGCGCGGAGCCGTCGAACATCACCGAACTGAAACCGAGGCGCAGGGCGCGTACCACCGACTCAAAATGCAGCCCGTGATCGAGGTTAAGCACCACCGGAATATCGCTGCGCGCGGCTTCAAACTTCACCGCCTCCACCAGCGACTCCAGCGAGACATACTTAAAGTGCACTTCGGCAATATTGATAATAAACGGCGAGCGCTCACGCTTTGCGGCGGCGAACAGCGCGCGCAGAAAGTGGGAGTCGAGCACGTTAAATGCGCCCAGGGCATACTGGTGCTCGCGCGCATGCGCCAGCCCTGCGGCGAGAGAGATCATGGGCATAACCGCCTCCTTTACCCTAAAAAGAGTGAGTACTCATTACAGAGCACCAGATGTGCCGGTTCATCCTCCAGCACGTCGCTAAAGCGGTTCGCCGGGTTGAGGAAGTGGTTGTCGTGCTGGTCATCGTTAACCGATGAGACCTCGCCGACCAGCACATCGCCAAACCCCGGCTCGCCCCAAAAGCTATGATAAAGCCCCGGTGTGACACAAATGCTTTCCCCTGGTGAGAGGCGCAGCTGGCTGCCCGCCGCGTGCGTGTGTCGGCAGCCATCGATGACCACGGTAACGTCGCTGCTGTCAGTCTGGTGCTGCGCATCCGCGTTCCACAGTTCAATAATTAAGTTTCCGCCGCCGCGATTAATGATGTCCTCGCGCTTGCGCCAGTGCAGATGCATTGGCGTTAGCTGCCCGTCGCGCACATGCATGATCTTCTCTGCATAGCACTTAGCAAAAGGCGCACCGTCCGGCGAGCCGTTGCGCAGGGTAAAGAGCGTCAGCCCCTCGGCGTAAAAGTTGTCGCCGCCAAAGGCGGTGACATCCCACCCCAGCTTTAGCTCGAACACTTCACGCCACGCCTCATGATCCAGCTCACGCCACTGGGTCGGCGCAAAGCTGGCAAAAGGCGGCAGATGCACGTCGTGCTTCGAGAAAAACTGCCGCGTGTGGCCGAGAATGTCATTAATGGCAGAGCGTTTCATCGTCTCTCCGTATGGCGCTTTCCCTCCCGCGCGGGGAGGGAGAGGGCTTATTTCACCGTCCAGCCTTTGTAGTTGGCAACGCTCTGCTTATCGATCAGCGTCACCGGGATCAGCACCGGCTCTTTCGGCGCGGGCTTGCCTTGCAGAATGTCGTAACCAATCTCCACCGCGCGCGCCGCCATCACCTGCGGGTCTTGCGCCGGGGTGGCAACGAACAGCGAGTTCTTACGCTTCAGCGCCTCTTCACCATCCGGGCTGCCGTCGACGCCAACGATAAAGAACTCGTTACGCTGTGCCTGTTTGGCTGCCAGATCGGCACCGATCGCTGTCGGATCGTTAATCGCGAACACGCCATCGATTTTCGGGTTCGCCGCCAGCAGGGAGGTCATCACTTCCAGCCCGCCTTCACGGCTGCCTTTGGCGTTCTGGTTATCCGAGAGCACCTTGATATCCGGGTGACGTTTAAACTCTTTCTGGCACCCTTCGACACGGTTCTGTACTGCGGAAACCGGCGGCCCGTTGATGATCACCACATTGCCTTTGCCCTTCAGGCGATCGGTGATGTATTTACAGGCCATTTCGCCCGCCTGGGTGTTATCGGAGGTAATTGTCGCGTCGGCACCTTCTGCCGCCACGTCCACCGCCACTACCACAATTCCGGCCTCTTTCGCCCGCTTAACCGCCGGGCCGATGCCTTTTGAATCCGCGGCGTTGAGGATGATCATGTCGACCTTCGCCGCGATAAAGTTATCAATCTGGCCAACCTGCTGACCGAGGTCGTAGCCGCTGGAGACCAGCGTCACTTTGACCTTATCGCCCGCCAGCTTGCGTGCTTCCAGCTCCGCGCCTTTGGTGATCTGCACAAAGAAGGGGTTGGCGAGATCGCCTACCGTAACGCCGATAGATTTCAGTTCTTTCGCCTGAACGAACGGTGTCGCGGCGAGCAGGGCCGTGGCGCAGAGCGCGGTGACAAGAGGTTTAAGACGCATGCTGTAATCCTCACTTATGTTACTGTTTTGTAGGGTTTTATTATGCTGCCTGATGGTGTCGGGTACGGTATTTGTCAATCAGCACCGCTATGATGATCACCGCCCCTTTGATCACCAGTTGCCAGAAGTAGGAGACGCCCATTAGCGTCATGCCGTTGTTAAGGGTGGCGATGATTAACGCGCCGACCAGCGTGCCGGTGATGGTGCCAATACCGCCGACAAAACTGGTGCCGCCGAGAATGACCGCCGCAATCGCATCCAGCTCGTAGCCCATGCCGAGGTTGCCGTTGGCGCTGTAGAGGCGCGAGGCGCTCATCACCCCGCCAAGGCCGGAGAGCAGCCCGCTGATGCCGTAGACGAAGAGTAAAACCAGCCACACTTTGATGCCGGTAAGGCGCGCTGCCTGCATGTTGCCGCCGACCGCGTAGATATGAACGCCGAGCGTGGTGCGGCGCAGAATAAACCAGCACACCGCAATCACCGCCAGCGCGATCACCACCAGCCAAGGCACCGGGCCGAGGTAGTTATTGCCGATCCACTCAAAGCTGATATCGGAGTTGATAACGGTAGTGCCATCCGCCAGCAGATAGGCCGCGCCGCGCAGCGCCGTATAGGTGCCGAGCGTGACGATAAAGGGCGGTAGCCCGGCAAAGGCGACCAGCGCGCCGTTAAACAGGCCGAGCAGCAGGCCGAGCATCAGCGCAGCGGGCACCGAGAGCATCGACAGCTCCGGCATCAGCGATACCACCATCGCCGCCACCGCCGTGGTGCCGAGGATCGAACCAACCGAAAGGTCGATCCCGCCGGTCAGAATGATGAAGGTCATACCTGCCGCCAGCACGATGTTGATTGATGCCTGGCGGGTAATGTTGAGCAGGTTGCTCTCGGTAAAGAAGTTCGGCGCGATAAAGCCAAAAACCGCGACGATCAGGATGAGAATCGGCAGGATGCCGACAGTTTGCATCAGATCGCCCATCAGCACTTTTTTGGAGGAGGCAGATTTGGCCTCCTGCTGCGGCGTGGTGGCCGGGTGTGGTTTCATTTCAGTCATGGTGTACCGCCTGGTGATGGGTGTCGTTAACGCCGGTCGCCAGCGTCATAATCTCTTCCTGGGTGATAGCCTCGCCCTGCAACTCGCCGGCGATAGTGCCTTCGCGCATCACGTAGACGCGGTCGCTCATGCCGACCACCTCCGGCAGTTCGCTGGAGATCATCAGGATCGCCACCCCTTCGCGCGCCATCTGGTTCATGATCCGGTAGATCTCGCTCTTCGCACCGACATCAACGCCGCGCGTCGGCTCATCAAGGATCAGGATGCGTGGGCCAATCGCCACCCAGCGCGAGATAAGCAGTTTTTGCTGGTTGCCGCCGGACAAACCGCCTGCCCGTACCTGCGCGTGCGGCACGCGAATATTGAGTAATTTGATGGCGTCATCGGAGAGGGTTTGCGCCTTTTTGCGGTTCAGCATGCCCCATGACGCATCGCGCTCCAGCGTCGCCATGGTGATGTTCTCCTGCGCCGCCAGTTCAAGGAACAGCCCCTGCTCTTTGCGGTTCTCGGTCAAAAAGCCGATGCCGAGATCGATCGCCGCACGCGGGGAGTGGATCACCACCGGTTCGCCATCGATCTCAATCATGCCGCCAGTCGCTTTGCGCACGCCGAAGATCAGCTGCGCCAGTTCGGATCGCCCGGCACCAACCAGCCCGGCAAGGCCGACAATTTCACCGGCGCGCACCTGCAGGCTGACCGGCTGGATCTTGCCGCCATCGGTGAGATGGTGAACGGTGAGGCGCGGTTTGCCGGGGTGATATCGCGCGCTTTATTAAACAGATCGCTGAGTGGTCGCCCGACCATCATGCGCACCAGTTCGGCGGCATTCAGGCTGTCGCGCGTCAGGCTGCCCACATACTGGCCGTCGCGCAGCACGCTGACGCGATCCGAAAGCTCATACACTTCCGCCATGCGGTGGCTGATATAGATAATCGCCATCCCCTCATCGCGCAGGCGCATGATCAGTTCAAACAGGCGGTGAGTTTCACGGGAGGAGAGGGCGGCGGTGGGTTCATCCATCACCAGAATACGACTGTTGCGGTGCAGCGCGCGGGCGATCTCCACCTGCTGCTGCTCGGCGATGGTCAGCTTCATCACCCGGTCGGTGGCGCTGAAATTGGCACCGAGACGGTCAATCACCGCCTGCGCCTGCGCCGCCATGGTTTTGCGCTGCACCAAACCGCCGCGTGCGATTTCGCTGCCGAGAAAGATGTTCTCCGCCACCGTTAAATTCGGCGCGAGCTGCATCTCCTGGTAGATCAGGGTGATGCCTGCCCCGAGGGCATCTTTTGGCCCACGAATGGTGTGAGGCGTGCCGTCGATCAGGATCTCGCCGCTGGTGGCGGTGTAGGCCCCGGCGAGGATTTTCATCAGCGTGCTTTTGCCGGCACCGTTCTCTCCCATTAAGGCATGGATCTCGCCGGGCCAGACCGTCAGGTCCACCCCTTTGAGGGCGTAAAACTTGCCGAACACTTTGGCAATATTACGCATCTCCAGCACGGGCACATTTGGCATGACGAAGCTCCTGCGAGTGACGATTTACGCACTTCATCACACGTTGGTAAATGGAGAATGTCAGAAGCTGTTCATATTTGTCATAGTGGCGCCACGCCACTGTTGTGACCTCTTCCGGAGCCGCTATGCCGTATCGCGCCAACCCCTTTTTCACCAGCGCCCGCGGGCGACTGCTCTTTTTCAATGTGCTGGTGGTGGCGGTGACGTTAATGGTCTGCGCCGTGGCGGTGCTCGGCTTTCGCCATGCCAGCCAGTTGCAGGAGCAGGTGCAGCAGCAGACGCTGGATGATATGACCGCCAGCATGAACCTCGCGCGCGATACCGCCAGCGTCGCCACTGCTGCGGTGCGGCTTTCGCAGGTGGTTGGCGCGCAGGAATATAAAGGGGAAGCGGAGCGGCTGAAAGCAACGCAAAGCGCCTTGCAACGCTCGCTCACACAGCTGGCAAACGCGCCGCTGGCGCGGCTCGAACCGCAGCTGGTGGCGCAGATCACCCGCCGCAGCCAGGCGTTACAGCAGAGCGTCACGGAGATGCTGCAACGCGGGCAGCGCCGCCACCTTGAGCGCAACGCGCTGCTCAGCTCCCTCTACCAGAATCAGAGTTATTTACGCCATTTGCAGACCATCGCCGCGCGCGACGGGCTGAACACCCCCGATCCGCGCCTGCTCAGTGAGATGGACAGATTGCTTCTCGCTGCCATTCAGACGCCATCACCGCGCGCCACGCTGGCGCAGCTGGCAGAGATTGTCGGCCAGCTCCCAACGCGGGCGGGCGATCCGCTGCTCGATTTTATCCTGCCCGATTTTCAGGCCGAGCTTAACAAGCTGATGCCGCTCGCGGGCCAGCTGGAGGAGAGCGATCTGGCGATCACCTGGTCGATGTTTCATATCAAAGCGCTGGGCGCGCTGCTTAATAACGATATCAACCAGTATGTGGCGGAAGTGGCGCAGGCCTCTGAACAGCGCACCGCCCAGAGCCACCAGGAGATGCGCTCCATCAGCATCTTTATCAGCCTGTTCGCGCTGCTGGCGCTGGCGATCACCGCCTGCGCCGGTTGGTATATCTACCGCAATCTGGGATCGAACCTGACCGCCATTTCACGCGCCATGTCGCGGCTGGCGCGCGGGGAATCCAATGTTTCGGTGCCTGCGCTGCAACGGCGCGACGAATTAGGCGAGCTGGCGCGCGCCTTTAACGTCTTTGCCCGCAACACCGCTTCGTTGGAGCACACCTCCACGCTTTTGAAAGAGAAAAGCACGCAGTTGGAGACCACCTTTCATGCCATGCGCGACGGCTTTGCGCTGTTTGATAACCAGGGCTGCCTGGTAGTGTGGAACCCGCAATACCCGCTGCTGTTGGGCCTGGGCGAGGAGCCGCTGCGGCGCGGTCAGCACTACCACAGCCTGCTGCGCCAGGTGAGCGATCTTCCCGGCCATGTGCAGGAGAATCTGGCGCGCCCGCTGCCGTTAACCCAGGAGCTGCGGCTGGCGGATAACCGCACCATTGAGTTGCGCTTCAGCCCGGTGCCGGGGCGCGGCATGGTTAACGTGGTGCTGGATCGTACCGAGCGCAAAGGGCTGGAGGAGGCGCTGCTGCACAGCCAGAAGATGAAAGCGGTCGGCCAGCTTACCGGCGGGCTGGCGCATGATTTTAATAACCTGCTGGCGGTGATTATTGGCAGCCTGGAGCTGGCCTCAACCGACTCGCCGGACGCAGCGCGCATCTCACGCGCGCTGAAAGCCGCCGAGCGCGGGGCGCTGCTCACCCAGCGGCTGCTGGCCTTCTCACGCAAGCAGTCGCTCCACCCGCACGCGGTAGAGATGCAGGCGCTGCTGGAGAATCTCGAGGAGCTGCTGCGCCACTCGCTCCCCTCAACGTTGGCCCTTGAGATTGAAGCGCAGCACGCCGCCTGGCCAGCGTGGATCGACGTCGGGCAACTGGAGAACGCCATCATCAACCTGGTGATGAACGCCCGCGATGCGATGGAGGGGCAAACGGGCGTGATCAAAGTGCGCACCTGGAACCAGCGCGTCACCCGCACCGACGGACGCAGGCAGGATATGGTGGCGCTGGAGGTGATCGACAGCGGCTGCGGTATGTCCCAGGAGGTCAAAGCGCGGGTGTTTGAACCCTTCTTCACCACCAAACAGACCGGCAGCGGCAGCGGGCTGGGCTTATCAATGGTTTACGGCTTTGTGCGCCAGTCCGGCGGGCGCGTGGAGATCGAAAGCGCCCCAGGGCAGGGCACCACAGTGCGTTTACAACTGCCGCGCGCCACTCTTCCGGCGGTGAGCAGCGCTGAACCGACCAGCGATGCGCGCCATGTGCACAGCGATACGCTGATTCTGGTGCTGGAGGATGAAGCCGACGTGCGCCAGACCCTGTGCGAGCAGCTTCACGAGCTGGGCTACCTGACGCTGGAGGCGGAAAACGGCGATGCGGCGCTACAGATGCTTGCGGCTTCCACCGAGATTGGCGCACTGATCAGCGACTTAATGCTGCCGGGGCGTTTAAGCGGTGCGGAGGTGATCGCCGCCGCTCGCCAGCACGCGCCAAACTTGCCGATGCTGCTGATCAGCGGCCAGGATCTGCGCCCTGCCCACAACCCGGCGCTGCCGGAGGTCGAACTGTTACGCAAGCCCTTCACCCGCGCGCAGCTGGCGCAGGCGCTGCAACGCATCGCGGTGTGAGGTGACGGCGCTCACAGGGTGATAAAAAGCTGGCTTGCCGGGACGCCTGTCGCCCGCTAGATTATCCGCCGTAAGGATAGTGACTCCCTCACGGCTAAACCTGAAACCCACGCACTGGTGATTAACCTCTGCGCTGCGTTTCAGGTTTTTTTGTTTTTGTCGGTCATAAAAAAGGAAAAGGACGTAACAATGAAAAAAGGGGTTATCGCGTTTCTGCTGCTGATGAGTATCAGCGCACCGCAGGCGCAAGAGGCAAAAGTGACGCTTATTCACACCGGGGATACGCACGGGCGCGGGATGAGCGAATCGGGTATCGGCTACGGCAAAATGAGCGCCTATGTGAAAAATCTGCGCGAGCAGGACGCCAACGTGCTGTTTGTGGACGTTGGCGATGCGGTAAGCGGCATGCCGGTGACCGATCTGACGCAGGGGGAAAGCAACGTGCGCGCCATGAACACCATGGGTTACGACGCCTTTACGCCCGGCAATGCGGATTTTATTTTCGGCGGCCCGGAGCTGCTCTCGCTGCGGGATAAAGCCCGCTTCCCGTTTGTCTCTGCCAATATTTACCATCATGACAAGCTCGCCTTTCGCCCCTATGTGATGAAAAAGGTGGCGGGGCTGAATATCGCCATTATCGGCGTGTCGCCGCTCAATGCGATGGTGGCAACCACCGACAGCAAACTGGCCGGGTTTTCCGTTAGCGATCCGATTCAGGCGGTGCGCAACACGGTAGCGCAGGTGAAGAGGAAGAGCGATCTGATCATTGTGCTGGCGCATCTCGGGAAAACCGATCCGGCGGTGAATATCACGAAGCTGGTGGAAGCGGTGCCGGAGATCGATGTGCTGGTGGATGGTCACGACCATATTGCCGTGCAGTCCGGTGAGCAGATGGGCAGAACGGTGATGGTTAACGCCGGGCAGTATGGCGACTATCTCGGTCATCTCACCTTAAGCATTAAAGATAAAAAGATCGTCGCGTGGAGTGAAAAGCTGCTGGATGTGGCGAGCTTAACGGCGCTGAAAGCGGATAGCGAAACCGAATCCTGTATCGAGCAAGCGCGGGCTGCGAGCGCGGAGGTGCTTAATAACGTGGTGATGGCGCTCCCCTTTACCCTCAACGGCCAGCGTGAGCGGGTGCGCTCCGGGCAGACCAACCTCGGCAGCCTGCTGGCAGATGCCGAGCGGGAGTATGCCAACGCCGATATCGCCTTTACCGTCGGCGCATTTCTGCGCGACAGCATTCCGGCGGGGCCCGTGACCTATGGCGACGTGCTGAATGCGCTGCCGTTTCGCCTGCCGCTGGTGACGCGGGAGATGAGCGGCGAGCAGATCAAAGCGTTCATTGAGCACAACTATGCGCAGCAGAACATTATTTCCGGGGCGTATGCCCACGTCAGCGGCCTGCGTTTCAGCGTCGATTTCACCCGGCCCGCCGGGGATCGCATGACCTCGATTGAGGTCAACGGTCAGCCGCTGGCGCGGGATAAAATCTATCGCGTGGCGTGTAATGAGCAGGTGAGCGATTTTGGCATTCGCGACATCGCCATCCGCGATCGTTACGATGTGCCGATGGCGGAGTTGCTAACGGAGTATGTGAATAAGCACGCGCCGCTCATCTCACCCGCGCCGCGTGTGCAGTTTCTCCACCCGGCGGGGTAATTTTTAGCGCTTAGGCAGGGACGCGCAGCCCTAGCCGTTCGGGAACAATATCTTCCAGCATGGCGACCAGCTGCGGGTCCATAAAGGCGTAGTGATTCGGGATATTGAGCACATGCAGCGGTTTATGCTGCACCAGACGGGTATAGTCGGTCAGCAGGCGCTCTTTGTGCTCCTCTTCCATGACGCAGATAACATCTGCCCAGGAGAGAATAGCGGGCGAAACGGTTTTTTTTGCCTGGCGTTGCATACCGGCGGAGCGGGCATTGAGCCCAGGATAGCGGCGAAACAGCTGCTCAGCGGTGGGGCTGCGCCATTGGTTCCGGCTACAAATAAAAAGCACATTCATGCAAGTCGATACTCATCAAGCCGCGCTGAGCGCACTACGTCGTGTCATACGCGGGTATTAAGACCCGGTTGCGTTATTTTCTGGCAACCCTCTGGTGCGAGTCTGTCCGCTTCATCCTACAAACGACCACATACTGGCTGCTTTCCGCCCCGATCGCACCGGGCGTTGCGGGACGCAATATAGCCACAATGGTCAGTCTAATCCAGCACAATCCGCGGGCCATCATAACCTGCTTCAGGCCCCGTCGGCAGCGGGTTTTTCATCATCCCTTGATCAGGGGCATATCTGATATGCGTTAGGATAAGTCGCGTAGCGTCTCACACCAGGTTTAAGGCCATTCTTACCCCATCAACACACTTCCACCAGGATGGTTCTTGGGATTGCCAACATGCGTTCGCCGCAGGTGAGGATCACATCGATTCCGCTCGGAAACGAGTGCGGGCGGTCGGTTAACTCATCGGTGATGCACTCCGGCAGCAGCGGGGCGATCATTCGCTCCTCCTGAATGCCGGGGCCGGTGAGACGCAGCATCCGCCCGCCGCTGAGCGCGGGCAGTTGTAAAATCAGCGTCGCGCTGCTCTCTGCGTTTAACGGTTGGCCCACGGGCAGGGCGCTGAGCTGTTGATGGTTAAGGGTGCTGTCGGCAATGGCAAAGAGCGCCTGATGCGGCGTATCCAGCAGTGGCGCCTGGGTGTGAAAGCGCAGGTTCTGGCGCAGCAGATCGTTATCCAGCGCGTTTGCGATCCACAGCGGCGTGTCGCTGTTTGCCAGTGTCAACAGAACGCTGGTGGTGGCCGCGTTGAGCGGCGGCCAGCTATGTTTCAGCTGCGGCAGGGCGACAATTACCCCCGGCTCGCTCATTGCTTTTAACAGGCGACGAAAGGCGTGCTGAGCGTCGTGAACCGCTGACGCGAAGGCGGGTTGTAGTGTCATGCATTCTCTCCGCGCACCGGAACAGAGGCCTCGACCCGGCCGGTGTGGCGCGTAGGGGTATCAACCTGCATTCAGTGCTCCATAGTAAATTCGATCATGTCGGCGCGATTCAGGCTGACGGAGTACTCCGTTGCGTTGATCTCACCGTCACGGTGGTTAAGGGTGCGCACGCAGAGCAGCGGCGCCATAGTGGGGATCTCCAGCCAGCGGCTCTCTTTCACCTGTGCACGGCGGGCGCTGATGCGCGTTTGCGTGCGCTTCAGCTCAAGACCGGCGCGCTCGCGCAGAAAGTCATGCAGCGACCCGCTGTCAAACGCTTGCAGCAGCGGCCAGAGCTGGCGGTCGGCAAAGTAGTGATCGATAAGACAAAGCGCGACACCGTTCACCCGGCGGCGGGTGCGCAGATGAATGACGTTATCGCCTTCGGTAATGCCGAGCGCATCGGCGACATGGCCGGATGCCGGGCGCAATACCGCCAGCAGGCGTTCGCTGGTGGGATGGCTCCCCTGATCGAGCAGGTTCTGGCTAAAACGCGCCTGCGCATTGAGCGGGTAGTCGAACGGACGCATCAACACCAACACGCCAACGCCCTGGCGGCGCTGCACCCAGCCCTTTTCGACCAGCTGATCGATGGCGCGGCGCAGAGTGTGGCGGTTGACCTGAAAGCGCGCGGCCAGCTGCTGTTCGGCGGGCAGCCAGTCACCACAGTGATAGTGGGTACGCAGCTCCTGCTCCAGTTTGGCGGCGATCTCCTGGTAACGTGTTGGGAAGCTGGTCGGATGTCTGGATAAGTGGATAGTCATCATTCCCCCGCAGACTCAGTTAATGTGCCTCCAGAGTGCCGGGGGAATGTTGCAATTGGGTTATGTATTGATTGCGCCAGGATGAAAAAAGAAAAAGGAGCCGCGATCGGCTCCCTGTTTCGGTGGTGTACCGGCGGTAAACTCCGCCGGCGAATCATCAATTCTTTTTAACGAATTCTGATTTCAGTTTCATTGGCCCGAAGCCATCGATTTTACAATCGATATTATGGTCGCCTTCCACCAGGCGAATATTCTTCACTTTGGTGCCGATCTTCAACATTGAAGAACTGCCTTTTACTTTCAAGTCTTTAATTACGGTCACGCTATCGCCGTCGGCTAACAGATTACCATTTGCGTCTTTGACGATTAATTCATCGCTCACCGACGCGGGTTCGGCATCGTTCCACTCGTGGGCGCATTCCGGGCAAACGAACATGCCATTATCTTCATAGGTGTATTCGGAATTACATTTTGGGCAGTGGGGAAGTTGCATAGGGGTTACCTCAAACAAGAGCAGAGAGAGCCGGATGTTTACCGGCACAAAAGGCGCAGTGCCTGAAAGCGCGCGATTATACAGCAAAACCGTACAATTGCCGTTGTTATTATTTCTTTAATCCCGGAGATAAAAAAACAACCCCCGCGACACCACCTGTCATTCGCTTAAGCGATGCTTATCTCATCACATCATTGAGAATGTACTTATGTGTGATAATTAGAATATTTGCCGGTTGAAATTGCCAGCATTTACTAATTCAGATATGGTGACAGTTAGCAACCGGTGTTATTTGTAACCAGGCTGTCACACCTGTTAAATGCGCCATTCCCGGCGAATAATTACCTCTCAGATCGGGTGGGTAAATCTATGATGATATATCCTGGCTATTCATAAAAATGCGCTAAGCTCTAACCCTTTGGTTTTTAAAGACCAGAGTACTATTGCTGTCCCTTTTTACGGGAAAGTTTTTATTTTCCCGAATGCCATCAGGTGTTTATCTTTTCGAAGATATTTTCTACACGTAATTATAAAAGCCGAAACTTCACTAATAAAACTCAACGGCTAAATAAAACAAAGAAAATTTGCGTTAAGGAAAGACTTTTGACATGCACACACAAACAATATTTGAATTAAGTCAGGAAGCAGAACGGCTGTTACAACTCTCTTTGCACAACCTGCTGGCTCTAAAAAAAATGCCGGCAGCGGAGCTTGATGAGACAAATATCAGCGGCGCGGCGCAAAATAAAAATGTGTTGCCCCTGCACTTCAGCGCCCGCGGCGTTGAAGCGCAAGAGGCGACCTTACAGAACGAACTGCGCAAAATTACCCGGCTGGAGATGGTGCTGGCGATTGTCGGCACGATGAAAGCGGGTAAATCAACCACCATCAACGCGATTGTCGGCACGGAAGTGTTGCCGAACCGCAACCGTCCGATGACGGCCTTGCCGACGCTGATCCGCCATACGCCCGGCCAGAAAGAGCCCGTGCTCCACTTCTCTCACGTCGGCCCGATTGATGCGCTTGCGCAGCAGTTGCAGACGCGGCTGTTCAATTACGATCGCGACAAGCTGGCGCAGAAGATCGAGATCGATCGCGATATGGACTCGCTGCTGGCGCGCATTGCGCAGGGCGATGCCTTTGATAAGCACTATCTCGGCGCGCAGCCGATCTTCCACTGCCTGAAAAGCCTCAACGATCTTGTACGCCTGTCGAAAGCGCTGGGCGTCGATTTTCCCTTCTCGGCCTACGCGGCGATTGAACATATTCCGGTTATCGAAGTGGAGTTTGTCCATCTGGCGGGGCTGGAGAGCAACCTTGGTCAACTGACCCTGCTCGACACGCCGGGGCCGAACGAAGCCGGGCAGCCCCATTTACAGAAGATGCTCAGCGAGCAGCTGGCGCGCGCCTCGGCGGTGCTGGCGGTGATGGATTATACCCAGCTGAAATCGATCTCCGATGAAGAGGTGCGCCAGGCGATCTCGGCCGTTGGCCGCTCGGTTCCGCTCTACGCGCTGGTGAATAAGTTCGATCAAAAAGATCGCAACAGCGACGATGAGCACCAGGTTCGTGCGCTTATCTCCGGCACCTTAATGAAAGGCAATATCACACCGACGCAGATCTACCCGGTCTCCTCAATGTGGGGCTATCTGGCGAACCGCGCCCGTCACGAGTTGCAGAAAAAGGGGCGCTTGCCCGATCCAAACGATCAGCCCTGGGTGCAGGACTTTGCCGAAGCGGCGCTTGGTCGGCGCTGGCGCATGGCGGATCTGGATGATACTGAACATATTCGTCACGCCGCCGATCTGCTGTGGCAGGATTCGCTGTTTGAGCTGCCGATCCGCAACTTGCTGCACGCGGCCCATGCCAACGCTTCCCTTTATGCGCTGCGATCCGCCTCGCATAAACTCCTCAACTATACCCAGAGCGCGCGGGAGTATCTCGATTTCCGCTATCAGGGGTTGACCGTCGCCTATGAGCAGCTGGAGCAGAATATCGCCCGGCTGGAAGAGGACATGACCCTGCTGCGCACCAGCCAGGCGCGGGTTCGTGATGAGGTCGATCATGAAGTGGAAGAGGCACTCGCGGCGGCAGAGATCTTTATCAACGGCCAGCAGTTTGAAATTGTCGAAGCGATCGACGCCTGGTTCCATGATGGTCAGCTAATGGCGATGGCCAGCGAGAGCCAGGCCGATTTACGCCTTGATGAGCGCTTAAGCCCCGGCCAACTGGTGCTGGAAGATGAAGGCCAGGCGCAGATCGCCCTGAGCAAAATGCGCTCCGCCTGCGAGACGATCCTGCTGGCGGCGCAGGAGCGCATCAGCCGTGAACTGGCGCTGCGCTTTGATGAGCTGGAGAACACGCTGACGCGCTCGCTGAACGACGCCATGCGCCCAATCGAAACGCGCATCAAAGCGGAGCTGAGCCATGCCGGTTTTCGTGCCCGCATCTCTTTTCCCGCGTTTCAGCCGAGCACGCTCAACTTCAATGCCCGCACGCTGTTTAACAATGTCATCGCGCCGGAAGAGACCAGCGCCGCGCAGGCCAGCCGCATTGGCGGTGTGCGCGAAACGGTCTCGCGCTGGCTCAATAACCCCAACTGGGGCTGGGACGACTATGTGGCGACGCGTACCCGGTATGTGATTGACCTCGGCACGTTGCATAAGAAGCTGACCGCCCATGTGGCGCACTTCTGCGAGCAGATCCGCAAAGCGCTAAGCGCGCAGGTTGATGTCTCCGTCACCGCAGGCATGGCGACCTTTTTTGCTGAGTTCTCCCAGAGTCTCTCCGGGTTGCAGGAGAGCCTGCGCGGGAGCATGGCGATCCGCCAGCAGAATGAATCCTCGGTCAGCGCGCTGCGTCGCCATTTGCTGCACTGCATCAGGACGGCGCACTGGATCCATGAGGATGCGCGGCTGTTACGTGACGATATCCAGACGCTCTTCGCGGCGGAGCAACCATGAAAAATCGACTGCTCGACGGCCCTGGCCGGGTGCTGGAATCTATCCATCCGAAATTTATTGTCGATCTGGTACAGGGCATCGATGCGTCGCGTCAGACGACGATCGCGCCACAGCAGCAGCTTTTTCGTGAGCGGCTGGCGCAGGAGATCATGACCCAGACGCAGCTGCGCCCGTGGGCGATCTCCGGCAAGCTTGAGGAGAACGACGCTCTGCGGCTCGGGCTGGCAGAGAAGCTGGCGAGCATGCTCGATCCCGGTTATCTGGCGCTGACGCGCATTACGCAGCGGCTGAAGGCGATGCAGCACGCCGAGCGGCGTCCCGGCAGCGTCACGCCCGGCGCGCAGCAGCAGTACGACGTGTTGCTGGGGCACTTTAGCCAGCGCGCGGCATTTAAGGAGAAAGCGCTGACGCAGCGCGGGCTGGCGGTGCAGGCCGGTCATCACAGTGAACAAGTTTTTACCCACTGGCGCGCGGGAAGCTACAACGGCTGGTCGATGGCCGGACGCTGCTACGTCGCGCTGGAGGAGCTGCGCTGGGGGGCGTTTGGCGATGCCTGCCGGCTGGCGAATGAGGATGTAGCGACGATGCTGAAAGATAACCTGCGGGTGATGGCGGCAGAGTTTCTGGCGCAGGGCATTGATGCGTCGCAGGGGACGCGCCACTTCTATCATCAATGGCTGGCTGCGCCATCCACGCCAGGGGTGATGGAGTATAAAGATCTGCTGGGCTGGCTTGGGGACTGGTGTGATGCAGAGCGCCACCCGATTTGCTGGTCGGTGACGCAGAGCTGGCAACCCGTCGCGTTGGGGATGCCGAGGCTCTGCTCGGCAGCCCGTCTGGCGACGGCGATGGTTGATGAGGTTTTCGACGACCTTTAGTGGCTCGTCGACTCGGTTCGCGCCGCCATCTCTTCCGGCGTCGGCACCTTGCCGAAGCGTCGTGCGTAGAGCGCGGTAATAATCGGCACCAGGATGGCGGTCACAATTACGCTCGCGGCGACCAGCGCGGTTGCTGATGCGGCAACCGGTTCAAAGGCCGGGTTAATCTGGGCGATGATCACCGGGTTAGCCACCGCCGCACCCGCTGCGGAAGAGGCCGCCACGCCCGCGGTACCATTCCCGCCGCCAATCAGTCGGTCCGCCATAATCAGCGGAATACCGGTGATGATAATCACCGCCACGCCGAGGAAAATCCCCAGCAGACCGGTCTCCATAATCACTTTCAGGTTGATGGTGTTACCCAGCGCGAAGCCGAAGAAGGGGATCAGCACCGGTGTCGCTTTGCTGAAGAAGGCGCGCAGATCGTGGTCGAGGTTACCGAGGGCAAAGCCGATCAGGAACGGCAGCACCGCGCCGACAAAGTGGTGTGGTTCAAACGAGGCGAGGCCAGCGGAGCCGAGGATCACCATGGTCATCAGCGGGCCGGACTCCAGCGACATCAACACAAATGCCCCTGACTCCTCTTTACTGCCGTACTGATTCATCAGGCTGGCATAGAGCCCGCCGTTGGTCATATCCATCGCTGAGACAATTGCCAGCACCGACAGCCCGGCGAAAAAGCCGGTCTGAATGCCGGTATCGGGAATAAAGGAAGCGGCAATCATCGCCACCAGCCAGGCGACGGCAATTTTTGTCAGCACCAGCGTGCCCGATTTACGCAGCACCGTGCCGGTCGCGCGAAGATCAATCGAGGCGCCAATACAGAAAAACCACACCGCCAGGATAGGCACCGTTCCGCTAATCATGCCTTTAGTGAAGGAGCCAAAATAGGCGCCGGTATCGGGCGCCAGGGTATTAAGAATGGCGCCTAACAGGAGCGGAACTAACATCATCCCGCCAGGAATACGTTCAATGGTGGCCTTAATTTTCATACACGATCCTCACGACTCGTCATTCAGATGAACGAGAAAGCTAAAAAATGAATCATTCGATGTTTCAGAGATTTAAAGCATTCAGAAGCCAGCGCATTGACGATGGGCGGCGGCAGAGCGGCCTGAACAGACTCATCAATACCGATGAGTTAGCCCTTAACGCTGCTATTAGTGGGGCTATCATGAGGTGATTGGAATATCTATTCAATAAGAATGAAACCGTGTTTTAGTTACGGCGATCACATAATTCGCGTAAACATTTATCGATGTTTCTTTATTTATTTTCGATGTAAATGGCTTGTAAAAAGGTGGGTCGAAAGCCGATCGCGCTTTTTTGAAATGAGGCAAAAAGTGAGGTAAAAACGGTGGTTGATGATTACCGGTTACAACTATGTGAATTTGATCACATTTATAAACCCTGATAGGGTAATTCGCTCAATCACTGCCCAACAGGCGTCAACAGGTTCGGTTGTACAGGCTTTGAACAGTTAGTGTAAGTAAACCTGCTACGCTTGAAAGAATGGCCGTAAGGCCGATAAAAAACGCCTGCCACGGATGGGTAAACGGGCGATACAGGGCGAGAGTCTTAAGAGGAAAACAGAGATGTTAAAAAGGAAAAAAATCAAACCGATAACGCTACGCGACGTCACGATTATTGACGACGCGAAACTGCGTAAAGCCATCACCGCCGCGTCGTTAGGTAACGCGATGGAGTGGTTCGATTTCGGTGTTTATGGCTTTGTGGCCTACGCACTTGGCAAAGTGTTCTTCCCCGATGCAGATCCCAGCGTGCAGATGATAGCCGCGCTCGGGACCTTCTCCGTTCCATTCCTGATTCGTCCACTTGGCGGCCTCTTCTTCGGCATGCTGGGGGATAAATATGGACGGCAAAAAATCCTCGCGATCACGATAGTGATCATGTCCGTCAGTACCTTTGCTATCGGGCTTATACCTTCGTATGAGTCGATCGGTATCTGGGCACCGATTCTGCTGCTGTTATGTAAGATGGCGCAGGGCTTCTCGGTCGGCGGCGAGTACACCGGCGCGTCGATCTTCGTGGCCGAATACTCCCCGGACCGTAAACGTGGCTTTATGGGCAGCTGGCTGGACTTCGGCTCTATCGCCGGGTTTGTCCTCGGCGCGGGCGTGGTGGTGTTGCTGTCGACGATTGTTGGCGAGCAGAACTTCCTCGACTGGGGCTGGCGTATTCCGTTCTTCCTGGCACTGCCGCTGGGCCTGATTGGCCTCTACCTGCGTCATGCGCTGGAAGAGACCCCGGCGTTCCAGCAGCATGTCGATAAGCTCGAGCAGGGCGACCGCGAAGGGCTGCAGGAAGGGCCGCGCGTCTCCTTTAAAGAGATTGCCAGCAAACACTGGCGCAGCCTGTTGACCTGTATTGGTCTGGTGATCTCCACCAACGTCACCTACTACATGCTGCTGACCTATATGCCGAGCTACCTGTCGCATAACCTGCACTACTCGGAAGATCATGGGGTGCTGATTATCATCGCCATTATGATCGGTATGCTGTTTGTGCAGCCGGTGATGGGTCTGTTGAGTGACCGCTTCGGCCGCCGTCCGTTTGTGCTGATTGGTAGTATCGCGCTGCTGGCGCTGGCCATTCCGGCCTTCAGCATGATCAACAGCGGCGTGATGGGGATGATTTTCGCTGGCCTGCTGCTGCTGGCGGTGATCCTTAACTGCTTCACCGGCGTAATGGCTTCCACATTGCCAGCGATGTTCCCGACGCATATCCGTTACAGCGCGCTCGCCAGCGCCTTTAACATCTCCATTCTGGTTGCCGGTCTGACGCCAACGCTGACCGCCTGGCTGGTGGAGACCTCAAATAATCTGATGATGCCAGCGTACTACCTGATGGTGATCGCGGTGGTTGGCCTGATTACCGGCCTGACGATGAAAGAGACGGCGAACCTGCCGCTGAAAGGGGCAACCCCGGCAGCGTCGGATATGCAGGAAGCGCGTGAAATTCTGCAAGAACATCACGACAACATCGAACAGAAAATCGAAGATCTGGATGAAGAGATTGCCCAGCTGCAGGAGAAACGCTCCCGCCTGGTGCAGCAGCATCCGAAGATTGACGAGTAACTAAATAAAACCCGGACGGCTTAGCCCTACGGGTTTTTTTAACACCCTGCCGCAATATAATCCCCGTTGGCACTCACCGGGATCACCGTTAAAAACAGCACCAGCGCAAAGAGCATCAGCGCCACGCCACCCGCGATTTTAAGCCCCGGAACCAGCCAGCGTAAGCGACCTGACTCACTGCCAAACAAGGCTGCCGTGCGGTTACGCGCATAACGCACCGCCAGCGACAGCCCCATGATCGAGAGCGCTGTGCCGAAGGCCATGGTCATCACCGCCGCCATTCCCCACGTGACAATGCCGAGCGCATTCGAGAAGAGCAAAATCATAATGGCTCCGCTGCAGGGCCGCGCGCCAATCGCCAGAATCACTCCCAGCCGGGTTTTCCAGTCGCCCTGCGTCGACACGCCAACGCCGTGATGAGCGCAGCCGCACTGTGCGTCGTGAACATGCGTCAGGGAGCGGATGCGCAGCGCGCGCGGTCGCAGGCTCTTCACCGCGCGCCAGATGATATAGGCCCCGAAGCCGCCAATCAGCACCGCGCTGACCTTCTCGACATACCAGCGGCTTTCGCTGAGATCGCCCGAAGCGAGGTTAAACCCGACCGCAAGAATAAAGACAAACAGGATTGCACTGACGCCCTGCATTAGGCTGCCGAGTAGCGGAACCATGCGCGCAGCGGTCTCGCTCTCCTTATTGGTGCTGAGATAGGTGGCGACAATAAATTTGCCGTGCCCCGGCCCGATAGCGTGTAGTACGCCGTAGAAGAACGCCCCGGTCAGCAGCCACAGCCCGCCGCTGTACTGATGATTATTGAGTTGCAGCAGATACATCACCAGATAGCGGTGCAGGGTGATTTGCGCCGCCAGGCACCACTGCAAAAAGACGCCCCAGTGCGTGTGCAGGGCGAAAGCGGCGACCAGCCCTGCCGCCAGCAGCGTAAGCGCCGCCGGCAGGCGCCAGTCGCGGGTGAGAAGTTGCGTCGTCATAGGCGTTCAGCGATTAAGAAGGGATAGCCCGCAGTATAGGTGTCGTTAGGTGCGGGCTCCAGTCTGGGATCAGGGATTGAGCGGGTAGAGAGTCAGATATGCCACTTTCCTCATCTATTATTTCGTTGCTGGTTTTAAAGAGGTCGTATCTATCAACGAAATAAACAGTGAGTACCTTTAAGATTGTTATGTAGTAAATAGCACTGTGCTGGCATAAACAGGTCGAGGGGCAATTCCACCTTCATCCATAATTTTTACCAGTTTGAAAAATGTACAGCGTGGTTATCCCGCGTGTCGTGTTCATATTCTATGGAGAGTGTATGAGTAGCGTCAAACTACCCTATAAGAGGCTGGCTTTTCTGGAAATGCTGGCTTTCTGGAAGGGAGAGGTTCGCAATAAAGATCTCGAAAATCAATTCGGCATTACCCGTCAGCAGGCTTATAAAGATTTCATCCAGTATCAAGAATTACATCCTCACCATTTACTGAAGCTAGATAAGGCCTGCTATGTCTTTGCCGAAAAGAAACTACCGCACTATTTTTCGGGCGGGTTAGATGATTTTCTCTCCTGGCTTGAGAGTGGACACTTTGTATTACCGCACACACTGCCGAATGCATGTGCAACCCGCCTCAACGTGCCCGAGAGGAGAGTCTCTCGGCAGGTAGTCGCAATGCTGGTTAAGGCGATTCAGCAAAAATTGCGCGTAGAAGTGAATTACATCTCTCTTTCTCATCCCGAAAACGAAGGGCGCATTATTAGCCCACACACCATTGTTAAAGCCGGGAGCCGCTTTCATGTGCGTGGCTATTGTGAGAAATCGCAAGGCTTCAGGGATTTTGTCCTGAGTCGTTTCAGGGAAGAAGCTGAAATAGAAGGCCCCTCTCCCTATTCGATTGATCAGGATGAAGCCTGGCAAACCTCTGTCACGCTAGTTCTGGCCGCCGATCCCCGGTTAAGTCCCGCCCAGCAACATGTCCTTGCCCATGATTACCAGATGGAAAATAACCAACTGTGCATCGCAACACGTGCGGCACTTGCCGACTATTTATTGCGGGAAATGCAGGTCAACACGAAATATCTCGATGGCAAGCCGGAAGCACAGCAACTGGTACTGGTAAACAGAGATGACATCAAAGCGTGGCTTTTCAAAAGCTGACAGGTGCACCAAAGCCCAGCAGGTAACCTCAGTTAACCTGATGATTTACACAGTGTTGTGAGGATAAGCGGGACGATGCACTCTCGCCAGCACCATCAGGTTTTCGGGCGCTTTAAATAAGGACGATGACAGTGAGACGCTTTCTAAACATAGCCGCGCAAAATAGCACATCAGTGCCGGCAATCGGCTTCGAGGCGTGCCCGGCGAAGACCCGTACACTTGGTGATGGCAAGGTTGTGCAAGGGCGTTCAGTGCTGAGCCACTGCCAGATAGTCGGCGAACTCGCACGCTGTTTGATTTCGCGTTTTCCTGAACCTATGCGCCATCATTTATTCCCGCGAGGCAGTGAAATGGCCGCCGGAAGCCATGATATCGGCAAGGTCAGCCCGACCTTCGCAGCAAAGATTTTCGCGGCGTGCGGCATCGATTACAAAACCATCCCCGCGCTCGCTGGCATTAACCCCGAGCTGGAAAAACAGTGGGGCGGTCATGCGGGTGTCAGTCAGGCCACTGCGGAAGAGTTGGGCGTTCCAAAATTTGTCGCTGAAATTCTCGGTCAGCATCATGGCTTTTCGCCGCCAGTCGATGATAAGCGAGGGAACGCCGCGTTGTTTGGTGGCGCCCAGTGGTTTGATGAACGCCAAAAGCTTGTGGCGGCACTGAAAGCACATTTTCAGACGGACTGGCCAATGTTTGATTCTGCCGCACAGGCGCGGGTTGTGGCTGGCTTGACCTCCGTAGCTGACTGGATCGGCTCCGGCGAATTTTTTGAAAACCCCGATGATGAGTGGCAACCCACTCTTACGGCTGCGCTGAACAATGCGGGGTTTATTACGCCAGATATTCGCAAAGGGCTCTCTTTTGCCGAGGTATTTGATCCTGACAAGCGCACTATGCAACCGCGCGAGCCGCAGTCGCTCTTTATTGAGCAGGTAACCGGGCCCGGCGTCTATATTCTTGAAGCGCAGATGGGGATGGGGAAAACCGAAGCGGCACTCTTTGCGGCTTATCAGTTACTGGCGCAGGAAAAAGCGACCGGTATCTATTTCGCGCTGCCGACTCAGCTTACCTCAAATAAGATCTATGACCGCTTTAACGCTTTTCTTAAACAGATTATCCATGCGGAATCGCCAAAACAGAGCCTGCTGTTGCATTCAGGTGCCTGGCTGCTGGATACAGAGTTAGGTGAAGAGGGGCGGCCGGGAGGATCGTGGTTCAACCAGAATAAGCGTGGTTTATTAGCGCCTTTTGCGGTAGGCACTATCGATCAGGCGCTGATGGCGGTCATGAACGTGAAGCACGGCTTTGTGCGCGCCTTTGGGTTGGCGGGCAAAGTTGTGATCCTCGATGAAGTGCACAGCTACGATCTCTACACAGGAACTCTGCTTAATGAACTCGTGGCCTTTTTGCGTCAAATCGACTGCACGGTGATTATCCTCAGCGCCACGCTAAGCCAGACCCGGCGCGAAGCCCTATTACAACACACCACACACTCTGCCGCCTATCCGTTGATCACCGCCGCGCCGGTTCTGGCTGAGAGCAGCAAGTTAGTGGAGGTGAGCGTGCCCGCAGAGGATGGTCAGCCGGTTGAGCTTCATTTTTGCCGCCAGGATGAGCGTGCCCTGGAAGAGGCGCTTGAGCGGGCCGCCCAAGGGCAGCAGGTACTATGGATTGAAAATACCGTCGCGGAGGCGCAGCAACGTTACCTGGATATTGCCAGCCGCGCAGCGCAGAACGGGTGTGAAACCGGCCTGTTGCACTCACGTTTTACGCCTGACGACAGGGGCAAACATGAGGATCGCTGGGTTGCACTTTATGGCCGCGCAGGATGGTCACAGCGCGCCGAGCGTGGGCGTATTCTGATCGGTACCCAGGTGCTGGAGCAGTCACTGGATATCGACGCCGATTTTCTCATCAGCCGCTTTGCGCCGACGGATATGCTGCTGCAACGCCTTGGTCGCCTGTGGCGGCATGCTGATACACCGCGTCATTCCAGTGCCAGCAAGGCGTGTTGGCTGTTGGCTCCCGCGCCTGAACAAGGGCTGGCTAATCCTCGCGGCGCATTTGGTCCAAGCGCAATGGTTTACGCCCCGTATGTGCTGTGCCGCAGCCTTGAAACCTGGCAAAGCCTGCAATCAATTCAACTGCCTTCTGGCATTCGCCCTCTCATTGACCAGACCTATGCCGAGCGACAAGAAACCGGGCAATGGGCGGCGTTGTTGCATGAGTTAAAAAATGGCAGTCGTTTCCGTACGGGCGAGCAAGCGCAGCAGGCGCTGGCAAAACTGACCTTGTCGAGAGGCGGTAAGACCTTGCCGGAGCACAAAGCGGAAACCCGCTACAGCGATCGGGACACGCACGATCTTCTCTTGCTGCGCAGCATGTATGTAAAAGATGGCGCAACCCATCTTCGTTTACTGGATGGCAGTGAAGTGATTCTGCCCCATGGACGTCATCGGCTAACCAAAGCGGGCTGGCGTCAGCTGGCAGTAAAACTGCATCAGCAACTGGTGCGCGTTAATCCGGCAAATTGCCCACCTGTAAGCCATAAGCACGACCTGGAGAATTTGCACCTGCACCAAGTCTTTTATCTCGGTCATCCGGAAAATGACGAAGCGCTGCTGCGCGTCGCGATCGTCAGCCTTTCCGGAGAGTTATTGACCCTTGATGGGCGGCCTGCGGGCGATAAACATCGGCTTGAATATCGCGATGATTTTGGCTTCCGGGTCATTTCCAATAAGGAATAGAGAATGGAAAACCGTTTTAACCTGATTGATGAGGCGTGGATACCGGTTGCCGATTGCGGGCGGGTCAGTTTGCGTCAGATTTTTATCGATCCTCATTTGCGCAAGCTGGGTGGCAACGCGATACAAAAGATTGCGCTGACTAAACTGCTGCTGGCTATCGCGCAGTCTGCCGCGACGCCGGAAGATGATAACGCCTGGCGCGAGATGGGCTGGCAAGGCATGGCAGATAAGTGCCTTAGCTATCTGGATAAGTGGCATGACCGCTTTTATCTGTATGGCGAGCAACCCTTTTTGCAGATGCCCACTATTCATGCGGCGGTGCTGAAAACGCTGGGCGTGGTTTCACCGGAAATCAGCACCGGTAACACCACGGTGCTGACGCAAAGCCAGCAAGAGCAATACGCCACAGATGCGGATAAAGCCGTTACGCTGGTGATTCAGATGGCGTTTGGCCTCAGCGGCAAGAAAACTGATAACGGCGTGGTACTGACGCCGGGTTATATGGGTAAGCAAAATGAGAAGGGAAAAAGCGCCAGCGGTAAAGCGGGCAGTGCGGTTGGGCATATGGGATTGTTGCACTCCTTCTGGCTTGGCAACGCGATAGTTGAAAGTATCTGGCTGAACCTGTTTACCAGAGAGGACATTGCTGAACTTGTGATGTATCCCTCGCTGGGTGTAGCACCGTGGGAACAGATGCCCTCCGGCGAAGATGACGAGATCGCCAGAGCGTTAAAGGCATCCCTGATGGGCCGGCTGGTGCCGGTAGGTAAGTTTTGCCTGTTAGCCGATACGGGGCTTCACTATAGCGACGGTATCGCCCACGCCGGTTACCTGGAGGGCAAAGCGGATCCCACGGTGTCAGTGGATTTCGCCCCAAAAAAACCTGCCGTCTTATGGGTAAACCCCGGCAAGCGTCCCTGGAGGGAGTTAACCTCAATCCTGCAATTTATTGAGCAAGGTAATACGAGTGGTTTCGACACGCCACAGCTGAAACGAACGCTAAAGCGGGTATCGCGCAGTGTTGAACAGTTTGCGATCTGGTCTGGTGGCTTGCGTGTCAGCAGCAATGCCGGGGAGCAATATGCTTCCGGCACTGATGATTATGTACAGTCTGAGTTCTGGCTGCCCACCTCGCTACTCGGCTCTGTTTTCCTGGCGCAACTCAAACACGAAATGGCACAGCTTGATACGGTGCAGAAGCAGCTTTGGGGGGCGGTGGCGCGTTACTTTCGCCAGCTCTCTGATATCGATAAATCCGGCTCAGGCAAAGCACAGCCCTTTGTCGCTGCTCAGGCGCAAAAAGCGAGCGAACGTTTCTGGCAGCTTTGTGAACGCCAGGCGCAGGCGCTAATCAATGCGTGTGATTCAACAGAGGATGCCAAATCGCAACGCCTACAGCTGCGTAAAACCTTTGCTGTTTACGCCAGTCAGGTTTTCGACCAGATGTGCCCAAATGATAGCGCCCGGCAACTGGACGCCTGGGCGCAGACCCGTCCCCATTTTTCAAAATACCTACACGCTGATTGAGGAGATAGTCGGTATGGATCAGCACGCGAATACCACCATGGCAGAAAAGGCACAGACGTTTTCCCGCGCCGAACGCTTTGTCAGCTACGTGATTGAACGCATCAATAAAGATAAAGGCTTTGCTGCGCGGCTCAAACGCGCCGACAACCCGGCCACGGAGTATCAAAGCTGGGAACTGCTGGCCGAATTTGGCGTCGACCTTGAAAAAGAGTGGCAGCGTCTGCCGTGGTGTGCCGTCGGTGCCGCGCTGGCGAGAGCCCAGCCTAAGGCCAATGGAACACTCGCGCTGGGCACGGCGATCGCCGCTTGTTATGACGAGGGCAATCAGTCAGAACAGGCCAAAACTCGTTTGCGTCGCCTGCTGGCCTGCACCAGCACGACAGAAGCGAGTCGTATTTTACGCCCATTACTGGCGCTGATGACCAGCCGCGGCGTGACGCCGAATTTCAGCCAGCTACTGGAACAACTGCTGTGGTTTTCCGGTAACGGGCAGGATCGCATCCGCGCACGCTGGGCACAGGATTTTTATCGTCGCGCCGATGACATGAGCCCGGAGATGACTGATGAGTGAATTATTCGCCAGCGCTTTACACCTCGATCGCGCTGCGGTGAAGGCGCTCAGGATGACGGATCCCTATTCACTGCACCGGGTCGTCTACAGCCTTTTTACGGATCTCCGCAGCGAAGCTGAAAAGCAGCGTGATACCCCAAGCGGTATCGTCTTTGCGGATCAGGGCGGTGATCGCCATGGTCGCAAAGTGCTGATTGTTTCGAACCGCTTGCCGGTGGAGAGGGTTGAGGGGCAGTACGGCACGGTGATCAGTAAGCCGATTGCAACGTCGTTTCTCAACTACCCACGTTACCGTTTTAACGTGCAGATCAATCCTGTGCGTAAGGACAAGCAGAGCGGAAAACGCGTGGCGGTAAAAGGCCGCGCCGATATCGCCCAGTGGTTTTTACAGCGCGCACCCCAAAGCTGGGGATTTGACGTCGATCCGCAAACCCTGCAGGTCGATGCCATTGAGGTGCTGCAATTCCCGGACAAGGCCGGCCGCGAGGTGACGCTTGGTAAAGCGTATATCCAGGGGCAGCTCACCGTGACCGATCCGCAGCGGTTTCAGACCAGCTTTAAGAACGGTATCGGTAAAGGAAGAGCGTTTGGCTGCGGCCTGCTGCAAATCGTACCGATCATCGACAACCCGTTTGCCTGATTTTTATTTTATGTTTAAGGACGTTTTTATGACTCACGCATTCAAAAACACCCGTATTGAGTTCCATATCCTGCAATCCTTTCCTGTCACTTGCCTGAACCGGGATGACGTCGGCGCACCAAAATCGGCGCTTATCGGCGGCGTACCACGCGCCAGAGTCTCTTCCCAGTGCTGGAAGCGCCAGGTGCGCCTGGCAATGCCGGACTTTGGGATTCGTTTGGGCATTCGCAGTAAAAAAATTGCTGAGATGCTCAGCAAAGAGTGCCTGGTGCTTGGGGCCAGTGAAGAGCAAGCCACGGCGTGCGGTAAGGCAATGGCAACATTTTTCGCCGACGACACGCTGCTATTTCTGAGTGAAACGGAGGCTAAAGCTTTTGCTGCCTATGCCGCGGAACATGGCTTCGATGCTGAGAAATTAAAAGACAAAGAGCTGGTTAAAGTCGCGAAGAAAGCCGTCAACAAGACGCTTGATGCGCTGGATATCGCGCTGTTCGGCCGCATGGTCGCAAAAGCGCCTGATATGAATGTCGAAGCCGCCGCCTCTTTTTCCCATGCGATCTCCACGCATAAGGTCAGCAATGAAGTGGAGTTTTTTACCGCAGTCGATGACCGCAAAACAGAAGAGGAGAGTGGCTCGGCACATATGGGCAGCCTGGAGTATAACTCTGCCACCTATTATCGCTATGTAAGCCTCGATTTAGGGCAACTGGAACAGACGCTGGGTGAAGGTGCCGATTTGAAAACCGCAGTAGAGGCGTTTGTTAAGGCGCTCTACGTTGCCGTGCCGGATGCCCGCCAGACAACGCAGTCGGGTGCGTGTCTGTGGGATTACGCGCGCGTACTGGTACGTAAAGGCCAGCGTATTCAGGCCTCTTTCGAACAGGCCGTAAGGAGTAAAGGGGAGGGTTATCTTCGCCCCAGCAAAGAGGAACTGAAATCCTGGCTCAACAAGAAAGAGAAGCTCTCCGGCTCGCTGTTTGGCAAGCAGGGTGATTATGAATGGGGGGATAACGAGGAGTACAGCATCGACCACCTGATTGCCGACCTGCACTCCCACCTGTAAGGGCGTTCACCATGAGCAACTTGACCCACTCTCTGCTCCTGTGGCTGGAAGGTCCGCTACAAGCCTGGGGGCATGACTCAAAGTTTGGCGTACGTGACACGCTTACCTTCCCGACACGCTCCGGCATTCTGGGGCTGCTTTGCTGCGCCCGCGGGGCTGGTGGCCCCGAAGTCGAATGGCTGGCGCAGATGAACGCTATGCGTATGGAAGTGCGCGCTTATGCCCGTGCTGATACTAACGGTCAGCCTTCGCTCCGCGAGCCTGCGCTGTGCGATTTTCATATGGTAGGCAGCGGTTACGATGACAGCGATCCCTGGCAAAACCTGCTCATTCCTAAGACTGCTGACGGTAAAAAAGCTGTTGGCGGTGGTGCCAAAATGACCTGCCGCTACTATCTGCAAGATGCCGCGTTTGCGGTGGTTCTGGCGCTTCCTCAGCAGCAAGCGGAATCGCTGGCTGACGCGTTGCAAAACCCGGTATGGGATCTCTATCTGGGGCGTAAAAACTGCGCTCCGAGCGAGCTGATTTATCAGGGGCTATTCGCCGATGAAGAGGCTGCCTGGTCTCAGGCGCAGAGTCTGGCTGAAGATAAACGTCGGCTGCTCAGCTATGCCGTGATTGAAGGCGAAGGAGACGGTGAGGTGCTCACGCTAAACGATGTGCCGGTGCAGTTTGGTCAGCAGAAGCGTTATCGGGATCGGCAAGTGACGGTGCTGGAGTATTACTGATGGCGAAGGGGGAACATCAAATGGATTGATGCCGAGGGCAATGTCGTTCCGCTTCCTGTCGCTACTCTGAACACCTTACTGCTTGGCCCCGGGACTTCCGTCACGCATGAAGCAGTGAAAACCGCGGCGGCGGCAAACTGTTCTATCTGCTGGGTAGGGGAAGATAGCCTGCTTTTCTATGCGGCGGGTTTTCTTCCTACGGCCGACACGCGCAATCTTAAAGCGCAGATGGCGCTTGCCAGCAACGAGCGTACCGCTCTTGATATTGCAAGGATGATGTTTGCAAAACGTTTTCCCGATGCGGAACTGGAAGGTAAAAGCCTGAGTAGCATGATGGGCATGGAGGGAAATCGGGTGCGCGCGCTTTATCAGCAAAAAGCGCAGGAGTATGGCGTCGGCTGGCGAGGGCGCCACTTTACGCCTGGCAAGTTTCAGCTAAGCGATATCACGAACCAGGTGCTTACCGCGACCAATGCAGCGCTTTACGGCATTGTCTGTTCCGCTGTACATGCCATGGGTTACTCACCGCATATTGGTTTTATTCATTCTGGAAGCCCGCTGCCGTTTGTTTATGATCTGGCCGATCTCTACAAAGAGCATCTCTGCATTGACCTGGCCTTCTCACTGACGCGAGAGATGGCTGGTCGTTACGATAAGCACCACGTTGCAGATGCCTTCAGAAAGCGGGTGATAGCAACAGATTTACTCAACCTGATCGCCGCAGATGTGAATTCGTTGCTGGGGAGTAAGCATGCTCGTCGTACTCGCCAATGATTTACCCCCGGCAGTACGCGGGCGAATGAAGCTCTGGTTTGTTGAACCCCGGCCAAATGTGTTCGTCTCTGGCGTAAAAGATGCCGTTGCACAGACAGTGGTTGATTACTTAATGCAATACACACCGCCTGAGGCAGGCCTGATGTTATTCAGAACGCTTCCCCAACCGCCCGGTTATGAAATTCGCTATAAGGGCGAAGTGAGAAAGCCAATTGCGACGCTGAGCGGATTACAGCTGATTATCGAAACCGTAAAAACGCTATAAGCGGTACATATAGTGTTTTAGCGGGGCTCTTTAACAAGATGTTGGTATCTTCCCCACGCATGTGGGGGTGTTTCTTCACGTTCATTCATTTGGTAAGCAATCCTCTGATCTTCCCCACGCAT
Source organism: Kosakonia cowanii JCM 10956 = DSM 18146 (assembly GCF_001975225.1). Lineage (NCBI taxonomy): Bacteria > Pseudomonadati > Pseudomonadota > Gammaproteobacteria > Enterobacterales > Enterobacteriaceae > Kosakonia > Kosakonia cowanii. The sequence continues at coordinate 778,468 of NZ_CP019445.1, read as the reverse complement.
GTGGGGGTGTTTCCATATAAAACAGTCATTTAGCATTTCTATGCTTGTCTTCCCCACGCACGTGGGGGTGTTTCTATTCAGGGTGCCTATTTTCTGGCTGCGGTCTGGTCTTCCCCACGCACGTGGGGGTGTTTCTACGGCTTCAAACTGCGTCAGAAAACGGGAGCCGTCTTCCCCACGCATGTGGGGGTGTTTCCATGCTCGTCGCGCACATTGCGGCGCTCAATTCGTCTTCCCCACGCACGTGGGGGTGTTTCTTTGCTATCAGTTGGTGCGCGAGCTGCGCGGCGGTCTTCCCCACGCATGTGGGGGTGTTTCCATAGCTACGCCCAGCGCGATAATCGCCGGAATGTCTTCCCCACGCACGTGGGGGTGTTTCTAGACTGATTGCGATCGGCTGCGGCATCTCCACGTCTTCCCCACGCATGTGGGGGTGTTTCCGGGTCTTTACCATCAGTATCGGTAGCTTCTCGGTCTTCCCCACGCATGTGGGGGTGTTTCTTAGCGTAAGTTGCTGATTTAAAATGGTACGCCGTCTTCCCCACGCATGTGGGGGTGTTTCCTAAGACCTATTATTTCTTCGCATCACGACTCTGTCTTCCCCACGCATGTGGGGGTGTTTCCCATTCCTCACCCAGCTCGTCTTTTAGGCCCGTGTCTTCCCCACGCATGTGGGGGTGTTTCTTTTATTGATCCAAAAACCGCAGGCGGGTGCGGGTCTTCCCCACGCATGTGGGGGTGTTTCCTTATAGGAGGTGTTGTCGAAAATCGGCATAAAGTCTTCCCCACGCATGTGGGGGTGTTTCTCGTGCTATTGCTGTGTATATGACTCTGTTTGGGTCTTCCCCACGCACGTGGGGGTGTTTCTCTCTTTATCGAGAGCGCGAGCGGCAGCGGTGAGTCTTCCCCACGCACGTGGGGGTGTTTCTAATCCCGTTGAGCGGAGTCAGTAAGTCGGGGGGTCTTCCCCACGCAGGTGGGGGTGTTTCTGGCTGAAGTTGACCGGTGGTTTCGTGACAGAAGTCTTCCCCACTTATGTGGGGGTGTTTCCAGGTTCAGTTGAGCCACGCCGGTGACGGTAAAGTCTTCCCCACACACGTGGGGGGTGTTTCTGCCTTTATCGCTGATCCGCATTATTCTGGCCTGTCTTCCCCACGCACGTGGGGGTGTTTCTAGCTTAGAGGGTTAATGTTCTATTCATTGAGCACCTTCCCCACTCTTGTGGGGGTGTTTCTACCGGTCATCCCGGCACCATCACCACGGCACAGTCTTCCCCATGCATGTGGGGGTGTTTCTGACCAGATCCGCAGTGCAAACCGCGCCTATGAGTCTTCCCCACGCTTGTGGGGGTGCTTCATGTGTCCCTGTAAGTTTGTAGGTAAACACGTTTTTCCTTGCAGCCATAGGTGCGATGCTTTTGAATCTGTTCACTCGCTGCTTGTATATGCGATCCGCAAAGCGGAAGGCTTTTCGAACAAAAAATCGCCTTAAAAGATGGCGCCCACGTATAGTGCCATCTGCTTTTGGCATCTCAGTATGCTGATCGGCCTAAACCCGCCGATCAGTAATGCACCAGCCCGCCATCCACGGCGTACTGGCTGCCGGTAACGTATGACGCATCATCCGAGAGCAAAAAGAGCGCGACGGCGGCGGCTTCCTGTGCGGTACCGGCGCGTCTGAGCGGCACCTGGCTTACCACAAAATCCTCAAACTGCTGGCGCGACTCTTCGGGCATAAAGTGCCTGAAGTTGGTCTCAATCGGCCCCGGCACCAGCGTGTTGGCGCGGATATCGCGCGGTGCCAGCGCGCTGGCCCAGCTCTTGACCATCGCAACAACTGCGCCTTTGGTGGCGGCATAAAGGCTGGTCATCGCCGCGCCTTCGTAGACGGAAGAGGAGGCGGTGACCAGCACTGACGCGCCGGAATGTAATGCGCCAGAAAGCGCCGCCAGCTGGAGCATCGGGCCGCGCACGTTGGCGTTCATCATGCGGTTAAAGCTCTCGGCGGTAACCGATTCCGGTGCGCCGACTTCGGCATAACCGGCGTTCAGCCACAGGCCGTCGAGGGATCCCCACTGACTAATCGCCGTCGCCAGCGTCTCGATATCTGCTTCGCTGGCGGCATCGCTTTTCAGGATCAGCGATGAGGCGGGCAGCAGCTTGCGGGCCTCAGCCAGGCGCGTTTCGTTCAGCCCGGTGATGGCGACCTCACCACCCTCACTGACGATGCGTTGCGCACCCGCCAGCCCCATTCCGCTGGTGCCGCCGGTGATCAGCACGCGTTTGCCTTCAAATCTGCTCATAAATAGCCCCTGTTGGTTCCTGAAATGGACGTTTACCTTACGCAACAACCGCTTGCGCCGTCATCTGTTTCAGCCCGTAACCGTCTTAGCCGCGCGCCTGTTCCTGCTGCTGTTCATGCTGGCGTCGGCGGGAGCGGCAGATATCAGCATGGTTTTCATCCGCCCACTGAATAAGTTTCTGCATCGGTTCCAGGAACGATCTCCCTAGCGGCGTTAAGGTGTACTCCACGCGCGGCGGCACTTCCGCATAAACGGTGCGGCTGACGTAACCGTCTGTTTCAAGACGTTTTAGCGTGCGGGAGAGCATCTGGCGGGAGATATCGCCAATTTCCCGGTTCAGTTCATTAAAGCGCAGCGTGCGTTCTGCCAGCGCTTCCAGAATCAGCAGGCTCCACTGATCGCCGATTTGATTAAGCACATCCCGGATCGGGCAGGGCTGCCCAAACTCGGCGATATCATTCTGGTCGTTGTCGCTCATTCGTTATCTCTCTTTTGCCGCCAATAGTCAGCTTCGTGTGACTAAGTACCTGAATTTTGACCTCTTGTTGAGGTTTTGCGGGCAATGTACCATCCGCGTTTTCAACGGTCTATTTTTGTGACCAAAGGTAATGTACTAAAGGAGAGCACAATGAAAAAGTTTATTAGCGGTGCGCTGTTAACGGCAGTTCTGATCGCTTCTGGCAGCGCTGTAGCAGCCCCTGCGGCAAATGCGCGCAATGTGGCGACAGAAGAGGCTAACCGACAGCTGGTAGTTGATTTTTATGATAAATTCTTCAACCGCCACGAGGTAAAAGAGGCCGCGAAGGTGGTTGATGAGCATTACCGCCAGCACAATCCCGATGTGCCGGACGGCAAAGCCCCGTTTGTGAATTACTTCACCGGTTTCTTCAAGGAGAACCCGCACTCTGCCGCGCGGATTGTGCGCAGCGCCGCCGACGGCGATTTAGTCTGGTTGCAGGTTCACTCGACCAATGACAGTAAAGATCGCGGCCAGGCGGTGATGGATATCTTCCGTGTGAGCAACGGGAAAATTGTTGAACACTGGGACATCATTCAGTCGGTGCCGGAGAAGTCCGCCAACGCCAATACAATGTTCTGAAGAGCGATCCCGGCTGCGTGCAAACGAGGGCAGGGGAAGAACACCCATTTTGCGAAGCAAATTCCGGAATAACACTTTGTTTTGCAGGAAGAAGTAAAACCGCTTGTCGGCTTTGGGCATCAGCGCTATTTTTCACCGGCACCTGCAAAATCAGGTGCCGGGATTGGAACCCTGAATGACTTCATCGGCGATATATAGCGCGTTCACGCTTTTTTTATGTCGTGCGTTCGGCTACACCTCAATGGTGGGTCGGGCGGGGGCGTCGCAAGACGCGCCGGTATCGATGAGGCCGGTAGTTCCAACCCCGCCCGATTCCGCCACCCAAGAGATTGGAACCTCTGGTGACGGTAATAATCATTACTCATCGGAGGCTGCCCTTATGGCTACGACCCCTACCCAGGCTCATCCATCCCCCAAAACCGAACGCCGCTACACAGTCGGCTATGCCCCCAATCAGGGCGATACCAGCACGCCTTGCCTCAACCTGAGCGGCAAATGGCTGAAAGAGGCCGGGTTCACCACCGGCAAAGGCGTCACCGTGAAAATCGCCGGAGACTGCATTGTGCTAATCCCCGATAACGACAATGAGCATGCCCTGCGGCAGGAGGTAAAGCAGATGAAGCAGGCGGTAAAAGCGGTGAAAGAAGGGGTGCTGAGCGCGCTTTAAATCTGGAATTAAGTGGACACCAACACCACAGTTTTAGGGAGTTAGTGTCCACTTAATAACGCTGATAATCACTTCAAAAGCAGATTCTTATCTTTCGCCCACTTCCTTAAACGCCCATTCGCGTTGGCGTACGGCGAGGCGGTGTTAAACGAGATCATCCGGCCCATCGTCCATTTCGTGTACCACGGTCTTCCATACAAAACCTCATCCGTGCGCGCATCAATAAGCTGGACGATTTCACTTTTGGCGCGTTGCAGTTCTTCAATTAGCTCGCCATAGCTTAACGCGCTGTAATCCGAGTAAAATTTTTGCGCGAGGAGACCCAACTGGTTCCACTTGTACCCCGTTTCCGGGAAATCGACGGGCAGGCCTTTGGCATCATTGGTTATCCACTTCACGACCAGCTTGTTCCATCCGAGCAGATAGGCGACCAGGTTATGCACGCTCATCGTTGTCCCTTTCGCGTGACCCTCCATGGAAAGCTCTGACGTGATTTCCGGTGGGATCCTGTTTAGATAACTCATTAATTTAGCGAAATTTTTATCGATAGCGGAAAGCAGTTCAGCTTTGGTTTGCGGCACGCTCATCACGAATTCCTTCTCAGATAAGAAGAGACACTATCAATGCACGGGGTGAGGTTGAGTAGGAGCTCACCGTGTTAACACAGGGAAGTTACAGGCCATATCTGTACCTCATCGGGGAATAATATCTGCGCGGGAGCTCTCATTTTCGCGTCTGGTTTTCAGCCAAACCCTGTGCGAAAATCCATTTTTCTGAACCTGTGACAGGACGCACTTTATGTCAGAATCCGCTCAGCCCTGCCTGTTTACCGAAGGCCAGGTCACCCTTCCTGAAGGCTATCAGGACCGCACCGTCAATGTGTTCACGCCGCCCGGCGCGGATGCACCGGCGCTCAATATCTCCCGCGACACGCTAAAACCCGGCGAAACGTTGACGGCCTATATCGACCGCCAGATGTCGCTAATGGCGAAACATCTCAAGGGCTGGAAAACGGGCGAGCGCACAGAGGCTGTGCTTGGCGACAACCTGGTAACCGGCGAAATCATTCATGCCAGCTATCTTCGTGACGGTAAGCGCACCTTTCAGCAGCAGGCGGTGTTTAACCCCTCCGCTGACCATATCCTGGTGTTCACGATGTCCGCCATGCGGTCGTTAAATGACGCCGATCGTGCACTGCTTCTTTCTGTTCTCAAAAGTTTCCGTTTCCACGCTTAACAAGGATTGTTGCTATGTTTGAAGCTGCGCGTGTCGGTGATGATATAGGCCATTCCGGCGCGCTGGCCGGGATGATTGCCGGTACGATTATCGGCGGCGCGATTGCGGCGCTGGGTGGCATCGCGGCCGGTGCGCTGATGGTCGCAGGCATCGGCGCCTCCTGCCTGGGCATCGGTGTACTGCTTATCGGTGCCAGCCTCGCAGTCGGATTTCTCGCCGGGGAGGTGGCGACCGGCGTTCGCGACGGCATTGCCGAAGGAATGGCGGCGAACATGACGAAGAAAGGCGTCATCACCACCGGCTCTCCTGACGTCTTTATCAACGGTAAGCCTGCCGCCATTGCCACGGACAGCATGGTGGAGTGCGACGACGACGGCTCGCAGCAGATGGCGGAAGGCTCCTCACGCGTTTACATCAACAATCTCCCTGCTGCCCGTATCGGGGACCGCACCACCTGCGATGCGAAGGTGATGACCGGCTCCGGCAACGTCCTTATTGGTGGAGAGCCGGAACAGACCCTGCCGATAAGCCCGGAAGTCCCTGAATGGCTGTATAAAGTTTCGGATCTGACCCTACTGTTTGCAGGGCTGGCTGGCGGCTGGGGTGGTGCGGCCGGTAAAGTCGGCGCGGTGGGTAAACTGTTGTCGAAACTGCCGGGTATCAGCAAAATCGGCCGCATCGCCTGCCGCTTCGGCGCGATGCTGACCGCCATCGCGGCGGGAGGGATTATCGCCCGCCCGGTGGATATCATCTGCGGGCAGAAGTTTCTCAGCGGCGACGACGAGCTGGACTTTGTGCTGCCGTCGCGTCTGCCGGTGCGCTGGCAGCGTTACTGGCGCAGCGGCAATCCGGGCGACAGCGTGCTTGGCCGCGGCTGGAACCTCTTTTGGGAGACCCGTCTGGAGCGTTACCAGGAGGGGCTGGTGTGGCGGGCACCGACCGGGGATTACGTCTCCTTCCCGCAGGTGCCGAAGGGTTACCGGACCTACTGCGAAGCCGAAAAGCGCTGGCTGGAGCACCATCAGGACGATGCCTGGTCGGTGTATGACATCAGCGGTGAACGCTGGCACTACGCCCCGCTTGAGAGCGATAAACCCTCCCTGCTGCAGCGCATCTCCGGACCCTGCGGCAAAGATATCCTCTTCGAGTGGAACGATAACCTCACCCTGCATGCCCTGACGGACAGCGCCGGGCAGCGCGTGGTCTGCCGCTATGAGGGCGACCGCCTTGCGGGAGCCTGGCTGAATGATGATGTCTGCCTGGTCAGTTACGCTTATGACGAACAGCGCCAGCTGACCTCAGTGACCGGCCGGGGCGGTAGCGTGCGCAGGCGTTTCCGCTGGCAGGACGGCCTGATGTGCGCCCACGAGGATGCAAACGGCCTGGTGAGCGAATATCGCTGGCAGGAGATTGCCGGTCTGCCGCGCGTCACGGCTTTTCGCCACAGCGGCGGTGAGCAGCTAACTTTTGAGTATGATTTTGATAACGGCACCCGCCGGGCCATCCGTGATGACGGGGCGCAGGCGCACTGGCTGATTGATGACGATGACAACGTCGCCGCCTTCACCGACTTCGACGGTCGCAAGAGCGCCTTTATTTACCGCGACGGCGAACTGTGTGATGTCATCCTGCCGGGCGGTGCCCTGCGCCAGAGCCGGTGGGACAGGTACGGGCGCATGGTCCAGGAGACAGACCCGGCAGGACGGCGGACGGAATATTACTGGTACCGCCTCACCGACCGCCTCGCCCGCACAGTCCACCCGGACGGCACGGCAGAACAGAGCCTCTATGACCTGCAGGGGCGCCTGCTTTCGGAAGCCGACGCCGCAGGCAACCGCACCACTTATCACTACCCGAACGATGAAGAACCTTTACCGGACAGAATCACCGATGCGACAGGCGGTGTAGTGCGTCTGGAGTGGAACCGCCAGGGACTACTTACGCAGCGCACCGACTGCTCCGGCAGTGTCTCGCGCTATACATACCACCGCCTCGGGCAGCTTCTGTCGAGTGAGGATGCAGAGGGCAACATCACCCGCCGCGAATGGAACAGCGCGGGACAACTTTCAGTCGTTATTCGCCCGGACGGCAGCCGTGAAACATTACACTGGAACGCACGCGGCCAGCTTGCCGCCTGGCGCGATCCGCTGGAGAGCGAGGTGCGCTGGGACTATAACCCGCTCGGCCTGCCGGTGAGCATCACCGACCGCATCGGGCGCACCCGGCGCTGGCATTACGACCCGCGCGGCAACCTGTTGCGGCTTGAGAACGGCAATGGCGGGGAATACCGCTTTACGTACGACGCCGCAGGCCGCCCGCTCAGCGAAACCCGCCCGGACAACACGTCGCGCCAGATGATATGGGACAGCCGTGGATTCCTCAGCGAACTGCATGAAAATGGCAGGCCTGCCGTCGATGGCGGCATCGCCCGGCGTAGACGAACCTTCAGTTACGATGAAAGTGGCCTGCTGACCGCACGCGCTACCCGCCATGCGGAGTACCGCTATGACCACGACCTGAACGGCCAGCTCACCCGTATCCGGCGCACCCCGACGGCTGAAGGTGTTGCCCTGGGCATTGAAGCCGATGACATCGCCTTTAACCGCGATGCGGCAGGTCGCCTGGTAAATGAGTCTGGTGTTAACGGCGAACTCAGCTATGCATGGGATGCACTGGGCAATCTGACAAATCTGACCCTCCCCGGCGGGCAGCAGCTCTCCTGGCTGCACTATGGCTCCGGCCACGTCAGTGCCATCCGCTTCGGATCACAACTGGTCACTGAATTCACCCGCGACCGTCTGCACCGGGAAGTGAGCCGTACCCAGGGCGCGCGCGAACAGTCGCGCAGTTACGACAGCCTTGGCAGACGCACTGCGCAGCGCAGTACACTTATCACAGAGGTGGCCCTGCCGGAGCAGGCGATACTGGAGCGCCTGTACCGTTACACCGGACGTGGCGAGCTGGCGGGCGTCAGCGACACCCTGCGCGGCGAGGTGAATTACGGTTACGATGCTGAAGGCCGCCTGCTGAAGCATTATGAGTCCCGCCAGGGCAACAGCAGTGCGCTCTTTACGTATGATGCCGCCGATAACCTGGCCGCGAACGACGCCCCGGTCACGGATAACCGCCTGCAGCACTGGCAGAACCTGTTTATGCAGTACGATGCCTGGGGCAACATGACCCGCAGGCGCAGCGGGCTGTATGAACAACACTACGCGTATGACGCTGAAAATCGCCTTCTGTCCGCGCGCGGAACGGGGCCGCAGGGGCGCTTCGAAGCGCACTACCATTATGACGCGCTTGGCCGGCGCATCCGCAAGACGATCACCACCGGTCACGGCACCCATGAAAGCCGCTTCCTCTGGCAGGGTTACCGCCTTTTGCAGGAGCAGCATCAAGGCGGGCAGTGCAGCACGTATATTTACGATCCGAATGAAGCATGGAGCCCGCTGGCGCGGGTCGACCATCTGCGGGAGGACAAAACCGGGGAAATATTCTGGTTCAGCACCGACCTGAACGGCGCGCCGCTGGAAGTGACCGACGAAGAAGGCAGCCTCCGCTGGAGCGGGCAGTACGGCAGTTTCGGCGAAGTTCGGCACCAGACCGACGGCTTCACGCGACTGGCGCAGGACACCGCGCTGGCGCACCAGCCCCTGCGCTATGCCGGGCAGTATGCAGACAGCGAAACCGGCCTGCACTACAACCTTTTCCGCTATTACGACCCACAGGCCGGACGGTTCACCGTTCAGGACCCGATAGGGTTAGCTGGGGGCTGGAATCTTTATCAGTATGCGCCTAATCCGCAGGGCTGGATTGACCCGTGGGGGTTAAGTGGTGAGGATATCTTTATTCATTATACGGATAAAGCAGGGTTTGAAAGTATAATGAATAGCGGCGTGATTGAAGCAAATTCGCGGGGGAAAGTTTATATTACAGATATATTAATGTCTCCCGAAGATGCTATGAGAGATATCTTTATAAATGACGTTTCTCATCCGGGGCGAGGTGACTATTCTATTGTTTTTAAAGCTGATGCTTCGCAGATGTCTAAAATTGCTCAGAGCTCTGAGTTAGAGTATATTCACTCAGGCAGATTGAAACTGAGGGATATACTTCATGCAGGTAAAAATCCTTATGACACGGTATCTCATTTATCATATGATCAGCGGTGGAAAATGACGCACGAACAGATAAAATCGAGAGGAGGCGGGTGTGGTTGATGATAAAGATAAAGTACTGATGCTAAATCAAGGTGAAGTCGTGGCTTTGAAAAAAGCAATTATGTATTTGAAGTTTTCTTGTGAAGAAACAGAGTCATTGATGTATGCAGGAAGTCCCTTGATTAATTCTGCTTTTTCAAAGTTAATCGATATTGATGATCTAGGTGAGCATGCAAAAAACTTTTATAGTAAGCCTCATAAAATAAACGAAAATTTTATTTCATCAAAGATACACAAGAAAGAGCAGGAAACCGGCAGGCTGCTTGATGAGTCTATAAAAGAAAAGGTATTTAATGAGTGCCTTTATCCGTTTTCAAAAAAATGAATCATCAAAAGTACGGGTAATTGATTTTGCCCGTATTTACATTTTTTGGATTTGCAACTTATAAAGCCTGCTTTCATCATAAATTTTTCCGCTACTATATTCATAGGCTAGAAGTTTATTTTCATTGATTAATTTATTGTAAAGCAAGGAGATTATTAAAACCCAAGGGGTTTATTTAAAAAAAGGTAGGGCATGATGTCTGCTATATTGGGCAATATTATTATGAAAAACCTTGCTGCCAAGTGCTTCACTAAGACTGCATGATGAATTTTAGTTCCTAAGGAGACCACGCAAATTAAAGGTGTGGTATTGGTTTTGTTTCCTCTGGTAAATAAAATATGCTGCCGGAAATTCATTTCCCTAATGGCAAGGAGTTACTGGTTAGAGGTGTTTTTGTTCTGGAGCTATCTATTCAAATATAAATATTAAACTTACTGATCAATAAAGTTCATCCTGAAGAAGTAAATCATTAATATAACGTGAAATTAGTTGTCAGGGTCAAAACGAAAAAAGAAGTGTTGGTCGTTACTACGTTACTGTCTGATTTTTTTAGGCGAGGCGCTATCTTACTACATTAGTAACTGATCTTGCTAAATCAACTGGAGATGATGTTCCTTTTTCCAGAGCAAGAGGTGTATTAAGGAATTTATTAATAGAGCATCAAGAATAACTTTTTAAATTTCTTAGAATAATAAGCTTGGAAATAACTGCAGCCGTCCTGGGAGCAAATGATGGTTTATATTTACTCCAAAACATTGTCGGGGATTTTACTCTTAAATATGGAGGTGATGAAATACAAGGTTTATTACAAAGCAAATTAATATCTAAAGAATAAATAGTTCTCAATAAATAGCGATATGATTAAGATTGAGTGCTGTACAAATTTAATTTTTTATATGATGAGTAAGGGAGATAAAACTTTTAGAGTCTGCGTGTCGATACAAAACCGATTCCTCTCACAGCGCGCTTGTCGCGCTGGCCCCGAAGGGGTGAGCCGCTTGCGGTGAATAATCGAACGGAGTTCGATGGAGAGTCCGTACGCCAGAAACGAAAAACCCCGCCGAAGGCGAAGGTTAAGAATAAGTGGTGCCCGGACCCGGACTAACGCCGCAGGCGTTGAACAGCGCGCTTGTCGCGCTGGCCCCTAAGGGGTGAGCCGCTTGTGGCGAATAATCGAACGAAGTTCGATGAAGAGTCCGGTTGCAGAAAAGCAAAAACCCGCCTTTTGGGCGGGTTCTTTAAATAGTGGTGCCCGGACCCGGACTAACGCCGAAGGCGTTGAACAGCGCGCTTGCCGCGCTGGCCCCGGAGGGGTGAGCCGTTTACGGCGAATAATCGAACGAAGTTCGATGGAGAGTCCGGTCGTAGAAAAGCAAAAACCCAGCCATAGGCTGGGTTCTCTGAATAAGTGGTGCCCGGACCCGGACTAACGCCGAAGGCGTTGAACAGCGGGCCTGCCGCGCTGGCCCCGAAGGGGTGAGCCGCTCGCGGCGAATAATCGAACGGAGTTCGATGGAGAGTCCGGTTGCAGAAAAGCAAAAACCCGCCTTTTGGGCGGGTTCTTTAAATAGTGGTGCCCGGACTCGGAATCGAACCAAGGACACGGGGATTTTCAATCCCCTGCTCTACCGACTGAGCTATCCGGGCAACGGGCGGCATTAAACCGTAATCGCCCGTGGGCGTCAACCAAATTTCCCGAAATCCCTTTCAGTTGCTCAACTTTGCGGCAAAACGCGCAAAGCCGCGCCGAAAATCGGGGGCTGCACAAATCTTCCAGACTTTTACATTACGGTGATGAATGCTACTTTTCGATAGTATACGGAGGCGAAATGTCTAAAGACTGGCTTGAGCTGCGACAGCATGCGGATACGGGGATTGAAACCATCCGCGCCCATTTCGAGGGGCATGCGTACGACCCGCACTGGCATGACAGCTATCTGGTGGGCATTACCCTGTCTGGCACCCAGCAGTTTCACTGCCGCCGCGAGCGCCACCATAGCCGACCGGGCGACGCCTTTTTACTCGAGCCGGGCGAGATCCACGATGGCGACGCGCCGGTAGAGGGCGGCTTTACCTATCTCACCTTTTACCTCGACGATCGCTGGCTCAACACCACGCTGCGCGGCTTGTATGACGCGGTGCCTTCCAGTTATGCGCTGCACTTTTCCCATACCATCGCCCGTGAACCGCGGCTGATTCGCACCATTGCGCAAACCTTCTCTGCGCTGCACAGCGATGAGATGCGCATTGTGCAGCAGGGGACGATGGATGCGCTGCTTGGCGAGCTGACGCACCACTGCCAGTGGCGCAAACGCATCCCGACGCAGATCCAGAGTGTGGCGATTGCCCATCGCGCGCGGGATTATCTTCATGCGCATATCGGCGACAATATTGGCTTAACGGACCTGGCGCGCGAAACGGGAACCGATCGCTTTACGTTGACGCGCTGCTTTAAGCGCGAGTTCGGTTTAAGCCCGCACGCCTGGCTTGTTCAGCTGCGCCTTACCACCGCGCGTGCGCAGCTGGCGCGGGGCGATTTGCCCGCGGATGTCGCTGCTGCCGTGGGATTTGCCGATCAGAGCCATCTTGGGCGCTGGTTCCAGCGCGCTTATCGTCTCTCTCCGGCGCACTACCGCAGGCTCTGCACAAACCTTCCAGACGATGACATAAAATAACGCGACATTGACAGGCTGACACCTAAGGAGCCTGACAATGACCCTGATCTCTACCTTCCTGCCGTTTTTGCTCTTCGCCTTTGTCGCGTCGATCACCCCCGGCCCGACCAATATTTTGATCCTCGCCAGCAGCCAGCGCTTCGGCGTCAAAGCCACGCTGCCTGCTGTGGTGAGCGCCTGCGTTGCCGCCAGCGCGATTGTCTTTATCTCCGGTGCGGGCGCAGGGCAGATATTGCAGGAACATGTACTGGTGAGAACGGTGATGAGTTGGGCGGGCGTGGCGTGGTTAAGCTGGATGAGCTGGCAGCTTTTTCGTGCGCCGGCCACCGATCTGCACGGTGAGGCGCAGCAGCCCTTCAGCATACGTGCGGCGGCGATATTACAGCTTATCAACCCGAAAACCTGGATGATGGCGTTAGCGGTAGTGAGCCTGTTTGCCCCACACAGCGGTCATCCGCTGCGCGAGGTCTCGGTGATGGCGCTATCGTTTTTCCTGATCTCGCTCATCTGCCTTGTCGCCTGGGCGCTGCTCGGCAAAGCCGTTAACCGGCTGTTCCGCACCCCGGCGTCGCTTGTCGCCTTTCAGCGCGTCATGGCGCTGGGTCTGTTTATCTCCGCGTGGGCGGGGTTGCTGAGCGCTTAGGTCAGCGCGCCACCCTTGCGGCAGCGGGCAAAGCGCAGAATATCTTCTGCCAGCCGCTGGGCGGTGTCGACATCCGCCTGGCTGCGGTTGACCAGCATACGGCTAAGACACCCTTCCAGGATCAGCTCCATCTGCTTCGCCACCATCGCCGCATCGTCCACTTCCAGCTCGTTCAGCAGCTTGTGAGAGAAGTTATACGCTTCAAGCTTCTGCTGATCCGCCAGCTGGTGAATCGGGTGATCCGGGGCGGGGAAGAAGGCGCAGGCGGCGATAAACAGGCAGCCCGGATAGCGGTTGTTGCTCACGCACTCGGTCAGCGCGGCGTAACGCGCCAGCAGTTTTTGTTCATGGTTAAGGCTCTCATCCAGCAGCAGCTGGCGGCGCCAGGTATCGATCTGCTGGCTTAAATAGCGCAGCGCATCATAGAGCAGCGCCTCTTTATCGGGCCAGAAACGGCGGAACTCCTCCAGCGGATAGTCGACGCGCTCGGCAACCATTTCAAGAGTGGTGTCCGCAATGCCTCGTAATTCAAGCAGTTGCAATGTCTGGCTTAAAACGTCTTCGCGTTGCACAGTGGTCTCCTCCGTTACTGCGTCAAACTACCCCACCAAGTGTTGTTTACGGGGCGTGATTGCGCAAATGGTCGGCAAAGGCGTCGGCAGGCATAAACCCGGTCACCCGGGCCGCTTGCTGCTCTCGCCCTTGCGCGTCAAAAAAGAGCAGGGTAGGTAACCCCAGCACATTCAGATGGCGCAGAAGCGCGGCATCCTGTGCGTCATTGGCCGTCACGTTGGCCTGTAATAACAGCGTGTTTTTCAGCGCCGCCTGTACCTTTGGGTCGCTGAAGGTGTACTTCTCAAACTCTTTACAGGCCACGCACCAGTCAGCATAGAGATCCAACATGACAGGCCGACCATTGGCCTGCGCCAGCGCCCGGTTGAGATCGTCGACGGTTTTCACTGACGTGAAGGCCAGCGGCGTATGCGCCTGTGCCGCGGGCGTGCCGAAGGCCCAGTCCTGCAACGGACGCGCACAAACCAGCGCCGCGCCGAGGAGGGCGATTTGCAGCACCCGCATGATGGGGCGCGTGGCGTTGAGGCTGGTGATAAAGGCCCAGCCGAAGAAGGCGACGCCGAGCAATGACCAGAGCCGCAGCCCCCAGGCTTCGCCCAGCACGCGCTCCAGTAAAAAGACCGGCAGGGCGAGGATCACAAAGCCAAAGGCGGTTTTGACCTGCTCCATCCACGGCCCGCTTTTCGGCAGCAGGCGGTTGCCGAACACCGTCACAAGAATTAGCGGCAGGCCCATGCCGAGGGCGTAAAGGTAGAGCGTGCCGCCGCCGAGCCACAGGTTCCCGCTCTGAGCGATATAGAGCAGGATGGCGCTGAGCGGCGCGGTGGTGCAGGGCGAGCAGATAAGCCCGGCAATCGCCCCCATGGCGAACACGCCGCCGACGGAGCCGCCCTGCTGGCGGTTGCTCCACAGCGTTAAGCGGGTTTGCAACGCGGAGGGGAGTTGCAGGTTAAAGAGGCCGAACATCGACAGCGCCAGCAGGCTAAACAGCAGCGACAAACCGATAAGCACGTAGGGGTGTTGCAATGCGGCCTGGAACGACAGCCCGGCGGCGGCAACCACCAGCCCCAGTGCGGTGTAGGTCAGCGCCATCCCCTGCACATAAATAAAGGCCAGCAGCAGCGCACGCGGCGTGGCAAGGCGCTGTTTGCCGCCGAGCACAATGCCGGAAATCAGCGGGTACATTGGCAATACGCAGGGAGTGAAAGCGATACCGATGCCGATCAACAGCGCCCAGAGGGCGGAGAAGGGCAGCGGGCGGTCGGGCGCGGTTTCAGTCGTTGGTGCGGCTTTGGGTTCAACAACCGGCGCGGCAGCGACCTCCATCAGCGGCACCACTTTGGTCTCCGGCGGGTAGCAGAAACCGGCATCGGCACAGCCTTGATAAGTGACGGTGAGCGTCGCGCCTTTCCCCGCCTGCGCGATGCTTAGCGGCAGGTTCAGCTTCTGGCGGTAGATCTCCGTTTTGCCGTAGAACTCATCTTCATGCATCTCGCCCTTCGGCAGTTCGAGCGCGCCGATCTGCGCCTGCGCAGGCGTGACGCGGATCTGCTGGCGGTAGAGGTAGTAACCCTCTTTCACCTGCCAGTTGAGCGTCAGGTCATGTTGATGCTGTTGAAAATCAAAGGTGAACGCCTGGTCGGCAGGCACAAAGTCAGAGCGACCGGGCGCGTCGAACAGCCCGGCGAAAGCGGATGTGCTGCATAACAGCAGGATCAGCGTAAGGATGCGTTGAGCCATGTGAGGTAGTCGTGCTCTCCGTGAGAAACCGGCAGCGCCAGCAGTTCAGGGGTTTGATAAGGGTGGTGCGATTTCAGGCAGGCGAAGAGATCGTCCAGGTGCGCGACGTCGGTTTTCAGCAGCAGTTGCACTTCATACTCCTGCTCCAGCTTGCCTTCCCAGTAGTAGAGCGAGGTCGCTCCGGGGAGGATCGTCACGCAGGCGGCGAGTTTTTCCGCCAGCGCTTTGGCCGCCAGATCCTGGGCGGTGGCTTCATCCGGAGCGGTGCAGAGTACAACAACGGCGTCGGGCGTGTTCATTCTCAACCTCCTGAAAGCGAAAGCAGGGACTATAGCATGCGACGCGGGAAGATCGGGCCGCCGGGCAGCCCGATTTATAGACTTTTACAACAAGATAGTGCCGAAGATAAAGCCGAGCACCACGCAGAGCGCGATGGCGATCACGCCGGGGATCAGGAAGGGGTGGTTGAAGACGAATTTGCCGATGCGCGTTGAACCGGTGTCATCCATTTCGACCGCTGCCAGCAGCGTCGGGTAGGTCGGCAGCACAAACAGCGCCGACACGGCGGCAAAGGAAGCCACGGCGGTCAACGGGGAGACGCCAAGCAGCAGCGCGGCAGGCATCAGCGCTTTGGTGGTCGCCGCCTGCGAATAGAGCAGGGTCGCAGCGAAGAAGAGCACCACCGCCAGCAGCCACGGGTAGCTGTGCAGCAGATCGCCTGCCACCATCTGGATATCTTCAATATGGTGTTTGACGAAGGTATCGCCGAGCCACGCGACGCCGAGCACGCAGATACAGGCGCTCATGCCGGATTTAAAGGTACCGGCGTTGAGGATCTCGCCGGTATCGACTTTGCAGCTCAGGCAGATAAGCGTGGCGATGGTCAGCATAAACACCACAATCGCTTCGTTACGCGGCAGCACCGGGTTGGCAATAAGCCCCACCGTCGGGCTGATGGCGGTGGCGTAGAGCATCACGGCGATAATGCCGACCAGAAAGAGCATCACCGAGCGTTTGGCGTGGGGCTTCAGGGCGAACACCTGCTCGCCGCGCAGCTTCACTTCCCCTTTCGCCAGCCGCTCCTGGTAGACCGGGTCGTCCTTCAGCTCGCAGCCGAGAAAGTTACAGACAATGGCGGTCAGCATCACGGCAATCAGCGTGACGGGAATACAGATCGCCAGCAGCGTCAGGTAGCTGACGCCCAGCGGCTCAAGGATACCGGCAAAGAAGACCACTGCCGCAGAGATGGGCGAGGCGGTAATAGCGATTTGTGACGCTACCACGGCGATAGAGAGCGGGCGCGAGGGGCGGATGCCCTGCTCTTTTGCCACTTCAGTAATCACCGGCAGCGTGGAGAAGGCAGTGTGGCCGGTACCCGCCAGGATGGTCATAAACCAGGTGACCAGCGGGGCGAGAAAGGTGATGTACTTCGGATGGCGGCGCAGCAGGCGCTCGGCGAGGCTGACTAAATAATCCATCCCGCCCGCCACCTGCATGGCGGCAATCGCGGCGATGACCGCCATAATGATCTCGATGACGTCAAACGGGATGGCGCCCGGTTTGATTTGAAAGAAGAGCGTCAGCACCAGCACCCCGAGGCCACCGGCAAAGCCAATGCCGATCCCCCCGAGCCTGGCGCCAAGGTAGATGGCAAGTAAGACGAGGACAAGCTCTGCAGCAAACATAGTGGGCTTCCTTGTTTTCCAAGTGATATGAAATTGTTATTGGTAAGTAACCACCCAAAAGAAAAAGGCACGTCGCGGAGGACGTGCCTTTCATATTTTTTAACCTGGGGGAAGGTTACTGTTCGCTTTCATCGGTATAGCGTTTCGCTTTATAGGCCGGGTGCATCAGGTTCTGGGCAGAGAAGATATCATCCAGCTCCGTTTCCGTCAGCAATCCGCGCTCGAGCACCACTTCACGCACGCTCTTCCCGGTTTCGGCGCAGATCTTGCCGACGATATCGCCATTGTGGTGGCCGATAAACGGGTTGAGGTAGGTGACGATACCGATGGAGTTATAGACGTAGCTTTCACACACCTCTTTGTTGGCGGTGATGCCGTTAATGCATTTTTCCAGCAGGTTATAGCAGGCGTTGGTCAGGATGTGGATCGACTCGAACATCGCCTGGCCAATCACCGGCTCCATCACGTTCAGCTGCAGCTGACCCGCTTCGGAAGCCATGGTGACGGTGATGTCGTTACCGATGACTTTAAAGCAGACCTGGTTTACCACTTCCGGCACAACCGGGTTCACTTTGGCCGGCATGATAGATGAGCCCGCCTGCAGTTCCGGCAGGTTAATCTCGTTCAGCCCGGCGCGCGGCCCGGAGGAGAGCAAGCGCAGGTCGTTACAGATTTTCGACAGTTTTACCGCCAGGCGTTTCAGCGAGCTGTGCACCATTACATAGGCACCGCAGTCGGAGGTCGCTTCGATCAGATCTTCTGCGGCCACTACCGGCAGGTTGCTCACTTCCGCCAGTTTCTGCACGGCGAGTTGCTGGTAGCCATCCGGCGTGTTGAGGCGGGTACCGATAGCCGTTGCGCCGAGGTTCACTTCGAGCAGCAGTTCCGCGGTACGCAGCAGGTTTTTGGTCTCTTCATTCAGCAGCACGTTAAAGGCATGGAACTCCTGGCCGAGGGTCATCGGCACCGCATCCTGCAGCTGGGTACGGCCCATTTTCAGGATGTCTTTGAACTCTACCGCTTTGTTTTCAAAGCCTTCGCCAAGCTGTTTGATGGCGTCGATCAGTTTGACCACCGAGGTGTAGACCGCGATGCGGAACCCGGTTGGGTAGGCATCGTTGGTGGACTGGCATTTGTTGACATGATCGTTCGGGTTGAGGAATTGATACTCCCCTTTCTGGTGACCCATCAGCTCAAGGCCGATGTTTGCCAGCACCTCGTTGGTGTTCATGTTCACAGACGTGCCCGCGCCGCCCTGATAGACGTCAACCGGGAACTGGTCCATGCATTTGCCGTTGTTCAGCACCTCATCACATGCGGCAACAATAGCGTTAGCAATACTTTTAGGGATGGTTTGCAGCTCTTTGTTCGCCAGCGCTGCGGCTTTCTTCACCATCACCATGCCACGAACAAACTCAGGGATGTCACTGATCTTGTTGTTGCTGATATAAAAGTTTTCAATCGCTCTCAGAGTATGCACGCCGTAGTAGGCATCCGCTGGCACTTCCCTGGTACCTAACAAGTCTTCTTCGATACGAATGTTGTTTAACATGTGAACCTTCTTTTTCAAGCTACGAATGAATACACCAATCACACAATATTTATGTGGTTATGTGTCTTTTTCGACCGACGATTATTCCCTCAATCGGCCAGAAGAGTGAAATTATATGCTGGCGCGGGCGAATTGCCGTAATCGGGATCACTTATTATCTTACTGGACCCATCATAATTACCAATATGTGAAATAAGTCACCGCTGCGTAACAAACAAAACTTTACACCGCCGGTGAAATTGAATTTTTCAACTTTGCCACCATCTCATCCCTATGCGAATTCGCAGACTCATTTTAGCAACGGTGAGATGACCGTTGCTCGTTCACAGGAGAAGCCAGTGCGCTGGATACCGTTTATTGCTTTTTTCTTATACGTTTACATCGAAATTTCGATCTTCATCCAGGTGGCTCACGTCTTTGGCGTGCTGATGACCCTTATCCTGGTGCTCTTCACCTCGGTTATCGGCATGTCGCTGGTGCGCAACCAGGGCTTTAAAAATCTGATGGCGATGCAGCAGAAGATGGCGGCGGGTGAAAGCCCGGCGGCCGAGATGATCAAGAGCGTGTCGCTGGTGATCGCCGGTCTGTTGCTGCTGCTGCCCGGTTTCTTTACTGACTTCCTCGGCCTGCTGCTGCTGGTGCCGCCGGTGCAGAAGCTGATCACCCTCAAGCTGATGCCGCACCTGCGCTTTTCGCGCGGGCCGGGCGCAGGCGCCGGGTTTGGCGGTGGCGATACCTTTGAAGGCGAATATCAGCGTAAAGATGACCCCAACAACCGTCTGGATCATAAAGACGATCGTTAAGCTCCGCTGCCCGGCCTCGCCGGGCATTTTTTTATTCCGACACAGAACGAACCGTTGTGGTGCGCCGCTTCGGTAAAAAGAGCCACAGCGCCGCCAGCATCACCACCGCATACAAACTCTTCCAGCCTGGAATGATCAGCAACAGCAGGCAGAGCACGCTCCCCAACATCGCCAGCGCCTTATAGCGCCCTTTCAGCAAGCGACAGCCTGCCAGCATGCAGAGCAGGTAGATCATGATAAAGATGCCGTTGGCATAGATGATCAGCGTGTCGAGATTGATGTTGAAAGCGTAAATGACCAGCGTGCAGGCCACGCAGCAGAGAATGACCGCGTTGAGGGCGTTAAGCGGCAGCTGGCGCGCCGAGAGTTTTGCCAGCGCGCTGTCGGGTTTGTACGCCGCCTGCGACCACACCAGCCGCGCGAAGCTCTGAATATAGATATTGAGGCTGGCGAAACAGGCGAGATAGCCAATAATGCAGGCCACCCACAGCGCCTGCTTACCAAAAAGATCGACGACAATCACCGGCAGCGACGCCGCTGCGCCCAGGTGATGCCAGAGATCGAACTTCAGCACCGCCACGGTACAGGCCCAGTAGACGGTGCCCGCCAGCAGCAGGCCAATCATCAGCGCACGGGGGAAATCCCGCTCCGGGTTTTTGAACTCCGAGGCGAGATGGGCGAACGCCTCCAGCCCAACAAAACACCAGAACATCACCGCTAATGAAGCGGACATCTCCGGGAGGGTAATCTCGCCGAGCGGGGGAAAGGGGATATCGCGCAGCGTAATGCCGCCGCGCCACCAGATGGCGACCAGCAGGGCAACGATCAGCCCGGCGATAATCGATTGCAGGTTGGCGCTGGAGCCGGCGCCGCGCGTACCGATAAGCCAAATCAGCGCCAGCGTCATCAGCTCTGCCATCAGCAGCATCGGCCCCTGCCAGCCAAAGAGCCCCTGCCAGAAACCGGCAGCGATATGCAGGGCCGCAGGCAGCCCAACCGGGATCACCGAGAGAAACAGCCAGCCGGTTACCCGCTGGAAACGCGGACCAAATGCCATGCCGACAAAGTGGGCGACGCCGCCAGCGCTGGGGAAGTGGCGTCCGAGAATGGCAAAGACAATCGCCACCGGGAAGACCAGCACGATGAGTAATGGCCACGCCCACAGGCTACTGTTACCGGCCGCCAGTGCGGCCAGCGCCGGAACGGCGAAGACCCCGGTGCCCAGTAACGAGGTAGAGAGTAGTCCAACACCCTGCGCCAGCCCCAGCTCTTGTTTTAATCCGCTCATTTTTTCTGTTTGTCTCTTATCGGGAGCCTCGATGGTAGCACAAGCTGTTTTACTTATTGCTCGCCGTTCCCCGCCAGGAAAGGGAGGGGGCAGCCGATTGCATTTTCGAAAATTTTTTTTGTTTTACCCCTTGAAGGGAGAGAGGCCTAACCCCATCTCTCAGGTCACCAGCCGGATAACCGCATGGACCCGGCCTCACCATAACTGATAAAGACTTTCTCAAAGGAGAGCTATCAAATGAGTATTCGTCCGTTACATGATCGTGTGATCGTCAAACGTAAGGAAGTTGAGTCTAAATCTGCTGGCGGTATCGTTCTGACCGGTTCTGCGGCAGGCAAATCAACTCGTGGCGAAATCATCGCTGTCGGTAAGGGCCGCATCCTGGAAAACGGTACTGTTCAGCCGCTGGACGTGAAAGTGGGCGATATCGTGATTTTCAACGATGGTTACGGTGTGAAGGCTGAGAAGATCGACAACGAAGAAGTGCTGATTATGTCCGAAAGCGACATTCTGGCAATTGTTGAAGCGTAACAACGCGCGCGAACGAACCTGAACGAATTTAAGGAATACAGAAAATGGCAGCTAAAGACGTAAAATTCGGTAACGACGCTCGTGTAAAAATGCTGCGCGGCGTGAATGTTCTGGCAGATGCAGTGAAAGTTACCCTCGGTCCGAAAGGCCGTAATGTGGTTCTGGATAAATCTTTCGGTGCACCGACCATCACCAAAGATGGTGTTTCCGTAGCACGTGAAATCGAGCTGGAAGACAAGTTCGAAAACATGGGCGCGCAGATGGTGAAAGAAGTGGCCTCCAAAGCGAACGACGCTGCGGGCGACGGCACCACCACCGCGACCGTTCTGGCTCAGTCCATCATCACTGAAGGTCTGAAAGCCGTTGCTGCGGGCATGAACCCGATGGATCTGAAACGCGGTATCGACAAAGCTGTCGCCTCTGCCGTTGAAGAGCTGAAAGCGCTCTCCGTACCATGCTCTGACTCTAAAGCTATCGCTCAGGTTGGTACCATCTCCGCTAACTCCGACGAAACCGTAGGTAAACTGATCGCTGAAGCGATGGATAAAGTCGGTAAAGAAGGCGTGATCACCGTTGAAGACGGTACCGGTCTGCAGGACGAGCTGGACGTGGTTGAAGGTATGCAGTTCGACCGTGGCTACCTCTCCCCTTACTTCATCAACAAGCCGGAAACTGGCGCAGTAGAACTGGAAAGCCCGTTCATCCTGCTGGCTGATAAAAAAATCTCCAACATTCGCGAAATGCTGCCGGTTCTCGAAGCCGTTGCTAAAGCAGGCAAACCGCTGCTGATCATCGCTGAAGATGTGGAAGGCGAAGCGCTGGCGACCCTGGTGGTGAACACCATGCGCGGCATCGTGAAAGTAGCTGCGGTGAAAGCACCGGGCTTCGGCGACCGTCGTAAAGCAATGCTGCAGGATATCGCAACCCTGACTGCCGGTACCGTTATCTCTGAAGAGATCGGTATGGAGCTGGAAAAAGCGACCCTGGAAGATCTGGGTCAGGCGAAACGCGTTGTCATCAACAAAGACACCACCACCATCATCGATGGCGTGGGTGAAGAGGCCGCTATTCAGGGCCGCGTAACGCAGATTCGTCAGCAGATCGAAGAAGCTACATCCGATTACGACCGTGAAAAACTGCAGGAGCGCGTAGCGAAACTGGCAGGCGGCGTTGCGGTAATCAAAGTAGGTGCTGCGACCGAAGTTGAGATGAAAGAGAAGAAAGCCCGCGTTGAAGATGCGCTGCACGCAACCCGTGCTGCCGTTGAAGAGGGCGTGGTTGCCGGTGGTGGCGTAGCGCTGATTCGCGTAGCCAGCAAACTGGCTGAGCTGAAAGGCCAGAACGAAGACCAGAACGTGGGTATCAAAGTTGCGCTGCGCGCAATGGAATCCCCGCTGCGTCAGATCGTGCTGAACTGCGGCGAAGAGCCGTCTGTTGTTGCGAACATGGTTAAAGCGGGCGACGGTAACTACGGTTACAACGCAGCGACCGAAGAGTACGGCAACATGATCGACATGGGTATCCTGGATCCGACTAAAGTAACCCGTTCTGCACTGCAGTACGCGGCTTCCGTAGCCGGTCTGATGATCACTACCGAGTGCATGGTTACCGATCTGCCGAAAAGCGACGCGCCTGATTTAGGTGCTGCTGGCGGTATGGGTGGCATGGGCGGTATGGGCGGCATGATGTAATGGCTGCCGGACACGTGCCCGGGAAACCGGGCGCGGGTTCAACGAAGAGGAGCGGGCTTAATGCCCGCTCTTTTTTTGTCTGCATTTCAGCCCGCAGGCGAGTTGGCCGGGCATGCCAGCGGGGCTTTATCGCGCGTTGGCTCCTGCTCAACGGCCAGATCGTCCACCAGCGTCATAAATTTGAGTTTGTCACTCGACGCCAGCAACCTGGACTCCTCTTCGCTCTCCGCAGGCATAAAATCGCACTGGGTGAAGGTCACCACGCTTTTGCCAAATTCAGGCAGCGGTGCGCTGAGGGTACGGCTCTGCCACAGGCCAAAGAGCATAAAGGTGCACAGTAAAAACAGCACCAGCAGCGCCAGCGCACCGTACTGTTTACGCGCAAACAGCGGGTCAGGCGCGGCTGGTAGTGGCGCAGGGACAGGTATAGGTGTTGGTGCTGGTGCTGGTGCCGTCACATCATGCTGTTCCGTGAGGGCGATAACGGAGAGATCGCGGCTGAAGATAAAGCCGGTTTTGGGGATGGTTTTAATCACCTGCGCGCCTAAGCCATGGTCCGTCATCGTTCTGCGCAGCAGTGAGATGTACTGGTTGAGGGTGTTGTTGGTGGAGTGCAAACCATACCGCTCCCAAACCGCCTGGAAGATCGCATCGCGGGTCACGATCTCGCCGCGATGCTCAATAAAAAAGAGCAGCAAGCGGCTGCCGGCGAGGGTTAAAAATCGTTTTTCATTTTCAGCGCCCGCGCTCCATATCGCGCCATCGGCGGGTCTGAAATAGATTTCCTTATCTATAATAAAGAGCATATTGATACCTTTCATGATGCGGTTCATCATGGAATAAATTAAAAATAATATGTTAGATACTTCTGTAATAACAAAATTAATTAACGATTATCTTATCCTGTTAATTAAATCACTATATTCAGAATTATGAGACTGCACAAAAAGTGTAACCATATTGTCGATGCTACCTGTATTGTCAATAAATAAAGCCGCTTTTTTTTACTTTTAAGAGACGTATCCCGACAATTTACCAGAGAATTCTCCATGAATGACCGGGATTTTGTTATTATTTTTTTTATAATAATTATGCGTAACGCTGAAAGTGGCTTATATGACGATAATTTATCTTGTTTGTACCTAATGTTCCGATATAAATAGCTAAAAAGAAGAGTGGGAATTTATTATTGAACCTTATTAGGCGCGTGCAGTGTGTGGGTAGTCATATCCTCACGGCACTCGCACATTTAAAACCTAGTATTTTTGTTAATGGTTTAATTTTAAGGGGAAAAATAAAATGAACAATTTAAATGCCATTATATTAAGCACTGCGTGCGTATTGCTTCTCTCCGCCTGTGCAGGTAACAAAAACACCCCAAAAGAGAGGGTTTCAGCAGCCAGCGCCAGTAACGCCAGCGCGCCACAGGGCGTGGCGGCAGAGCGCAAATCGCCCTTTTTCGATGGGATCGTTATTGCATCCACTAACAATGCCTGTATCGACAAATTTAACTTCATTCGCGGTACGGATACCTCTACCTATAAAAACTACTCTGATGACTATTCAAAAATAGGCGAAGGCTACAAATTTCTGAATATTAATAAAAACATCATGGGTAAAGAGGCGAAAGAGATCTACACCATGCAGCTCGATCTCAAGCTGGATACCCTGTGTGCGAAGGCGCACTACACGAGTTACCAAATCGTTAAAGAAAAGATGCGGAATCTTGCCAATATCTGACAGAGGCATCGCCAATTTCTGTTTTAAACGCCGTTTCTAAAAACGGCTTTTTCGTGTTTTTCCTTGATGACATAATAATGAAAACCAGACAACTTCCCGGCTGGAAGCGTGGTACCGC
Organism: Kosakonia cowanii JCM 10956 = DSM 18146; assembly: GCF_001975225.1. Taxonomy (NCBI): domain Bacteria; kingdom Pseudomonadati; phylum Pseudomonadota; class Gammaproteobacteria; order Enterobacterales; family Enterobacteriaceae; genus Kosakonia; species Kosakonia cowanii. Next base: position 753,580 of record NZ_CP019445.1, on the reverse strand, counting down.
GTGGGGAATTATCGCGCTCCAGTTATTCAGCCCACTCTTTTTTCCCTTCATCTCTGTGGCGCAGGCAACGGAATATGCTGATTACCGCAGCATGGATGAAACCATGGCCGGGCTACAGGCGCTCATCAGCGAGCCCAGAATGTTATCCCACGCTATTTCACCGGCGGTTGCACCCCAGCCGCAAAATAATCCGCCTCTGCCAACGCTAAATATAGAGCCGCCGCAGCCGGTTGAACCGACAACGGCCGAGGCGTGGCTGGCACCGAAAGCGACGCAGGCCGCGCAGCTACTGATGTCGGAAGATGTTAGCCGCTCAGCCTTTGCCTACGCCCGCAGCCTTGGCGAAGGGGTGATCAACCAACAGCTTAGCGACTGGATGGATCAAAAAGGCAGCGTCAGCGCGTCGCTGGACAGCAAAGGGAAGGTGAGCGGCGATCTGCTGCTGCCGCTGCTGGAGAGTGAACGACAGCTGCTGTTCAGCCAGTGGGGGCTGCGCAAAAGCGAGGCGCGCAACATTGGCAACGTTGGCCTGGGCTACCGTCACCTGCTGGCAGGCGGCATGCTGGGCATCAATGCATTTTACGACTATGACTACAGCGGCAAGAATGCGCGTCTTGGCATCGGTGGCGAAGCCTGGGCCGATTATCTGAAGCTCTCAGCCAACGCCTATTATGGCCTCACCGGCTGGCACGCCTCGACGCTAAAAGGCATGAAAGAGTATGACGAACGCCCGGCAAACGGTATTGATGTCCGCCTCGACGGCTGGCTGCCTGCGCACCCGCAGTGGGGAGCAAAGCTGAAATATGAGCACTACTTCGGTAAAGGCATCGCCCTCACGCCTGCCAGCGGGCCGGGCGATCTGCAACGTAACCCCTCTGCGATCACGCTCGGACTTAACTACACGCCGTTTCCGCTACTGACGCTCTCCGGCGAGCGCACCTTTGGTGATAGCCAGGATACACGCCTTGATATGGCACTGAACTACCGCTTCGGTGTGCCGCTGTGGCGGCAGATCTCTGCCGACAATGTCGATCTGCACCGCAGCCTGATCGGCAGCAAATACGCCCTTGTCGATCGCAATTACGACATCGTGATGCAGTACCGCAAGCAGCCGCTGGTGGTGCTCTCGCTGCCAAAGCAGCTCACCGCGGAAGCAGGCACGACGCTGACCATCCCGGTGACGATTAGCAAAGCGAAGTATGGTCTTGAGCGTATTGAGTGGAGCGCCTCGGCGAACTTTGCCGCCAACGGCGGCAGCTGGCAACAACCGGCATTGACCGCACTCCATGTGCAGGTTCCGGCCTATCGCGCCACGCGCAGCGAAGCCGCCAGCGTCGCGCAGGAGTATGTGCTGACCGCGGTTGGCGTTGATAAAAACGGCAACCGCGCCACGCCTGCGACCACTACACTCCGCGTGATGCGCGCCAGCGAAACGGTCGCGCCGATCGCCCTGACGCCCACCGCACCGCAGCTGGCTGATAACCAGCAGGCTTTTACCCTGACGGCAAGCGTGGTGAAGGAGGGACAGCCGGTCGCCGGGCAGCGCGTCACGTTCCATATTGCTCAGCTTGCCGACAGCAAAGGCAAACCGGCGGCCACGCTGTTTAACGACCAGGGGCAGGATAATACCTCGCTCAGCGCGGTGAGCGACAGCCAGGGTCTGGCGACGGTGAAGCTGAAGAGCCGCGTTGCGGGTGAAGGGGTGGTCTCCGCCACGTTACGCAATGGTAACAGCAGCAGCGCGCGGGTAATGTTTATCGCCGATACCGCCACCGCCACGCTTTCCGCGTTCGACATTATGACTGATAACGCGCTGGCGGATGGAAAGCAGGCCAATGCGGTGCGTGCGACAGTTACTGACCGCTATGGCAACCCGCTGGCGAACTACGCGGTGGGCTTCGCGGCGGATAACGGCGCGACGCTGATTGGCGGCAATGCGGTGCTGACCGATGCGCGTGGTCAGGCGACGTTACTACTCACGCATACGCGCGCGGTGGCGACGCAGATTACCGCGACGGTTAATGGCCAGGCGCTGACGCAAACCGTCAACTTCAGTGTCGATCGCCAGAGCGCCCGCTTTATCGAGAGCCGCGTGGCGCAAGATGCGCTGGCCAATGGCCAGGCGGGCAGCGTTATGACGGTCCGTATTGCCGATGCGTTTGGCAACCCGGTGCCGGGCATGGCGATACAGTTTATTCCCGACAGCCCGGTCAGCGTTCTGCCCGCGCAGGCGCTTACCGATGCGCAAGGCGTGGCGCAAACCACCTTAACCAGCCGCCGGGCGGGAACCTTTAACGCCACGGCGAAACTGGTTGGCACGCCGCAGGCCGCGCAGGTGAGCACCCGCTTTATTGCTGACAGCACCACCGCACAGCTGCCCAATGAAAACCTGCTTATCTCGCCCGATGGCGCGATCGCTAACGGTATTGCGCCGAATGGCGTCACGGCCACCGTTGTCGATGCTAATGACAACCCGATCCCCGGTGTTACCGTCAACTTTAGCGTGTCGCCAGGCGCAACCCTTGCCGCGACGACCGCCATTACCGGGCCGGATGGGCAGGCGCAAACCACGGTGGTTAGCGATATCGCTGGCCTCTACACGGTGACCGCAACGGTAAACGGCAGCACCCTGAGCAAAGCGACGCTATTCATTGCCGATGTGGTCACGGCGCAAATCTCCGATGCCAACCTGGTGGTGGAGAGCAACGGCGCGGTGGCGAATGGCAATGCGGTCAATAGCCTCTCGGCGACGGTGACCGATGTGAAGGGGAACCGGCTGAGCGGTATCACCGTTGATTTCACCGTCAGCGCTGGCGCGGTGCTGACCCGCACACAGGGGGTGAGCAATCTGGATGGTCAGGTAACCACCAGCGTTAACAGCCTGCGCGCCGGGCGGTTTACCGTAACGGCCCGCGTGGCGGGAACCTCGGCCAGTAAAGCGGTCGACTTTATCGGCGATATCTCGACCGCTGCGCTGGCGAGCGTCACGCTGGAGGGATCAACCACTGATAAAATCGCCAACGGCACAGACAGCTTTACCTTCCATGCGCGGGTCAAAGACGTCAATAACAACCCGGTCAGCGGCGCGACGGTGCAGTGGTTACAGGATAAAGGCGTTGCCGCCACCATCAACAGCCTGAGCGTGACCAACGATGAGGGGATCGCCGCCGCTCTGCTTGAGAGCACCACGACAGATGTGGTGAATGTGCAGGTTTCCGCGTCGCTTAATAACGAGGCCAGCATTGATGCGGACAAGACGGTGAGCTTCCATCCGCAGCAGGTCAACCTGCGCGGCGGCGTGTGGGGAGCCCAGGCGGTATGGGGCTACAGTAACCCTGCACCGGTTGTCGTGCCCGGCGCTGAGATCAAACTCTTTCATAGCAAAGGCGACGCGCAGCCGGTCTACTCCACCCAGGCCAACAGTAACGGCAGCTACAGCCTCAATGTCTTGTCAGGGAGCTACTATGTTGAGGTCACCGCGCCGGACTACTTCCCGTTGCAAACCACGATCACGGTCGTCAGAGGAACTCTCTTTGCCCAGGATTTCACCCTGACGCATCGCCTGAAGGGCGCAGTGGCGAAGATTGTTGTCAGCTGGAACGCCACGCCGGCGAATCTCGACGCGCACCTGATTGTGCCGCCAAAAGCGAGCAATCCCGGCGGTGCCCGGCAGCATGTCTACTATATGACGACGCACCCGGTCGGCGCAGAAGCGGGGCTGGAGAATGACGTGCGCAATGGCTATGGCCCGGAAACCGTCTCGATTGGTAATTTCCACCCCGGCGCGTACTGTTACTCAGTACACAACAGCCAACCGGCAACCGGCCCGCTGATGACGGGAGCGAAGGTGACGCTTTCGCTGTCGGATGGTCGCAGCTGGAACTGGGCGGTGGAAAACGCCAGCGGATCGCAGCGTAATACGTTGTGGCACGTGTTCAGACTTAACGTTGACCCGCAGGGCAGCGTGAATGTCGAAACCGTTGGCACCACCTCATCCGGCCCGCCGTATAAATTTGATGGCTGTTAATCTCTGCAAGCCCTGCCGTAACTGGCGGGGCTTTTTTGCAATTTTCCGCTGATTTATCTGAGCTGCGATGGCGACGTTTTTCTTTTAGTCATCTTTTTAGTATAAGGTTTAGACACGGACGAACCGCGTCCAGCTCATTGATTACGGGGAATAACATGTCGGTAAAATATTTGGCGGGAATGGTTGGCGCAGCGTTTCTGTTGGCGGGTTGCAGCAGCAGCAATGATCTCACCGCAGGCGGCCAGAACGTGCGTTTTGTGGAAGATAAGCCCGCCGCGCAGTGCAAGTATCTCGGCACCGCCAGCGGCAAGCAGAGCAACTGGCTCTCTGGCCAGCACGGCGAAGAGGGCGGCTCAATGCGCGGCGCGGCAAATGCTCTGCGCAACCAGGCCGCCGCTATGGGCGGTAACGTGCTCTATAACGTAAGCAGCCCGACGCAGGGCGTGCTGTCGAGCTTTGTGCCGACCGCCAGCGAAATGAACGCTCAGGTTTACAAATGCCCTAACTGATTTTTCTCCCTTCTGCCCGCCAGTGATGGCGGGCGCGCTGAAAGTACTGATATTTTTCCCATCGCTGTTATTTATTCTCTGCTTGTAAATAAGACGATTATAATTTTCCTGCTAATTAAATTTCGTCTCTCTGAATATTAAGTTTTCTTAAGCTTGATGCTTTTTTTAATTATATTTCCATAAATCTGATCTTTTTTTTAAAAAGAGGATATATCGGAATAAAGTAATAATTTTCGCTGCCGATATTCACTTCAGGACAAAACGCGAGGGAGTGTGAAAAAACAATACTATTTCTTGTATGACGTGTCGGGAGTTACCAATGAATATTACAAAAAGATTGTTACTTGCTTTCTCGTTACTGATTTTAAGCCTTATCGGCACAAACCTGATTGCGATATTTTCTTTATCGAAACTGGGTGAGTCGCAAACGAACTTTAAAGAAAATACCTTACCCAGCCTCGATATGATGAACAAAGAGATGCTGAAAGTGCTGACGATCCGCGGCCAGCTCTTCGTTCATGGTCTGACTGAAGAACCTGCCGGGATGGCGGAAATCAAACAGAACGCATTAAAGTTGTATGACGATGTTTACGCCATGCACCAGGGTTACATTAAAGATCTGGTTTCCGATCAACACGATCAGGAGATGTCGAATAAAACGCTGGGCGATTTAGAAAAGTTTCGCGCAGTAATGGATCAATTTTTTAAAGTCTCAGAGAGTAATGATCGGGCTGCCATTATTCAGGCTATGCGTAAAGGTGGGCCGGTTGCTGACAGTATTGCCATATTAATTAACGACTTTACCGATCAGGTCGCCTATAACAGCAATTTGGTAAATAACGCGGTGTCTGCTAACTCCAGCCTGATTAACCGCTCAATGGTTTTATCGATTAGCGCCACGCTGGCCGCGACTCTTATTCTCGGTCTGTTTGGTCTCTTTACCGTGCTTAACATCAAGCGTCGTCTTAACGATATGCGCGATGGGATGGAAAATATCAGCGAGAAACTGGATCTGAGCCAGGCGCTGACAACCGGACGGATGGATGAGATTGGCCGTGCGGTCGCCGCGTTTAACCTGCTGGTTGAGCGTGTCTCTGAGTCGCTGAAGATGGTGCGCGCCGCTTCAAGCTCGGTGAATACGGCAGCGAATGAGATTGCGTTAGGCAATAACGAACTCTCAGCACGTACCGAACAGCAGTCGGCAGCAGTTGTTGAAACGGCCGCCAGCATGGAAGAGCTGAGCTCGACGGTGAAACAGAACGCCGAGAACGCCCATCAGGCGAGCCAGCTGGCGATTACCGCTTCCGATACCGCTGCACAGGGCGGCACCGTGGTCAGCGTGGCGGTAAACCGTATGAAAGACATTATGGAGAGTTCAAAACGCATCTCTGAAATCACCTCGGTGATTAACGGCATCGCTTTCCAGACCAACATCCTCGCGCTGAACGCGGCGGTAGAAGCGGCAAGGGCAGGGGATCAGGGCCGCGGCTTTGCGGTGGTAGCGGGCGAAGTTCGCTCTCTGGCCCAGCGCAGCGCGCAGGCAGCCAAAGAGATTGAAACCTTGATCAGCGAATCGGTGAACTATGTGCAGGAGGGTTCCCGTCAGGTGGATCTGGCTGGTGAAACCATGAGCGGCATCGTTAACTCCGTTATGCAGGTGAAGGATTTGATGCAGGAGATCGCCGCCGCCTCTGATGAGCAGAACCGTGGCATCGGTCAGATTGCGCAGGCGATGTCTGAAATGGATACCACTACTCAGCAGAACGCCTCGCTGGTGCAGGAGTCCTCGGCGGCAGCGGGTAGCCTTGAAGAGCAGGCCACGAAACTGCAGCAGCTGGTGGATGTGTTCCGTTTACCGGGCCAGCAGCCGGCTCGCGCCAGCGCCAGCACAGTGAAAGCACCCGTACAGCGTGCGCGTCTGGCACCTGCCGGCGGCACCGATGAGGGCTGGGAGACCTTTTAAAGTTCCGACACGCGCTTGTTTCCCGTGCAAGCGCTTTTTCACGGTCGCGTTGCGTATTTCGCGACCGTGCTTTTTTTTACTGTTGACGCAGTTGTAGATCCAGCGGCGTTTTACTCGGCTCACCGCCAATCTCCCGCGCCAGCTTCGGCACCATATACCCCGACACCAGCGTCAGTAACTCACGCATAATCTCCCGCGCCGTTTCATCACTCACCATAAAGTGCGCCGCGCCCTCTACCCTATCCAGCACATGCAGATAGTAAGGCAGCACGCCGGCGTCAAATAAGGCGTTGCTGAGATCCGCCAGCGTCTGCGCATTGTCATTCACGCCGCGCAGCAGCACGCTCTGGTTGAGCAGCGTGACGCCCGCCTGGCGCAGCTGCGCCATTGCCGCACGGAAATCGTCGCCAATCTCCTGCGCGTGGTTGATATGGTTCACCAGCAAAATTTGCAGCGAGGAGCGGGCGAAACGGGCAACCAGCGTATCGGTGATACGCGCCGGGATCACAATCGGCAAGCGGCTATGGATGCGCAGGCGCTTAAGGTGTGGAATGGCTTCCAGTTGCGCGATCAACCACTCAAGCTCGTGATCTTTGGCCATCAGCGGATCGCCGCCGGAAAAAATGATCTCATCCAGCTCCGGGTGCGCGGCGATATAGTCCAGCGCGCCCTGCCAGTTCCGCTTGTTGCCCTGATTATCGGCATACGGGAAGTGGCGACGGAAACAGTAGCGACAATTTACCGCACAGCCGCCTTTTACCAGTAGCAGCGCACGGTTGCGGTATTTGTGCAGCAGACCTGGCACTACGCTGCTCTGCTCATCCAGCGGATCGGTGCTGTAACCCGGCGCGGAGATAAACTCTTCGCTGGTGGTAAGTACCTGACGCAAAAGCGGATCGTTGACATCGCCTTTGCGCATGCGCGCGACAAACGCCCGCGGCACCCGCAGCGGGAAAAGCCGCTTTGCTTCGCGTCCGCGCAGCAGGGCTTCATCAGGTTCTATATTTAAAATATGTAGCAGTTCATCGGGATCGGTGATTACATCGGCAAGTTGCAATAACCAATCTTCTCTGGAAGGGGATTTTAGGGTTACAATGTGTGCCATTTTTTTGGCTAAGCTACCAGTTAACAATTTCAGAGGGCCTTATGGCGACTTACTATAGCAACGATTTTCGTGCCGGTCTTAAAATCATGATGGACGGTGAACCGTACGCGGTTGAGGCCAGCGAATTCGTGAAACCGGGCAAAGGCCAGGCGTTCGCACGCGTTAAACTGCGTCGTCTGCTGACCGGTACCCGCGTTGAGAAAACCTTCAAGTCTACCGACTCGGCTGAAGGCGCGGACGTTATTGATATGAACCTGACTTACCTCTACAACGACGGTGAGTTCTGGCACTTCATGAACAACGAAACTTTTGAGCAGCTCTCTGCTGATAAAAAAGCGATTGGTGACAGCGAAAAATGGCTGCTGGATCAGGCCGAGTGCATCGTGACGCTGTGGAACGGCCAGCCGATCTCCGTTACGCCGCCGAACTTCGTTGAACTGGAAATCGTTGATACCGATCCAGGCCTGAAAGGTGATACCGCAGGTACCGGCGGCAAACCGGCTACCCTGAGCACCGGCGCTGTGGTTAAAGTGCCGCTGTTCGTACAGGTTGGCGAAGTGATCAAAGTTGATACCCGCTCCGGCGAATATGTATCTCGCGTGAAGTAATGCGCGCAACCGCGACGTAGCGCTCTGCTGCGTCGCGGGTTCGTTGAGGCCCGGATCATGCAACGTCTCGCAAAACTCCTCTCACTGCTGCTTATCAGCTGCGCACTGCTTGCAGGCTGCAATACCGCGCGCGGTATCGGCGAAGATGTGCAGACGCTTGGTCATATCATTTCGCATGCCGCCAGCTAATAACTTCCTTTCGTCTTAAAAATCCGCTTTTTTCCCGTTGCTTTTCGGGAATTTGTCTATGCTTAAGTGGCTATACACAAACGATATTGACAATAAAAGGAAGATATTATGGTTAAGAAGACATTTGTTGCGATCTTTTCTGTACTGGTTCTTTCATCCGTGCTGACGGCGTGTAATACCACCCGTGGCGTCGGCGAAGATATCTCCGATGGCGGTAGCGCAATTTCTGGCGCTGCGACCAAAGCACAACAGTGATGACTGCCGGTACGGCCTGTGCCGTACCGTTAGTTTGCCTCTGGTAGTGACAAAAACGGCGTAAAGCGGTTTCCCATCCCCAGTTTCATACGAATATTTCTTTTGTAGGTATAAACGGTTTTTCCGTTGATCCTCATGTTTGCTGCGATTGCTGCGTTATCTCTGCCTTCCATCCACAGGGTTAATACCTTCTCTTCCTGACGCGTTAATAGCGGCGTTACGACTCGCCGTGACTGCCTGATCGGACGCGCCTGCATCATCTTATCAATGGCCTGCGCCACTTTTTCCAGCGGATCCGTCTTTTGCAGGATCGCCGCAATCGGGAATTGCGCGCAAAACGCCGACAGCTGTGTGTCGTGGCCCGACTCCAGTAGCATCACCTGGCAGGATGCACCACATACCGAGAAGAGCGATGCAAGTTGTTGAATATGATGAATTTCATCTTTAAAACTGTGTAAATCAATAATGACCAAATCCGGCTGCCACTGAACAATATGCTCTTTCGCCAGCATCAAATTATGCAGCGCGGTAACCAGAAAAGCGGCGGGAAATAAATCAATTTGATTGAGCCAGGATTCCATCCCTGAGCGGGTGAAGTAACAGCGATCAATCACAAGCATTTTGAACATATTTTTCTTCGCAGTCAGAGGAGGGCGCACGGCTTCCTGTACCCAGGAAAGCGATTCATCATATTCGCTGGATATGATGAATAAATGCCTGAATTCCGCTGCGAAGAGGGGCTATTTCTTGCTTTAACTTCCTGAAAATGAATGGGGGTTTGTGGGGTTGAAATCCTCAGGGAAAGAAGGGAAAATCTGACACTCATCACTTGGCTGGCGGGACGACCCGACAGCGTCACTTTTTATTCGGGGACGGCCCCGTACTGGAGCCAACCATGTCCTGGTTTATTCTCGTCATCGCCGGTCTTCTTGAAGTCGTCTGGGCTATCGGCCTGAAATATACCCACGGTTTTACCCGCATCACTCCCAGCATTATTACCGTCGTGGCGATGCTTATTAGCGTCGTGCTGCTTTCATGGGCAATGAAAACCCTGCCGGTCGGCACCGCCTATGCGGTCTGGACCGGCATTGGCGCCGTCGGCGCGGCAATCGCCGGGATTGTATTACTCGGCGAGTCCGCAAGCCTGGCGCGTATCGTTAGCCTCTGTCTGATTGTGGCCGGAATTATTGGCTTAAAAATCAGCGCCCATTAATGGGGCTGATCGACCCAGATTAGCTTGTTCACTTCGAAACCCTGACGGGTCGCGTCTGCCAGCATCTTCTCTTTCACCTCGGGCGAAATGGTCGGCGTGCGGGAGAGGATCCACAGGTAGTCGCGATCCGGGCCGCAAATCAGCGCATGGCGATACTCTTTATCCAGCGAGATGATGTTGTAGCCGCCATAGAACGGGCCAAAGAATGAGACCTTCAGCGATGCAGTGCGCGGATCGCCGGTGAAGTAGGCTTTACCGACCGACTCCTGCCATTTGCCGCGATCCGGGTTATAACCCCGGTTGACAACGGTTAAGCCGCCATCGTCGCGCAGGCTGTAGGTCGCGGTGACGCGCTCCAGACCACGCTCAAAGCGGTGATCGAAGCGGGCGATCTCGTACCATTTCCCTAAGTAGCGTTGCGTATCGAAATTCTGCACCACGGTAACGCCTTTTGGCGGTGTGGGCGTGCTGCAGGCCGTGACTAAAAAAGCAGCGGTGACCGCTGCGAAGATAGGCAGTAAACGCATGGTATTCTCCCTCCTGGCTTTTACGTAAGTGTAGAAGATGGCGGGAAATTTGCTCTCCTGCGCATGCAGGAGAGCGACGGGTTTTACAGGAAAATCACGCCGACTAACGCAACGACACTAATAATCGCCGCGAGGCCGTAGAAAATCCATTTGCCCTGGGGCAGATGCACTTTCAAATCGTGCATCATGTGGTGGATGCGGTGCAGGCCGCACCAGACCGGCAGCACAATCATCAAGAAGAGAAAAGCGCGGCCAATGAAGCTCTGGGCAAAGGCGATAACGCGCTCGTAGCTCAGCGCCTCGCCGGGGAAGAGACCGAGCGGCAGCAGCAGGCCGACCAGCAGGATCATCACCGGGGCGAAGATGGCGCTCCACATACCGCCTGCGCCAAACAGCCCCCAGAACATCGGTTCGTCAGAACGTTTTGGATTCGGGTTAATCATCATCAATTCCTCACCAGAACAGGGCGATAAACAGTACAACCACCGTTACAACGGCAGCCACCACCCATAGCCCTTTTACCACCGGCTCTGGCCCCATTTTTTCGCCCTTCACAATGATAAGCGACGCTTTCGGTGCCAGATCGAACCAGGTTTTGGTATGCAGCAGCGCCGCCGCCAGCGCGATCAGGTTGAGCAACAGCACAACCGGGTTTTGCAGGAAAGCGACAAAGCCCATCCAGCTCTCCGGACCGTTTTTCAGCGCGAAAAGACCATACAGCAGTTCCAGGCTGAACCAGACCGCCGGGATCGCCGTCCCTTCGCGCAGCATATAGAAGCGATAAAACGGCAGGGTTTTCCACCAGCTTGACGGCATGGGGCGAACCCAGGCCTTACGTTTAGTCGTCATCATGCACTCCTTAGCGAGGTTTCAGGGTGGCGATAAGAAAGTCTTTCGAACTCTCAATCTTGCCCTGCTGAATGGCGGCGGCCGGGTCGACGTGCTTCGGACACACTTCCGAGCAGTAGCCGACAAACGTACAACTCCACACGCCGTTCTGGCCGTTGAGCTGCGCCATGCGCTCTTGTTTGCCGTGGTCGCGGCTGTCGAGGTTATAGCGGTGCGCCAGCGTAATCGCCGCCGGGCCGATAAACTCCGGATTGAGGCCAAACTGCGGGCAGGCGGCATAGCAGAGACCGCAGTTGATGCAGCCGGAGAACTGGTGATACTTCGCCATCTGCGCCGGGGTCTGCTTGCCCGGCCCCTGATCCGGCGTACGCGTATTGCCGATGATATAGGGCTTAATCGCCTCGAGGCTCTCGATAAAGTGGGTCATATCAACCACCAGATCGCGCTCAATCGGGAAGTTCGCCAGCGCCTCGACTTTCAACCCTTTGGTGTAGTCACGCAGGAAGGTTTTGCAGGCCAGCTTCGGCACTTTGTTGACCATCATGCCGCAGGAGCCGCAAATCGCCATCCGGCACGACCAGCGGTAGCTGAGATCCGGCGCGAGGTTATCTTTGATATAGCCCAGCGCATCGAGCAGCGAGGTGGCTTCATCGTAAGGCACGTCGTAGAAGGCGCTGTGCGGCGCGTTGTCGACCTCCGGGTTATAGCGCACCACTTCAATCTTCAGGTTCTTCATCTCAGACATTGTTCGTCTCCTTCTTCTCACCCGACTCCGCTTCTGCCCCATAGACGCGTTTCGCCGGCGGCAGCGTGGTGATTTTCACGTCGCTGTACTCGAGGCGGGTTGTGCCGTCCGCCTCACGGAACGCGAGCGTATGTTTGAGGAAGTTAACGTCATCGCGCTCGGTACAGCCTTCGTCGAGACGCTGATGGGCACCGCGCGACTCTTTGCGCGCCAGCGCCGAGTGAGCCATACATTCGGCAACGTTCAGGCCGTGGCCCAGCTCAAGGGTGTAGAGAATATCGGTGTTGAAGACGCTGGAGGTGTCGGTGATGCGTACCCGTTTGAAGCGCTCCTGCAACTCGGCGAGCTTATCGACGGTTTTCTGCATCAGCTCCGGCGTACGGTAAATGCCGCAGCCCTCTTCCATCGATTCGCCCATTTCATCGCGGATTTTCGCCCAGCTCTCAGTACCGTTCTGGTTCACCAGCGTCTTCAGACGCTGTTCAACATCGGCGGCCTGAGCGTTGAGCGCATCGTCATTTGCCGGACGGGCCGTTGAGGCGCGTTCAACCGCCTGTTCGCCCGCCAGGCGGCCAAAGACCACCAGTTCCGCCAGTGAGTTAGAGCCAAGACGATTCGCGCCGTGCAGGCCGACCGAGGAGCACTCACCGACGGCAAACAGCCCGGCGATGCGCGATTCGCAATTCTGATCCGTCTCAATGCCACCCATGGTGTAGTGCGCGGTCGGGCGCACCGGGATCGGCTCTTTGATCGGATCGACGCCGACATAGGCTTTTGCCAGCTCGCAAATAAAGGGCAGGCGCTCTTTGATCTTCTTCTCGCCAAGGTGGCGCAGATCGAGATGCACTACATCGCCGCGCGGTGTGGAGATGGTGTTGCCTTTGCGCCACTCGTGCCAGAAGGCCTGCGACACTTTGTCGCGCGGGCCAAGCTCCATATATTTGTTTCTCGGCTCGCCGAGCGGTGTTTCCGGCCCCATGCCGTAATCCTGCAAATAGCGATAGCCGTTTTTATTCACCAGAATACCGCCTTCGCCGCGGCAGCCCTCCGTCATGAGAATGCCGGAGCCGGGCAGGCCGGTCGGGTGATACTGCACAAACTCCATATCGCGCAGCGGCACGCCGTGCGACAGCGCCATGCCCATACCGTCGCCGGTAACGATGCCGCCGTTGGTGTTATAGCGGTAAACGCGGCCTGCGCCGCCGGTGGCCATTACCACCGCATTGGCGCGGATCTGAATCAGCGTGCCTTCCATCATGTTCATCGCGACCAGGCCGCGCGCGCGGTTGTCATCCACCAGGATATCAAGCACGAAGTGTTCGTCGAAACGCTGAATTTGCGGGAACTGCAACGAGGTTTGAAACAGCGTATGCAGCATGTGGAAGCCGGTTTTATCGGCAGCGAACCAGGTGCGCTCGATCTTCATGCCGCCAAAGCGACGCACGTTGACCGTGCCGTCGTCGCGGCGGCTCCACGGGCAACCCCACTGTTCAAGCTGGGTCATCTCCGTGGGGCAGTGATGGACAAAGTAGTCGACGACATCCTGTTCGCAAAGCCAGTCACCACCTGCCACAGTATCGTGGAAATGGTATTCGAAGCTGTCATGATCCTGGGCGACGGCGGCGGAACCGCCCTCGGCGGCAACGGTGTGGCTGCGCATGGGATAGACTTTTGAAATCAGTGCGATTTTAGCGTTGGGGTGGGCTTGCGCCGCGGCAATCGCGGTGCGTAATCCTGCTCCGCCTGCGCCAATCACAGCGATATCGGCTTGAAAGGTTTGCACGACATTCCTCCAGATTATTGTTGTTCCGCAACGATAAGCCAGGTGCGCTTGCCTTCATCACGGAAGAGGTCCACTGCTCCTTTTGGGGTAGCGGGCAGTATATCCATATTGACTGAGGGGAAATTTGACGTGTTCGAGTGTTTTGCTGTTCTTCCGCGTGATACGGCTTCCAGCTTGATCGATATCATCTCTAAATAGCTCATATCTATTTATTGACGAGGGCTATGAAAATTATTTGTGCAAAATTTGTCTAACCAGATCGATGCGGGTAGACTTCGTGCCCTTGTTAGAAATCGGAGAAAGAACCATGAGCGAGACGGCAACCTGGCAGCCGAGCGCATCCATCCCCAACTTATTGAAACGCGCGGCAATTATGGCGGAAATTCGCCGTTTCTTTGCCGATCGCGGCGTACTGGAGGTGGAGACGCCCTGTATGAGTCAGGCAACGGTGACCGATGTACATCTGGTCCCGTTTGAAACCCGTTTTGTTGGCCCCGGCCACTCTCAGGGCCTCAATCTCTATCTGATGACCAGCCCCGAATACCATATGAAGCGCCTGCTGGCCGCGGGCTGTGGCCCGGTTTTCCAGCTCTGCCGCAGCTTCCGTAATGAAGAGATGGGGCGTCATCACAACCCTGAATTCACCATGCTCGAATGGTATCGTCCGCACTATGACATGTACCGCTTGATGAATGAGGTGGATGATTTGCTGCAACAGGTGCTCGAGTGCCCGGCAGCAGAATCACTCTCCTATCAGCAGGCGTTCCAGCGCTATCTGGAGGTCGATCCGCTTTCGGCGGATAAAGCCCAGTTGCGTGAAGTGGCGGCAAAGCTGGATCTGAGCAATATTGCCGATACGGAAGAGGATCGCGATACCCTGCTGCAACTGCTGTTCACCATCGGTGTGGAGCCGCAGATTGGTAAAGATCGTCCGACCTTTGTTTACCACTTCCCGGCAAGCCAGGCGGCGCTGGCGCAGATTAGCACCGAAGATCACCGCGTCGCGGAGCGGTTTGAGGTCTACTTCAAAGGCATTGAGCTGGCGAACGGCTTCCATGAGCTGACCGACGCCCGCGAGCAGCAGCAGCGCTTTGAGCAGGATAACCGCAAGCGCGCCGCGCGCGGATTGCCGCAGCAGCCGGTGGATGTCAATTTGCTGGAAGCGTTAAAAGCGGGCCTGCCGGACTGCTCCGGCGTTGCGCTGGGCGTTGACCGCCTGGTGATGCTGGCGCTGCAGGCTGAAACGCTGGCAGAAGTGATGGCGTTTAGCGTCGACCGGTCGTAACTCCCCGTTTGTGCCGGGTGGCAGCTACGCCTCACCCGGCATGAAGAGTAACCCCTCCGCAGGCCGGATAAGCCGGCACCCAAAGAGTTACAGGCTGCCCGCCGGGCGGCTGCTTCTCCCCGCTGAAGACAACGTTTTGGCCGCGCGTTTACCGTCGAGGCTCTCAAGGCGCATCTGGAACGGCGGGAAGGGCAGGTCGATGCCGTGTTCACGGAAGCCCGCCAGAATAAGCTGGTGGATTTCGTGGCGCAGCGGCATGCGATGGCCCATCTCAGCCGCGTAGATGCGCAGCTCAAACAGCTGCAGCCCGTGCTGCAGATCGACCAGGAACACTTCCGGCGGCGGGTTATCAATCACCAGCGAACAGCGCTCAGCAGCGGTGTAAAGGATCTGTGTCACCTCTTCGCTGTTGGCATCGACCGGTGCGGGCACCGTCAACACCACGCGCGTGACGGAGTCCGAAAGCGACCAGTTAATAAACTGCTCGGTGATAAAGGCCCTGTTCGGCACGATGATCTCTTTACGATCCCAGTCGCTGATGGTGGTCGCTCGGGTATTGATCTTCATGACGCTCCCGGTCAAATCGCGGATCGTCACCGTATCGCCGATACGGATCGGTTTCTCAAACAGGATGATCAGGCCAGAGATAAAGTTGGCGAAGATCTCCTGTAGACCAAACCCGAGACCAACACCGAGCGCGGCCACCAGCCACTGTAACTTCGACCACTCAATACCAATCATCGAGAAGCCCACCAGCCCGCCAAACAGCATCAGCAGATATTTGGTGATGGTGGTGATGGCGTAACCTGTCCCCGGCGCCAGTTCAAGGTGCTGCAACAGCGCCAGTTCAAGCAAAGCAGGGAGGTTGCGCACCAGTTGGGTGGTGATAATAAACACCAGGATGGCAATCAGCACAGCGCCGAGGGTAATCGGCTCAAGGCTCTCGACGCCCTGTACCGTTGAGGTGACATCCCACAGCGGAATATTCTCGAGGAAGCCAAAGGCAGAGTGGATCTCAGACCAGAGGAAGATCACCGACAGCAGGGCGATCAGCATCAGGATCGAGCGCACCAGCCGCAGGGACTGGACGCTGATAGCGTCGAGATCGACTTCCTGCTCATCGATTTCGGCGGTGCCTTCGGTGCTGAGCTGATGGGCGGCATCCTCTTCGCCGCGTGCGCGCTGCGCGAGGATCTCTGCGCGGCGGTGGCGTGCACGCTCAAAGGCCAGACGGCGACGCTGGATAAACATCCAACGGCGAATAATGTGATAGACCACCAGCAGCAGGAACCAGATAGCAACGGAGGTTTCCAGCCTTGCCAGCAGCGCCTGCGCGGTTGCCAGATAACCGACCGCGGCAGCGAGAATTGCCGACAGCGGTGCGCAGAGCAGCAGGTTCCACAGCAGATGGTTAGCCATATTGTCGCCGTTGCCGCTCTTATCGACATACAGCGGAATGCCGGCACGTTTCAGGCTGAGGGTGACAATCGCCAGCGCACCGCAAATCAGGATAAAGCAGAGCCGCCCGAGCGAGCCGGAGAATTCCCGGTCGTTCAGGTTATCGAACATAATCAGCGCCATAATCAGCGGCACGATAAAGCCGATGCTCATCAGGTAGTAACGTAACCCGCGCGCCACGCGGTTTCGCGGCCAGCCGAAGTGCACGACAAATAGCCCGGTTGGGCGCGCGAAAGTCGCACAGATCATCACTGCCCACAGCAGCGGCACGGTGGCGGTGACGCCATCGCCAATCGCTACCGCCAGCGGATAGGGCCACGCCTCCTGCAAACAGTAGCCGAGCGTTGCCCACAGCACCGGCAATGGTGACGCCACCAGAATGGACCAGAAGACGGTGCGCATGGTGAGCCAGAAGTGATCCTGGGTCACTTTGCCGACGCGGGCGCTGGAGCGCTCCAGGAAGCGGGTGAAGTGGCGACGTGAGTAAATACTCACCCCCACCAGAATCAGCGCGCCAAACAGCGGGAAGAGCGTCTCTTTGCTGGTCAGCACCATTGCGCTGGCTTTGCCTAACTGGCTGATGGTGTTCAGCGAAAGCAGGCGACGCAGATCCTGCACAATCTCAAGCGGCCAGGAGAAGCCCATCGGGCTGACATCTGCCGTCCAGAAGAGGTAGCGGTGGGTCGCCTCATTCACCTCTTTTAACGCATCTTCAAGCTGGCTATTGGAAACTTTAAGTTTGGTCAACTCCAGAATCAGCGTATCGCCGCCCTGCAACAGCGAATTGAGCAGTTCGCGCTGCGTGCGCAGCTGGGCTTCAAGAATACGGTTTTGCTCAGCGGTCAGAACCTTGCCATCCGCCTGGCGAATCTGTCGCAGCTGCGGCTGCTTGTTGAGGAGATCTTCATAACGCATGCGGTGCACGCGCAGTTGCGCCATTTCGGTATCCAGTTGCTGCGGTTTCGGCATCTCCGGCAGACGAGCCACCTGCGCGCGCAGCGCTTCGCCGAGCATATTCGATGCGCCGAGCCACTGGGACTGCTCGCGCAGAGTCGTAAGCGCCTGGCGCACCTGTAGCGTTTGCCCGGTTGCCTGGCGCTGCTGCGAAGCGACCAGATCCATGCGCTGTGCCTGCTGGTTCAGCGCCTGTGAGAGTTCACGGTTGATACGGAACTGCTCGACGATACTGGCGGGCAGATTCGCGCTGTTCTCCGCCAGCATCTCCGTGCTCTCCAGCGCCTGCTCGGCTTCGCGCTGACGCTGGCTGTTGAGTTGATTGCGCAGCGCCTGTAGATAAGCGTCCAGCCGCTCACTCTGCTTTTGCGCCAGTTCCGAGCGCATACGCGCCAGTTCCTGGCGGTTGTTAGCCGAAAGCTGCGCCAGCTCTAATTCATCCACCAGCGCCTTCAGCTTTGCCGATTCCGCCTGGGCGGCAAAATTTTGCGCCTGAGCAAGCGCCGAGTTACTGGTTTGCGCACCGAGGCGACGCTCCACTTCCGTTACCTGGCGGCGGGCATCGGTCTGCTGCTGGGGAAGTTGGCTTAAAGAGTCGCTGATCTCCCGCGCGCGCTCCTGCTCCTGCTGCGCCTGGCGCGTCTTCTCCAGCAGCTGGCTGCTGACTTGCAGGATCTCCTGGTTGAGCGCATCGCTGCTCATGCCGGGTGAAACTGAAGGGGGATCGTCGCGCAGATTATCGAGCTGGGCGCGAAGGGTGCGGGAAAGTTTGGGGAAGTTGTCGATCACGTCCTGATACTGCTGGGCGCGTTCAAGGGAGCCTTTACGCTCGTCCAGCGCGTTCAACGCGCCTTGCAATGTCTCTACAATTTCCGCCTGGTCCGGCGTGTTTTTCGCCGCTTTGGCTTGCTCCAGCTCCTGGGCAATTTGACGGGCATCGGGAGCCGTTGCGGCAACGGCTCCCTGGCTGAGGCACCAGGCCATCAGAAAAGCGATAATCAGGCGCACTGCAGTCTCCCTGGGGTGAGGCTTAAACGTCTTCTTTAGTGTCGTCAACCAATGGGTTGGCGTCATGTTCCGCTTTAATTTCTTCTTCCGGCAGCGGTGCAGGCTCCTGCGCATCAACCGGCACAAACGGCTCGGTGGAGAGCGCCAGCGGCTGACCGATTTTGGTCACGGAGAGGCTGCGCAAGGCGTCAACCAGCTGCACTTTACCCGGCGCAAACAGGTTGATAACCGTGGAGCCGAGCTTAAAGCGGCCCATCTCCTGGCCCTTCAGCAGCGCGACCGCGCCTTCGCTTTCACCTTGCGGGAAGGTCCAGCGTTTGATGATCCCTTCGCGCGGCGGCGTGACGGTGCCCGCCCAGACGGTTTCGATGCTGCCAACAATGGTCGCGCCGACAAGAATTTGCGCCATCGGGCCAAACTCAGTGTCGAACAGGCAGATAACGCGCTCGTTACGGGCGAAGAGGTTAGGTACGTTCTGCGCCGTTAAGTGGTTAACGGAGAAGAGGTCGCCCGGGACATAGATCATTTCGCGCAGGATGCCGTTGCACGGCATATGTACGCGGTGGTAGTCGCGCGGTGAAAGATAGGTGGTGACAAAGCTACCGTTACGGAACAGGTCCGCCATCAGGTAGTTGCCTGCCAGCAGCGCTTCGAGGCTGTAGTTATGGCCTTTAGCCTGCAGGATTTTGTCATTGTCGATCGCGCCAAGCTGGCTGACTACGCCATCCGCCGGCATGACCAGCACGTTCGGATCGGTATTGAGCGGGCGCACCTCGTCGCGCAGCGGGCGCACGAAGAATTCGTTAAAAGAGCGGTAGCTGGCGGTATCCGGCTTCTGCGCCTCTTTCATATCGACCTTGTAGTATTTCACGAACAGATCGATAACCAGTTTGGTCAGCCAGCCTGCACGTTTGCTTGCGCCCCAGCCCGCCAGGCGAGTGAGCCACAGTTTCGGCAGAATGTATTGAAGCGAAAGTTTGAATGAGTTTAACAAGGTAGCCTCCAGGCCATTGTTTACTGTCGTTCCTGACCCGACGCGCGGCGTCGGAGTCTTAAAATGGGGGACGATTCTAACGACGCTTAGCTTAGTTGTCAGTCATCTGATTCAGAAAAGCTTTTACGCGTCTTTACCTGCGACATGCTTTCGAGAATACGGTGATAATTTTCGAAGCGGCTCTCCGCGATTTTGCCGTTCTCTACCGCTTCGCGGATAGCACAACCGGGATCGGTATCGTGCTTGCAGTCGCGATATTTGCAGTGACCGAGATAATCATGGAATTCGACAAAACCGTGGGTGATTTGTTCCGGTTCGAGATGCCAGAGGCCAAACTCGCGCACGCCCGGAGAATCAATCACATCGCCGCCCTGCGGGAAGTGGTAGAGGCGCGCGGCGGTGGTGGTGTGCTGGCCCAAACCTGAAACGTCAGAGACGTCATTGGTGAGGATCTGCTCCTCGTTGAGGCCGAGCAGCGCATTAAGCAGGCTCGATTTGCCGACGCCGGACTGGCCAGCAAAGATGCTGATGCGATCGGTCAATGCTGCGATCAGCGGATCAAGGCCATCTTTCGCATGGCTGGAGACCATCAATACGCGGTAGCCAATATGACGATAGATATCCATCTGCTCGTTAACGAACGCCAGGCCCTCTTCATCGAGCAGGTCGGTTTTATTCAGCACCAGCAGCGGTTCAACGTCCAGCGCTTCGCAGGCCACCAGATAGCGGTCAATAATGTTGAGTGAGAGTTCTGGCAGGATCGCCGAGACGATAACGATTTGATCGATATTGGCAGCGATGGGTTTAACGCCATCGTAGAAATCCGGGCGCGTCAGCACCGAAGTACGCTCGTGCACCGCTTCGACGATCCCTTTCACGTTGACGCCTTCTGCGGCCGCTTTGCCTGGCCGCCAGACCACGCGATCGCCGGTGACCAGCGAGCGGATAGTGCGGCGAATGTTGCAGCGATGCACATCGCCATCGGCGGATTCTACATCGGCATGCATACCAAAGCGGCTAATGACCACACCGTCGGCCGTTTCGCCAAACAGGTTGTCATCGTAGTCGGGTTTCTCCGTCGAGGTTTTCAGTCGGCGCTCATGGTTCGCTTTAACGCGGCGCTGCTGTCCCTTGGAGAGTTTATTTTTACTCAATCGTGCTGGCTCCTGGTCGCCCCGGATGGGCAAAACCTCTATGATACACGCAATTCTAGATGAATATAGTGACGCGATAAGGGTGGAAAATAGCATGAGCGCAAATGAAAACAACCTCATTTGGATTGATCTCGAAATGACAGGCCTGGATCCCGAGCGCGATCGCATTATTGAGATCGCGACACTGGTGACCGACGCCAACCTTAATATCCTGGCGGAAGGGCCGGTGATGGCAGTGCATCAATCCGACGCGCAGCTGGCGTTGATGGATGAGTGGAACGTGCGAACCCACACCGGCAGCGGCCTGGTTGAACGCGTTAAAGCGAGCACCTTTGACGATCGCGCGGCAGAGCTGGCGACGATTGAGTTTCTGAAAGAGTGGGTACCGGCCGGGAAATCGCCCATTTGCGGCAATAGCATCGGTCAGGATCGCCGTTTCCTGTTTAAGTACATGCCGGAGCTGGAAGCCTACTTCCACTATCGCTACCTGGATGTCAGCACCCTGAAAGAGCTGGCGCGCCGCTGGAAACCGGAAGTGCTGACCGGCCTGAAAAAGCAGAATACTCACCAGGCGCTGGATGATATCCGCGAATCGGTGGCGGAATTGGCTTACTACCGCGAACACTTTATTAAACTGTAAGCGTCTGAGTGCGCAGAGCCGATATGTCGTTTTCGGCTCTGCAAACCAGTGCTGGCGCGGTTTTGCTGCAAAAATGCGCGTTTTGTCGATTAAATCGGCAGTTAAACAAAAAAAACGAAAATTTGCTTTCAGGGGCTTGCAGCAGAAATGATTTCTCGTATAATGCGCCTCCCGTGAAGACACAGAAATGTGAAACACGGCATCACGAAATTTCAGCGGTTAAATGCTTTAACGTGTTGAAATAGCGCTGATAAGCGGGAATAGCTCAGTTGGTAGAGCACGACCTTGCCAAGGTCGGGGTCGCGAGTTCGAGTCTCGTTTCCCGCTCCAAATTTGAAATGCACCATCCAATTTACAGGCTTCAGTTTTTTGACACTGAACTCTGATAAATATGCGGGAATAGCTCAGTTGGTAGAGCACGACCTTGCCAAGGTCGGGGTCGCGAGTTCGAGTCTCGTTTCCCGCTCCAAATTTGAAATGCCGCAAGGCACGCACCATCCAGATTTACTGGTTCACGGCAATCAGCCAAGCCAGATAAGTATGCGGGAATAGCTCAGTTGGTAGAGCACGACCTTGCCAAGGTCGGGGTCGCGAGTTCGAGTCTCGTTTCCCGCTCCAATCTTTCATCTCCAAAAAATTATCCACAGCGAAGAACCGCGCTGCGGGCGATTTCCTTTCATGCTAAAAAAGTATTGTGAACAGAGTTATCCACAGGACGAGCTTTGCTTAGCCCGGATTCTATTGCTTCGCTTATCAAATTATTTCTTTGTAAATCATTGAATTTTAAAATAAAAATAACATTTCAAAATGTTAACACGATCGCTTGACGAATTTGTTAACGTTGAAACGTAATGTGTTTTTTATTTTATTCACAAGCTGTGGATGGCTCAGGCATCGCGCGGCAGACCCTTTTCCACCACCCGCACCAGGCGCTGTTTTTGTGGCAGCTGCACTTCAACGACGCAGGCATTACGCTTCTCAATTTGCTGCGCAATCGCCCAGGTTATGTGCTCATCAAGAAGTGGGTGCTCACCCAGTCGCTGCTCCAGCGCCACGATATTTGCCTCATCCCACGGCGCATTGCCCAGCGCGACCGCAATATTGCGTAGCCAGCGCAGATGACCGATACGGCGAATAGCTGAACCTTCCGTGACTTTTAAAAAGTGCGCTTCACTCCAGGCGAACAGTTCAATCAACGCCGGTGCGTGCAGAGCTTTGCGCGGGCTGAAATCCGCTTCATCCGTAAGCTGCGAGAAGCGGTTCCACGGGCAGATAAGCTGGCAGTCATCGCAGCCGTAAATCCGGTTACCGATAAGCGGGCGGAATTCCTCGGGGATCGCGCCCTCTAACTCAATGGTGAGATAGGAGATACAGCGACGCGCATCGACGGTATAGGGCTCGACAATCGCCCCGGTTGGGCAGATGGTCATACAGGCGACGCAGCGCCCGCACGCTTCCTCGACCGGTTGATCGACGGGCAGGGGAAGGTCAATCAGCAGTTCGCCAAGAAAGAAAAACGACCCCGCATCGCGGCTAAGAATAAGTGAGTGCTTACCTGTCCAGCCAAGCCCGGCTTTTTCCGCCAGCGGCCGTTCAAGAATGGGCGCGGAGTCGACAAACGGTCTAAAATTCAGCGAAGCACACTGCTGCTGGATCAGTTCGCCGAGCTTTTTAAGGCGGCTACGCAGCAGCTTATGATAATCGCGACCCAGCGCGTAGCGGCTGACATAGCCGAGCGCCGGGTTTTTCAGCGTGCTGGCGAAGGCCGCGTTCGGCGGCAGGTAGTTCATACGTACGCTGATAACGCGAAGCGTGCCGGGGAGAAGCTCATGGGGGCGGGCGCGCATCATACCGTGACGCGCCATCCACTCCATCTCGCCGTGATACTGCTTATCCAGCCACGCCTGCAGCTTCGGCTCGCTGGCGGTGAGATCGGTATCGGTAATACCGACCTGCTGAAAACCTAATTCAGTGCCCCATTGCTTGATTTGTTGCGCTAACTGATTGAGATCGAGGGGCTGTGACATGACGGACCATAGAGATGAAAAAAAACGCGGCAAGTATACCACACTCCATCTGGCCTGCTGGCGACCTGAAACGTCTCGAACAAGAGGCGGCCGACAGCCTTGGCATTACGTTATATGAATTGATGCTGCGCGCAGGCCAGGCCGCCTTCCAGCTGGCGCGGGATAACTTTCCCAATACAAAGCACTGGCTGGTGCTCTGCGGGCATGGCAATAACGGCGGCGATGGCTATGTTGTCGCGCGCCTTGCTGCCGCTGCGGGCATTGAGGTTACCCTCATCGCGATCGAGAGCGATAAACCGCTGCCGGAAGAGGCGGCACAGGCGCGTGAGGCCTGGCTCAATGCTGGCGGCATGATCCACGCCGAAGAGGCGCTCTGGCCTGAAGGTGTTGATCTGATTATCGACGGCCTACTCGGCACCGGCTTGAGCAGCGCACCGCGCGACAACGTTACGGCGCTGATTACGCGCGCCAACCAGCACGCTGCGCCGCGTATTTCTCTTGATATCCCCTCGGGTCTTAATGCGCAGACCGGCACCACACCCGGTGCAGTGATTCAGGCCAGCCATACCATCACTTTTATTGCTTTGAAACCAGGCCTGCTTACCGGCAAAGCGCGCGATGTGGTAGGGCAACTGCATCACCATGCGCTGGGCCTTGAGGCCTGGCTTGATGGTCAGCAGCCACCCCTTTCCCGTTTTGACGCCAGCCAACTTTCAGAATGGTTTACGCCGCGCCCGCCAACCTCTCATAAAGGGGATAATGGCCGACTGGTGATTATTGGCGGCGACCACGGTACGGCGGGCGCTATCCGTATGACGGGCGAAGCGGCTTTGCGCACCGGCGCAGGGTTGGTGCGTATTCTGACGCGCCGCGAGAACATTGCCCCCATCATCACCCAGCGGCCGGAGCTTATGGTTGATGAACTTACTCCAGAGTCCCTTGATGAGAGCCTCGAATGGGCCGACGTGGTGGTGATTGGTCCCGGCCTCGGTCAGCAGGAGTGGGGTAAAAAAGCCCTGCAAAAAGTGGAGAACTTCCGTAAACCGATGCTGTGGGATGCGGATGCGCTGAACCTTCTGGCAATCAACCCCGATAAACGTCACAATCGCGTATTGACGCCGCACCCCGGCGAAGCGGCGCGTCTGCTTAACTGCAGCGTGGCGGAAATTGAGAGTGATCGCTTACTTTCGGCGCAGCGTCTGGTAAAACGCTATGCGGGCGTGGTAGTGCTGAAAGGCGCGGGCACGGTGGTGGCGAGCGCGGAAGGCGAATGCGGTATTATTGATGCCGGCAATGCCGGAATGGGCAGCGGCGGCATGGGCGATGTGCTCTCTGGTATTATCGGCGCGCTGCTCGGACAGAAATTCAGTTTGTATGATGCTGCCTCTGCAGGCTGCGTCGCGCACGGCGCGGCGGCGGATCTGCGGGCGGCGCAGTATGGCCAGCGCGGCATGCTGGCTACCGATCTTTTTAGCACGCTGCTGCGTGTTGTTAACCCGGATGTAATTGATACAGAAAATGATTAATCGCGTGATTCCTTTACCTGATGAACAAGCCACCCTCGATCTCGGCCAGCGCGTGGCGCAAGCGTGCGCGGGCGCAACGGTGATTTATCTGTATGGCGATCTTGGTGCCGGCAAAACCACCTTTAGCCGCGGCTTCCTGCAGGCACTGGGTCACAACGGAAATGTGAAAAGCCCGACCTACACGCTGGTAGAGCCGTACGACCTCGATAAGCTGATGGTCTATCACTTCGATCTCTATCGGCTTGCCGATCCGGAAGAGCTCGAGTTTATGGGCATCCGCGACTATTTTGCCAACGACGCGATCTGCCTCGTCGAGTGGCCGCAGCAGGGCACAGGCGTATTGCCGGAGCCGGATATTGAAATCCATTTAGATTATCAGGCGCAGGGGCGTGAGGCGCGCATTGGCGCGGTATCCTCATCGGGCGAATCGTTACTGGCGCGTATGGCTGGTTAACAGGAAAGGTGACGGGATGATCTCTCGCATAACAAGTTGGTTGGCGCTTACGCTGTTGATGCTCTGTTTCCAGGTTAACGCCGCGAGTTTAGCGGATATTCAGGTATCGAATGGCGAAAGCCAGGCGCGCATTACCTTCAGTTTTATGGGCGATCCTGACTATGCGTTTAGCCAGCAGGGCAAGCGCAGCGTGGCGCTCGATATTAAGCAGACCGGCATTATCCAGGGGTTGCCGCTGCAGTTCAGCGGGAATAACCTGGTAAAGAGCATCCGTGCCGGGACGGCGAAGGATAACCAGTCGATCCGCCTGGTGGTCGACCTGACGCAAAACGGCAAAACCCGCGCGGTAAAACAGCAGAGCGGGGCAGGGTATACGGTGGTCTTCACCATCGATGCCGATGCGCCACCTCCGCCTCCGCCACCACCCGTGGTGGTGAAGCGCGCCGAGACGCCGGTTATGAGGCCGCAGCCGAGCGCGCCTGCGCGCAACCCGTTTAAACCGGACAACGATCGCATCACCAGCGTGGTGAGCAGTAATACCACCACCCGGCCTGCCTCCCAGGCGCGCGCGGCCTCGGGTGATAAAGTGATTATCGCGATTGATGCCGGTCACGGCGGCCAGGATCCTGGCGCAATTGGCGCAGGCGGCACGCAGGAGAAGAGCGTGACGATTGCCATTGCGCGTAAGCTTCGCGCTTTGCTGAATGCCGACCCAATGTTTAAACCGGTGATGACCCGCGACGGCGACTACTTTATTTCGGTAATGGGCCGTTCCGACGTGGCGCGTAAACAGAACGCCAACTTCCTGGTTTCGATTCATGCGGATGCCGCGCCGAACCGCGACGCGACGGGCGCATCGGTGTGGGTGCTCTCTAACCGCCGTGCGAACAGCGAAATGGCAAGCTGGCTTGAGCAGCACGAGAAGCAGTCGGAACTGCTGGGCGGCGCAGGCGATGTGCTGGCGAACAGCCAGTCCGACCCTTACCTCAGCCAGGCGGTGCTCGATCTGCAATTCGGCCACTCCCAGCGTGTCGGCTATGATGTCGCCACCAATATGCTGAGCCAGCTGCAGCGCGTGGGCGCGCTGCATAAACGCCGCCCGGAGCATGCGAGCCTTGGCGTGCTGCGCTCGCCGGATATTCCCTCGGTGCTGGTCGAAACCGGGTTTATCAGCAATCGCAGCGAAGAGCGGCTGCTTGCCAGCGACGATTACCAACAGCAAATCGCGGCGGCCATTTATGGCGGTCTGCGTAACTACTTCCTTGCGCATCCTCTGCAATCAGCCCCGCAGGGCGGCGCGCAAATGGCGAACGCGGGCGCGCCCGCAGATGGTCTGCTTAACTAAGGATTCTTTTCATGCCGATACAGGTTCTACCGCCACAGCTTGCGAACCAGATCGCCGCAGGCGAAGTGGTTGAGCGCCCTGCGTCGGTAGTAAAAGAGCTGGTGGAGAACAGTCTGGATGCCGGTGCGACGCGTATCGACATCGATATTGAGCGCGGCGGTGCCAAGCTTATCCGCATCCGCGATAACGGCTGCGGCATCAAAAAAGAGGAGCTGGCGCTGGCGTTAGCACGCCATGCCACCAGTAAGATTGCCTCTCTCGATGATTTAGAAGCGATCATTAGCCTTGGCTTTCGCGGCGAAGCGCTGGCGAGTATCAGTTCGGTTTCGCGCTTAACGCTCACTTCGCGCACCGCTGAGCAGCAGGAAGCGTGGCAGGCCTATGCCGAAGGGCGCGAGATGGCGGTCACGGTAAAACCTGCCGCCCATCCGGTGGGTACCACTCTTGAAGTGCTGGATCTCTTCTATAACACCCCGGCGCGGCGCAAGTTTATGCGTACGGAAAAGACCGAGTTCAACCATATCGATGAGGTGATCCGCCGCATCGCGCTGGCGCGCTTCGACGTCACTATTAACCTCAACCATAACGGTAAGATGGTGCGCCAGTACCGCGCGGTCGCGCAGGGCGGACAGAAAGAGCGTCGGCTGGGTGCCATTTGCGGGATGCCTTTTCTTGAAAAGGCACTGGCGATTGAGTGGCAACACGGCGATTTAGCCCTGCGTGGCTGGGTCGCCGATCCCAAGAGCAACACCGCTGCGTTTACCGATATTCAATATTGCTATGTGAATGGCCGCATGATGCGCGACCGGTTGATTAACCATGCCATTCGGCAGGCCTGCGAAGATAAGCTCGGGGCCGATCAGCAACCCGCTTTTGTGCTCTATCTTGAGATCGATCCGCACCAGGTGGATGTCAACGTCCATCCGGCCAAGCATGAAGTGCGCTTTCACCAGTCGCGGCTGGTGCATGACTTTATCTATCAGGGCGTACTGAGCGTGTTGCAGCAGCAGCTTGACGCGACGCTGCCGCTCTCGGACGAACCTGCGCCGCGCGTGCTGCCGGAAAACCGCGTGGCCGCCGGACGCAATCAGTTTGCCGAGCCGCGCGCCGCGCGCGAACCCGAGGCAGGATCTTATTCGCCCTCTTCTGGCGGCGGATCCTCCTCCGGTGCCTCTTCCCGTTCGCCTGCAAGCGGCGATCGCAGCTGGCCGAACGCGCAGCCGGGTTATCAGAAACAGCAGGGCGCGCTTTATCAGAAGCTGCTGGAAACGCCGGTGGCTGAGCCGAAAGCGGAGAAGCGAGCACCCGCTGCAACGCCTGCGCTCGACGGACACAGCCAGAGTTTTGGCCGCGTGCTGACGCTGATTGCGCCGCACTATGCGCTGCTTGAGCGCGACGGCAAGCTGGCGCTGCTGGCACTGCCGGTGGCCGAGCGCTGGCTGCGTCATGCGCAACTCTCGCCGGATAATGCGCCGGGCTGCGGGCAGCCGTTGTTGATTCCGGTACGCCTGAAAATTTCTACTGATGAGAGCGCGGCGCTCAAGCGCGCGCAGCCCGTGCTGACGCAAATGGGCATTGAATTTGTGCCGGATGGCCATCACGTAACCATTCGCGCGGTGCCTTTACCCTTGCGCCAACAAAATTTACAAAACTTGATTCCTGAACTGTTAGGCTACCTGGCGCAGCAGACAAGCATTGACGCGGTGAATATTTCCCACTGGCTGGCGCGCCGTCTGGCGACTGAACATGCGCAGTGGAGTATCGCTCAGGCGATCACCTTATTAGCCGACGTTGAACGGCTTTGTCCGCATCTGGTAAAGACCCCGCCGGATGGTTTATTACAACCTGTTGATTTACAAAAGGCGATGAACGCCCTGAACGATGAGTGAAGTGAGTAAGGCAAGCCTGCCGAAGGCAATTTTTTTGATGGGCCCAACGGCCTCCGGTAAAACAGCGCTCGCAATCGCGTTACGTAAAGTTTTGCCAGTTGAGTTGATAAGCGTTGATTCAGCCCTTATTTATCAAGGCATGGATATCGGTACAGCTAAACCGAACGCGGAAGAGCTTCGCGCTGCGCCGCACCGGTTGCTTGATATCCGGGATCCGGCGCAGGCCTACTCGGCAGCGGATTTCCGCCGCGATGCGCTGGCAGAGATGAAAGCGATCACCGATGCGGGCCGTATTCCTCTGCTGGTGGGCGGCACGATGCTCTACTTTAAGGCGCTGCTGGAAGGATTATCCCCTTTGCCATCAGCCGATCCGAAGGTACGAGCCGAGATTGAACAGCAGGCTGCAGAGCGTGGATGGGATGCGTTACATGCGCAGTTACAGATAATCGATCCTGTCGCTGCAGCACGAATCCATCCGAATGATCCGCAAAGGCTTTCCCGGGCACTGGAAGTTTTTTTCATTTCGGGTAAAACTTTAACAGATCTGACGCAAACGTCAGGAGACGCTCTGCCTTACCAGGTGCATCAGTTCGCCATCGCCCCGGCGAGCCGTGAACTGCTCCATCAGCGAATCGAGCAGCGTTTTCACCAGATGTTAGCTTCAGGTTTTGAAGCAGAAGTGCGGGCGCTTTTTGCTCGCGGAGATTTGCATACGGATATGCCTTCCGTTCGTTGTGTGGGATACCGCCAGATGTGGTCCTATCTCGAAGGCGAGATTTCATACGATGAAATGGTTTATCGAGGTATTTGCGCGACGAGGCAGTTAGCCAAGCGACAGATGACCTGGCTACGCGGATGGAGTGAGGTTCACTGGTTAGAGAGTGAAAAGCCAGAAAAGTCTTACCATGACGTGTTACAGGTAGTTAGTGCTATCGCAGGGTGAATGTGTACAATTACCGCGTATCGTGCGCAAATTTTTACGCAGTTTTCAGAGCTTCCGGGTTCTAAGTACAAAACAAGCATATAAGGAAAAGATAGAATGGCTAAGGGGCAATCTTTACAAGATCCGTTCCTGAACGCACTGCGTCGGGAACGTGTTCCAGTTTCAATTTATTTGGTGAATGGTATCAAACTGCAAGGACAGATTGAGTCTTTCGATCAGTTCGTTATTTTGCTGAAAAACACAGTCAGCCAAATGGTTTATAAGCACGCGATTTCGACCGTTGTTCCGTCCCGCCCGGTTTCACATCACAGCAACAATGCGGGTGGCGGCTCCAACAACAACTACCACCATGGTAGCAACGCGCAAGGCTCTGCACAGCAGGACAGCGAAGAAACCGAGTAAGGTTGAAGGCTGATTTCCAGATCGGGGAGCCAGTTTCGCTGTGTTCCCCGCTGGTATTTAATGAGGGTTTACGCTTGTTTGACCGTTATGACGCCGGTGAGCAGGCGGTGCTGGTACACATCTATTTTTCGCAAGACAAAGATATGGAAGATCTCCAGGAGTTTGAAGCTCTGGTCTCTTCCGCCGGTGTCGAAGCAATGCAGGTGATTACCGGTAGCCGTAAAGCACCGCACCCCAAATATTTCGTTGGTGAAGGTAAAGCAGTCGAGATTGCAGAAGCCGTAAAAGCAACGGGTGCGTCCGTCGTACTCTTTGATCATGCGCTATCCCCTGCCCAGGAACGTAACCTGGAGCGACTGTGCGAATGTCGCGTTATCGATCGCACCGGCCTGATTTTGGATATTTTTGCCCAGCGTGCACGAACGCACGAGGGGAAATTGCAGGTAGAACTGGCGCAGTTGCGCCATCTGGCGACGCGCCTTGTGCGTGGCTGGACCCACCTTGAAAGACAGAAGGGCGGGATTGGTTTGCGTGGTCCGGGTGAAACCCAGCTCGAAACCGACCGTCGTTTGTTACGTAATCGCATTACCCAAATCCTCTCGCGCCTGGAAAAGGTTGAGAAGCAGCGTGAACAGGGGCGTCGTTCCCGTACCAAGGCGGATATTCCTACGGTTTCACTGGTGGGTTATACCAACGCCGGTAAATCGACGCTGTTTAACCAGATAACCGAAGCGCAGGTCTACGCAGCCGACCAGCTGTTCGCCACGCTGGATCCGACGCTGCGCCGCATTGACGTTGCCGATGTCGGTGAAACCGTACTGGCCGATACCGTCGGCTTTATTCGCCACCTGCCGCACGATCTGGTTGCCGCGTTTAAAGCGACGCTGCAGGAGACGCGCCAGGCGACGCTGCTGCTGCACGTGATTGACGGCGCTGATGTGCGCGTACAGGAAAATATCGACGCGGTGAACACGGTGCTCGAAGAGATCGATGCACATGAGATCCCGACGCTGCTGGTAATGAACAAAATCGATATGCTGGAAGATTTCGAGCCGCGTATCGACAGAGATGAAGAGAACAAACCGACCCGCGTCTGGCTCTCCGCCCAGACGGGGGCTGGCGTACCACTGTTATTCCAGGCTTTGACAGAACGTCTTGCCGGCGAAGTTGCGCAGCACACGCTGCGGCTGCCAGCGGAAGAGGGGCGTTTAAGAAGCCGGTTTTATCAGCTTCAGGCAATAGAAAAAGAGTGGACGGAAGAGGATGGCAGCGTAGGTATGCAGATACGGATGCCCATCGTTGACTGGCGTCGACTCTGTAAACAAGAACCGGCGCTCGAAGAGTACATCGTTTGATCGGCAAAGCCTGAAGATTTTTCCCCTTTGGGGGTGCCCGCCTGTGCGGGCATACACCGCAAAATAAATATGGAGCACATACATGGCGTGGAATCAGCCCGGTAACAACGGACAAGACCGCGACCCGTGGGGAAGCAGCAAACCAGGCGGCAACTCTGAGGGAAATGGAAACAAAGGCGGTCGCGATCAGGGGCCACCTGATCTGGATGATATCTTCCGCAAGCTGAGCAAAAAGCTCGGCGGTCTGGGCGGTGGCAAAGGCACCGGCGGGAGTAATCCAGGCGCTTCTGGCCCTCGCAGTCCACTGGGCGGGCGCGTGTTCGGCATCGCTGCCGTTGCTGCCGTGGTGATCTGGGCTGCGACCGGCTTCTACACCATTAAAGAAGCGGAACGCGGCGTGGTGACACGCTTTGGTAAGTTCAGTCACCTGGTTGAACCGGGTCTGAACTGGAAGCCAACCTTTATCGACAACGTGACGGCGGTGAACGTCGAATCCGTTCGTGAACTGGCTGCCTCTGGCGTGATGCTCACCTCTGATGAAAACGTCGTGCGCGTTGAGATGAACGTGCAGTACCGCGTAACCGATCCTCAGCGCTATCTGTTTAGCGTTGCCAGCGCCGATGACAGTCTGCGCCAGGCGACCGACAGCGCCCTGCGCGGCGTAATCGGCAAATACACCATGGATCGTATTCTGACCGAAGGGCGTACCGTTATTCGTAGCGATACCCAGCGCGAGCTGGAAGAGACCATTCGTCCTTACAACATGGGTATTACTCTGCTGGACGTCAACTTCCAGGCCGCTCGTCCGCCGGAAGAGGTGAAAGCCGCGTTTGATGATGCGATTGCCGCCCGTGAGAACGAGCAGCAGTTCATCCGTGAAGCGGAAGCCTACACCAACGAAGTGCAGCCGCGTGCGAACGGTCAGGCGCAGCGTATCCTCGAAGAGGCGCGCGCGTACAAAACGCAGACCGTGCTGGAAGCGCAGGGTGAAGTGGCGCGTTTTGCCAAGATCCTGCCTGAGTATAAAGCTGCTCCGGAAATCACCCGTGAGCGTCTCTATATCGAAGCGATGGAGAAAGTGCTGAGCCACACCCGTAAAGTGCTGGTGAATGATAAAGGCGGCAACCTGATGGTGCTTCCGCTGGATCAGATGCTGAAAGGCGGTAACGCGCCGGCGGCGAAGAGCGACAGCAACGGCGCAAATAATCTGCTGCGTCTGCCGCCTGCCTCCAATTCCGGCAGCAACGCCAACAGCAGTTCGACTTCCTCTGCGGGAGATATCATGGATCAACGCCGCGTCAACGCGCAGCGTAACGACTACCAGCGTCAGGGGGAATAACGATGCGTAAGTCAGTAATCGCGATCATCATCATCGTGCTGGTAGTGTTTTTCACCTCGATTTTCGTGGTGCGAGAGGGCGAGCGCGGAATTTCGCTGCGCTTCGGTAAAGTGTTGCGTGACGGCGACAACAAGCCGTTAGTCTTTGAACCGGGCCTGCACTTCAAACTGCCGTTTATTGAATCGGTCAAACTGCTCGATGCGCGTATCCAGACCATGGATAACCAGGCGGATCGCTTTGTGACCAAAGAGAAGAAAGACCTGATCGTCGACTCCTATATCAAGTGGCGCATCAGCGATTTCAGCCGTTACTACCTGGCTACCGGCGGCGGTGACGTCTCCCAGGCTGAAGTGCTGCTGAAACGTAAGTTCTCTGACCGTCTGCGTTCTGAGATTGGTCGCCTGGATGTGAAAGATATTGTCACCGACTCCCGCGGCCGTTTGACCTCGGAAGTGCGCGACGCGCTGAACTCCGGCTCTGCGGGCACCGAAGATGAAGTGGTCACGCCAGCGGCGGATGACGCTATCGCGAAAGCAGCGGAACGCGTTCAGGCTGAAACGAACGGCAAAGTGCCGGTCATCAACCCGAACAGTATGGCCGCGCTGGGCATTGAAGTGGTCGATGTGCGTATTAAGCAGATCAACCTGCCGACGGAAGTGTCGGATGCGATCTACAACCGTATGCGCGCCGAGCGTGAAGCGGTTGCGCGTCGCCACCGTTCACAGGGTCAGGAAGAGGCGGAAAAACTGCGCGCTACTGCGGACTATGAAGTGACGAAAACGCTGGCGGAAGCCGAGCGTCAGGGTCGCATCATGCGTGGTGAAGGCGATGCCGAAGCGGCGAAACTGTTTGCTGATGCCTTCAGCCAGGATCCGGACTTCTACGCCTTTATCCGTAGCCTGCGTGCGTACGAAAACAGCTTCGACAGCAACCAGGATGTGATGGTGCTGAGCCCGGACAGTGATTTCTTCCGTTATATGAAGACGCCGACCTCAACCGCACGCTAATATCGCGTCAACGGTTTTGATAATGAAAACCACCGCCTCACTCCGGGCGGTGGTTTTTCTTTTGTGAGGATGACCCATGAACGCAACAATCTGGCTCGCGCTGGCGTTAGTTTTGGTGCTTGAAGGGCTTGGCCCGATGCTTTATCCGCGTGCCTGGCGGCGAATGATCGCCTCATTGAGCCAGCTTCCGGATAATATTTTGCGCCGTTTTGGCGGTGGACTTGTGGTTGCAGGCATCGTTGTCTACTACATGTTGAGGAAAACGATTGGCTGAGGCAATAATCGGCTAACTCGCGGGAATTTTGCACGGAAAAAGTGCTGATTCTCTAAAAAAGCGGTGGTAGAATCCATTTTTAAGCAAACGGTGATTTTGAAAAATGGGTAACAACGTCGTCGTACTGGGCACCCAATGGGGTGACGAAGGTAAAGGGAAGATTGTCGATCTTCTGACTGAACGGGCTAAATATGTTGTACGCTACCAGGGCGGTCACAACGCAGGCCATACTCTCGTAATCAACGGTGAAAAAACCGTCCTCCATCTTATTCCATCAGGCATTCTTCGCGAAAACGTCACCAGCATCATCGGTAACGGTGTTGTGCTGTCGCCTGCTGCACTGATGAAAGAGATGAAAGAACTGGAAGACCGTGGTATCCCGGTTCGCGAACGTCTGCTGCTCTCTGAAGCCTGCCCGTTAATCCTTGATTATCACGTTGCGCTGGACGTCGCTCGCGAGAAAGCGCGCGGTGCGAAAGCGATCGGCACCACAGGTCGCGGTATCGGCCCGGCCTATGAAGATAAAGTTGCCCGTCGCGGTCTGCGCGTTGGCGACCTGTTCGATAAAGCGACCTTCGCCGATAAACTGAAAGAAGTGATGGAATATCACAACTTCCAGCTGGTGAACTACTACAAAGTTGAAGCGGTTGACTACCAGAAAGTGCTGGACGATGTGATGGCAATTGCCGACATCCTGACCGCTATGGTTGTTGACGTTTCCGACTTGCTGGATCAAGCGCGTAAGCGCGGCGACTTCGTGATGTTCGAAGGCGCGCAGGGCACGCTGCTGGATATCGACCACGGTACCTATCCGTACGTCACCTCCTCAAACACCACCGCAGGCGGTGTTGCTACCGGTTCCGGCCTTGGCCCGCGCTACGTTGATTACGTGCTGGGCATCATCAAAGCCTACTCCACTCGCGTGGGTGCAGGTCCGTTCCCGACCGAACTGTTTGATGAAACCGGCGAGTTCCTTTGCAAGCAGGGTAACGAATTTGGCGCGACCACCGGTCGTCGTCGTCGTACCGGCTGGCTGGACGCCGTTGCCGTGCGCCGTGCCGTACAGATCAACTCCCTCTCTGGTTTCTGCCTGACCAAGCTGGACGTGCTGGATGGCCTGAAAGAGGTGAAAATCTGCGTCGCTTACCGCATGCCGGATGGCCGCGAAGTGGACACCACGCCGCTGGCTGCCGACAACTGGGAAGGTATCGAGCCGATCTACGAAACCATGCCGGGCTGGTCTGAAACCACCTTTGGCGTGAAAGAGCGCAGCGGTCTGCCGCAGGCAGCGCTCAATTACATCAAACGTATTGAAGAACTTACTGGTGTACCGATCGATATCATCTCTACTGGTCCGGATCGCACTGAGACCATGATTCTGCGCGACCCGTTCGACGCATAATCCTGCTTAAGGGCGCGAAATTCGCGCCCTTTCTCCTCGCTTTTTTTACCTTTCTGTTCAAATAAATTAGCGACCTGACTGGTGGCTGGTTTATCATCAATAAAGTCAATACCTACGGGTATCTCGCTTTTTTTCCTGTTATTGAGGTTGGTGTGCAGTTAACAAGCTTTACCGATTACGGTTTACGCGCTTTGATTTACATGGCGGCATTGCCGGAAGGGCAGATGACCAACATTTCTGCAGTGACAGAAACGTATGGTGTCTCCCGTAATCATATGGTTAAGATAATCAATCAGCTAAGTCGTGAAGGCTATGTCGCGGCGGTGCGTGGAAAAAATGGCGGTATCCGCCTGGGTAAGCCCGCGCGAGATATTCGTATCAGTGATGTTGTGCGCTCTCTTGAACCGCTGACTTTGGTGAACTGCCACAGCGATTTTTGCCACATCACCAACGCTTGCCGACTGAAAGTCGCCCTCTCAAAAGCCGTGCAGAGTTTCCTGAAGGAACTTGATAACTACACGCTTGCCGATTTGGTTGAAGAGAATCAACCGCTTTACAAATTATTGCTGGTGGAATGACGAAACGCTCCGCCAGAGCTGACAACGGAGGAACCGCTATGTCACAAGATCCTTTCCTCGAACGCGAAACTGAAAAATACTCTAATCCTATTCCCAGCCGCGAATTTATCCTCGACCATCTCTCCAAACGCGAAAAGCCTGCCAGCCGCGATGAACTGGCTGTTGAGCTTAATGTCGAAGGCGAAGAACAACATGAAGCCCTGCGCCGACGTCTGCGCGCCATGGAGCGCGACGGGCAGCTGGTCTTCACCCGCCGCCAGTGCTACGCCTTACCCGAACGTCTCGACCTGCTGAAAGGCATTGTTATTGGCCACCGCGATGGCTACGGTTTTCTGCGTGTCGAAGGCCGCAAAGACGATCTCTATCTCTCCAGCGAGCAGATGAAAACCTGCATCCACGGCGACCAGGTGCTGGCACAGCCGCTGGGCGCGGACCGCAAAGGGCGTCGCGAAGCGCGCATTGTCCGCGTACTGGTGCCGAAAACCGGGCAGATTGTCGGCCGCTACTTCACCGACGCTGGCGTCGGCTTTGTAGTGCCGGACGACAGCCGCCTGAGCTTCGATATCCTTATCCCGCCTGAAGAGATTATGGGCGCGCGCATGGGCTTTGTAGTAGTGGTCGAACTGACCCAGCGCCCGACTCGCCGCACCAAAGCAGTGGGTAAAATCGTTGAAGTGCTGGGCGACAACATGGGCACCGGCATGGCCGTCGATATGGCGCTGCGCACCCATGAAATTCCCTACCAGTGGCCGCCGGAAGTCGAAAAGCAGATTGCTGACCTGAAAGAGCAGGTGCCGGAAGAGGCCAAAGTGGGCCGCGTCGATCTGCGTAATCTGCCGCTGGTCACTATTGATGGCGAAGATGCCCGCGACTTTGATGACGCCGTTTACTGTGAGAAGAAACGCGGCGGCGGCTGGCGCTTATGGGTTGCCATCGCCGATGTCAGCTACTACGTGCGCCACGGTACGCCGCTGGACAACGAAGCGCGTAATCGCGGCACCTCCGTCTACTTCCCGTCGCAGGTTGTTCCAATGCTGCCAGAAGTGCTCTCCAACGGCCTCTGTTCCCTGAACCCGCAGGTAGACCGCCTCTGTATGGTGTGTGAGATGACCATCTCCGCCAAAGGGCGTCTGACCGGATATAAGTTCTACGAAGCGGTGATGAGCTCCCACGCGCGTCTGACCTACACCAAGGTGTGGCATATGCTGCAGGGCGATGGCGAACTGCGCGAACAATACGCGCCGCTGGTAAAACACATTGAAGAGCTGCATACCCTCTATAAAACCCTTGAGCAGGCGCGCGCAGAGCGCGGCGGCATCTCCTTTGAGAGCGAAGAGGCGAAGTTCATTTTCAACGCCGAACGCCGAATTGAGCGCATTGAGCAGACGCAGCGTAACGACGCGCACAAGCTGATTGAAGAGTGCATGATCCTCGCCAATATCTCTGCGGCACGCTTCGTTGAGAAGGCAGAAGAGCCTGCACTGTTCCGTATTCACGATAAACCGACCAACGACGCTATTACCTCGTTCCGTACCGTGCTCGCCGAGCTGGGCCTGGAGCTGCCGGGCGGCAACAAGCCGGAGCCGCGCGATTATGCCGCGCTGCTGGAATCGATCGCCGATCGTCCCGATCACGAGATGCTGCAAACCATGCTGCTGCGCTCGATGAAACAGGCGATCTACGATCCGGAAAACCGCGGCCACTTTGGCCTGGCGCTGCAATCCTATGCGCACTTTACCTCGCCGATTCGCCGTTACCCGGATCTTTCGTTGCACCGTGCGATCAAGTACCTGCTGGCGAAAGAGCAGGGCGAGAAGGGTAACAGCACCGCAACGGGCGGATGGCACTACAGCATGGAAGAGATCCTCCAGCTGGGTCAGCACTGTTCGATGGCCGAGCGCCGCGCCGATGAAGCGACCCGTGATGTTGCGGACTGGCTGAAGTGCGACTTTATGCAGGATCAGGTGGGTAACACCTTCTCCGGCGTCATCGCCAGCGTCACCGGTTTCGGCTTCTTTGTGCGTCTTGTTGACCTGTTTATCGATGGTCTGGTGCACGTATCGTCGCTGGATAACGACTACTACCGCTTTGACCAGGTTGGTCAGCGCCTGATTGGCGAATCCGGCGGTCAGACCTATCGCCTGGGCGACCGGGTTGAAGTGAAGGTTGAAGCGGTCAATATGGATGAGCGTAAGATCGACTTCTCGCTTATCTCCAGCGAGCGCGCCCCGCGTAACCCGGGTAAAACCGATCGCGAGCGTAACAAGAAAGGCACCGCAGGTCGCAGCAACGCGAGCAAAAAACCGCCGCGTCGCCAGGCCAATAAAAAGGTGAATTTCGAACCGGATAGCGAATTCCGTGGCGATAAAGCCAAGGGCAAAGCAAAAAAAGCGAAAAAGCCCTCTGAGAAAACGCAAAAAATAGCCGCCGCGACCAAAGCAAAACGCGCGTCGCGCAAGAAAAAAGCCGATTGATAATCAAAACCCCTTCTGCAAAGAGGGGGTTTTTCTTTATAGCGTCAGGGCAATAACGCTCCGCGAAATAATGCGTCAGAGGAAAGCCGTTTCGGCGCTACCAATTTCCGTTAAGTCATATCCATTGAATTTCATACCGATGCCGTGCTCTGGATCGATTTGAGTCGAAAAGAGTAAACCGAACCCCCTCTTTTCCTGCGATAGTAGATAGATTTTTATTAGCGTCAGATCGCTGAGCGCTGCGGAATAGATCCGCGCCGTATAGTTCTGCGCTTCGATAATCGCGGTATCAAAAATGGCGTGTTGCTGATGAATAAGAAAGGCGATTGTCTCCCTTATATTTTCATCCACCACATCGCACTCAAGGGCAGTACATTGCACCGCCTGCGCGCCAAAAGCGAGCAGGGTTAAATCTGTCGTTATACCTTCATCATCTTGATAAAAATCGCGGTAATCGCAGCCCATTTCTTCTCTCCTGAGCAGGTTTGCATCCCCACGAAAAGCCGCGTCAGAGTGCGCTCTACAAGGGTTCGGTAGGGAGAAGGTTATCAAAACGAGAGGATATATCTTTAAAAAGATTGCGCGCTAACGTTTTCACGTCTAACTTGTCGGTGTTGTACAAGTTTCGTGGGGAAATCTGTACAACATACTGGGCTGACTGCAAAGGATAGCCACGTCACTTTTTCTAGCGAGTTTATGATGAATAACGCGACTTTTAAGACATTTGAGACTACAGACAGCAAGCTTCATGCCTTTGAGGCCGAAAAACAGATTATTGACGAGCTGACCTTTGCACTGAAATCAGTGAAAACCGTGGTAACTAATAAGGATCTGATTCTGGCCCTTATTAGCCGCCTCGAGACGGAATCCGATGTTGTCCAGAATGACATCCTGCGCAACGCGCTGGAGATGATTGTTCATCGCACCCAGGATGATATCTAAATAAATGGATTTAGCACGGCAGCCTCTGCGCAAGTGGAGGCTGCCGTTTTTTATTAATGGATCTTGTCGTCTGCGCCTGGCTTCCACTGTGCAAGGAAGTTCTTACGGCTCACCGGCACACGCGAACGTTCGTTCGTCGTTTTGGCAATCATCGCCTGAATCTCATCAATAGCGCTGTCGCAGGCGGCAATACCTTCGCGGTTTACTGCCTGTTTGCGTTTGTCATTGAGTATTTCCAGCACGGCGCGAAAAGAGACTGCCTCATCGGTGTTCAGCAGCTGTTTAACAGCCTTTTCGATAAGCACGCCTGCCTTTTTTTCGGTATCAATGGTGCTCATGGTCTCCTCCTGTTAGGGGCTGCGAAGCGAGGCTCTCACTCTTTCAGTGCGCTCTGCTTTTTTTGCCACCCCTGCGTTGGTGAGCGTTCTCTGGAAAAGATCTCCAGCTGAGTCAAACCTGCGTCTTTTAATTAATAAAAAATCGCCCTGAACGAATAAAGATGCATATTTAAATCGCCTTATAAGAATTGTCGCTAAAAAAAGTTTTCTTATAAGCGGTGAAACACTTTGTATATTAAATAATAAGTCGCGCTTTTGAATTAATCACTGTTTATTTAATTATAAAAGATATTTGTGCTCTCTTCTTTTTTTGAGAACTATCTGCTTTTTATTCTATTGTTGATAATAAAAAACAGAAAAAGTGTGGTTTTAAATATTTTATTTTTCAGTGAGATAGATGATTTTTTGTCAGGCTGGCGTTTATCAGAAAACAGCTAAATTTGTTATTAGAAAGCATAACAGTTTGCGCTATTTTTATGATAACAGTTGAGCGTTAATTGAGATTTAGCTTAATCATTAAATCTGGAAAATAGGCCGTTCTGGGCGTTATTTTCCAGATTTGCAACATACCGTTACGCTTGTTTATTAATAGTCACATTGTCATAGACCATAAATACCCGGGTGGTGCCAGCGAGGCCGCTATATCCACCCTGACCGCCGCCAAGATGGCAGGCGAGTGCGGTAAAGGTCCAGGCATCTTCTGTCGAGGCGCTAATCTGGCGTGTGGTTAACGCTTCCAGACCATGCTGCTCGCCAAACGTGCGCACACAGGCGGCATATTCGCCGAGCGGTTCGCGCACGGAAGGGTGATCCCAGCCCCATAGCCAGGAGCCCTCTTCGGTATCATAGGTGCCCACCACTTGAACCGGTGCGGTAATGACCCACCCCTTTTCATGATTGGTAAAGGTAATGGTCCCTGCATCGAGATCGACGCCCCACTCGGCGCTGTCGATCCCCCACATCTCCGTTGCCGCCTGCGTACGCTGCTGCATCTCATTATTGGCGCGGGCAATGGTCAGGTCGGGTTCGCGAAGCACTTCATCCTTCGCTTTATCATTACCGCCGCCAAACCACTTCTTAAAAAAATTGGCCATCCAGGGTCTCCATTAACGCGTTGTCGTTTCGGCAAAATTTAGCACGCCAGGGCTTGATAACCAGATGAAAAAACACCGCCCGCAGGCGGTGTTGTCGTGGTTAACGAACCAGATGCAGGAAGTGTAGATGCTTTTCATATTGATCAAGAATATCGTTGATCAACTGCTCCTGGTTCCAGCCCATAACATCATAGTTTTGCCCGCCCTCTTTCAGGTAGATTTCCGCGCGGTAGTACTTATGCTGCTCCGCCTGTTGTTCATCGCTCTCCAGACCCGAAATCGCAAAGGTAGGGGTGTTATACCCGCGCAGCCTCACTTCATAGATAAAGTTAAGCTCATCGCCCAGGTCGACTTCGAAGCGAATACGATCGTCCGCCGCGTCGCTGATGGTGCTGCGCGTTCCCTGCTTATTCAGCTCCTCCTGCACCAGCGTCATGGCCGGCTGGATAACATCATCCATAAAACGTTTTACCAGCGAGCGTTTGGGCAGATAGGCGATATTACGTAACCGGCGCTGCCACGGAATCGGGTTGCGCGCCGCAGTCGGCGCGATGGTCGCCATACTCTGACTTTCACGTTTTGTGAGATCCCGGCGCAACGCTTTCAACAGCCCATAAATCGAGATCAGCAGGATCACCGAGAAGGGCAGCGCACTGGCAATGGTCACCGTTTGCAACGCGCTTAACCCGCCCGCCAGCAGCAGCGCAATTGCCACCACGCCCATCAGCCCTGCCCAGAAGATGCGCTGCCAGACCGGCGTATGGCTTGAGCCACCGGAGGCGAGAGTATCCACCACCATGGCACCAGAGTCAGCAGAGGTGACAAAGAAGACGATCACCATCGCCATGGCGATAAACGACAGGATGCTGGAGAAAGGGAAGTGCTCAAGGAAGTTAAACAGCGCCAGCGCGACATCCTGCTGCACGGTGTCAGCCAGGTCGCGTGCGCCTTCGGTCATGATGAGATGGATCGCGCTGTTACCAAACACCGTCATCCACAGCAGCGTGAAACCTGCCGGGACAAACAGCACGCCGGTGACAAACTCGCGGATCGTTCTGCCACGGGAAACACGCGCGATAAACATACCGACGAACGGCGACCAGGAGAGCCACCAGCCCCAGTAGAGCAGCGTCCAGCCGCCCAGCCAGTTGCTCGACTTCGGCTCATAGGCGTAAAGGTTAAAGGTTTTACTCACCAACTCGGAGAGATATCCGCCGGTGTTCTCGACAAAGGATTTAAGCAGCAGCACCGTCGGGCCAAGCAGCATCACTAACGCCAGCAGCAGCGCCAGGCTGAGGTTCAGCTCAGAGAGGATACGGATCCCTTTATCGAGCCCCGATACCACGGAAATGGTGGCAAGGCCGGTGA
This sequence comes from Kosakonia cowanii JCM 10956 = DSM 18146, assembly GCF_001975225.1. Classification (NCBI taxonomy): domain Bacteria; kingdom Pseudomonadati; phylum Pseudomonadota; class Gammaproteobacteria; order Enterobacterales; family Enterobacteriaceae; genus Kosakonia; species Kosakonia cowanii. The sequence goes on along the minus strand of NZ_CP019445.1, from coordinate 711,557 downwards.
TCACGACGATCAAAATGACCTGCACGGTTTCATTAATCGGCACACCGAAAAGGTGATTCAGACCAGCATTGACCTGCAATACGCCGTAGCCCAGCGAGGTGGCGACGCCAAAGACCGTACCGATCACCGCGAAAATATCGACGGCGTGACCCAAAGGCCCATAAATGCGATCGCCAATAATCGGGTAGAGCGCGGAGCGCAGCGTCAACGGTAAACCGTGGCGGTAGCTGAAGAAGGCGAGGATCAACGCGACGATAGCGTAGATGGCCCAGGCATGCAGACCCCAGTGGAAAAAGGTCAGGCGCATCGCCTGCTTGGCGGCCTCAATGGTTTCAGGTGTCCCCACCGGTGGCGATAAATAGTGCATCACCGGCTCCGCCACACCAAAGAACATCAGGCCGATCCCCATGCCTGCCGAGAAGAGCATGGCGAACCAGGAGTGGTAGCTGAAATCGGGCTGTGCATGGTCGGGGCCAAGTTTTATATCGCCGTAGCGCGAAAGCCCAAGGAAGGTCACGCTCAGCAGGATCAGCGCGACGGCAAGGATATAAAACCAGCTGGCATTGGTGAAAAGCTCCTGCTGTAGCAGCTTGAATTTGCTGCCAGCCAGCTCGGGAAAAAGCGAGGCAAAAGCCACAAGGAGCACGATTAATAACGCCGATGTAGCAAACACAGGCTTATTGATCGTGTTCCCGGCCTTTTTTGTCGAAAGATTTTGTTCACTCATAATCTATTCATTCCATAGGTTGGTTGCCCTGAACGGATATAAAGAACAGCGAAATAGTAACAAATATGATGGTCAAGAGAAGTTATTATTCGAACGAATATAACTCTGTAAAACATAATCTTTATGCGGTAATGCCTGGGCGGGTGTCATCCCTGGGCTCGCAGGGTTTTATCTTTGTTACTGGAAGGTGAGTCGCGGTAGAGGATCGATCCTGCCTGCGCGCCAATGTTAAGGCGGGGGAATCGGGGAGACGCGCGCTCCCCGCTGTGCGAGATATCAGAAGGTGACGCCAGCGCCTAAATAGGCCCCGTCGATAATGGTGTGGCCCGGACGACCATCTTTGCCATCGACGCTTGCGTGGCGGTAACCGGCTTTAAGCGTAAGCGGCGTGATAGGTGTCCATTTAATGCCGCCATTCGCTTCGACGTAGTTTTTCACGCTGTTGGTCAGACCTTCCGGTGCAGAGTAGCCTTCGCCATAGAGATGAATGCTGTCCGTCAGCGCCCAGTCGATGCCGCCGCCAATCGGGAAGGCCACGCCGTTATCGCCTTTTTTCGGCCCGAGGTAGACGGCTTTAGTGCCGGCTGAGAGGGTCAACGGACCGAGGCCAAAGTTATAACCTACACCCAGGCTGCCCAGCTGCGCGCCATCTTTAGTATTTTTTACCCAGTTGCTCTCTGCATATAAGCCGTCTGAGCTTTTGCCTAATTCAGCATTGAGATTGGTGTAGTTCTTACTTTGTTCGGCGGTAAAACCCATTGCCAGGGCTGAACCCGATGCCATCACCAGAGATAAAGATAAAAGTACGGATAATTTTTTCACGTTTGTTACTCCTCAATAATTTCGCAGTGAACTTATCAAGTGAGCGGCTGTCTGAAAAATTGCGCTGGTCTCAAAATGTAAATTGCGTAACGCTGATATTTAATGCCCGTTATGGCTATTATTTAACGATGTCAATGCTGGTTACCCGTCTGGTTTAGCGTTGGTTTAATTCCCCGCCTCAATTAATAGTGAATATTTACCCTGATTGTTCTTTTTTTAACCGTCGCTTTAAATGTGAAAAGTATTACCATCGCAATTAATAATAATCATTTCTCTTTGACCTTAATATGCAGTTACATTCTTTGAAATAATTATATGTGGCATGAACTCTATAACCCTGCTTGCTTACAAGTTTGCATCATCTATCTACCATTGCCGAAGGGCTGCGCCGCTTCGCTCAGGCACTCTTGCTCCAGCGCGCAACCGCCTAGTGCAAACTTATTTACAACGACATTAATAGCACCCTAATAAAATGCCAACTCTAAAAAAACAAATAAATATGATATATCCTAAGCGAAGCGGTAATATTTTATGCCGAAATGGATTCGTTGTTCGTTGCAGTAATACGTGATTTAGATCATGAATACTGTACTTTACGTATAAGCTGAAGAATAAATCATAAAGTTAAATTTTAAGGCTGACGATAACTGGAAATAGCGCCCAAAATCTAACTTTATGGTGAACCGTATGTCCGTTACCGCTTTTGTAGGAAACATCACGAATAATCTAAGCGTCGGCAAAAAACTGACCTCCAGTTTTATTATCGTGCTTATTATTATGATGATTACCGTTGCAACAGGTCTTATTGGCTTTAAAAAAGTTGAAGAAAATGCGGATAAAGAAGCGGTTACCGTCCAGATGGTAAATACACTCAGCACCGCACGGCTTAATCGCACCCTTTATCAATATACCGGCTCGGCAGAAAACGCTGATAAAAACCTCAAGGCTTTACAACAAATTATTGAGCTGGCGAAAACGCTGGATACCTTTTCCTGGAGCCAGGAAGGCCAGACAAAAATTGACAGCCTGCAACAGCAAACCGAAACCTATATGGCACAAAGGAGCACCTTTGTTTCGTCAATACAACGCCGTAATGAACTGGCCGCCGCATTACGTAGCGCAAAGATTGAAGATATCGCCCAGCAGGCCGCTTCACTGAGCGTCAGCGATAGCTTGCCACCTGAAAGCGCGGTGGTGGCCGTGCGCCTTGAAGCGCGGTTGCAGGAGTCGGCGCTGTTAATTGAAGAGCTGATTGACTCCGGCAGCGCTGATACGGCTGCCCGTCTCAGCACCGCACTTCAGCAAAGCGCGGAATATGGGAAAGCGCTGGCCGGGCAGGGCGGAGAACTCGCCTCTTTAAATGCCGCCTTGACCACCGAGCTTGCCAGCCTGCAGGGGAATATTGACCAATTCGTTACTACGTTTGCCAATCAGGCAACGCAGTCCAAAACCCTGACTGGCACCGCCACTCAGTTAAACGAATCCGTTGAGAATTTCTTCGTCTGGCAGCAGGCGCAGGTGAAGGAAACCATGTCTCATGCGATGACTATCATGCTGCTTGCAGCCGCAGTAGGCATTGCGATTGCGCTGCTGATTGCCTGGCGCATCACCCGTAACATTACCCGTCCGCTGCGTGAAACGCTGCACATCGCCGAGCGCATTTCGCAGGGCGATCTCACCATGTCTATCACCACCCAACGTCGCGATGAGCCGGGGCTGCTGCTGCAAGCGGTTTCCGTGATGAATGAGAACCTGAAAGAGGTGATCTCCCGTGTGCGTAGCGGCGTGGAGAGCGTGTCGCGCGCCTCGGCGGAAATCGCCGCGGGCAATATCGATCTCTCCTCGCGTACCGAGCAGCAGTCCGCTGCGGTAGTGGAAACTGCCGCCAGTATGGAAGAGCTGACCTCGACGGTGAAACAGAATGCGGAAAACGCCAGCCACGCCAGCAAACTGGCGGCAGAGGCCTCTTCCAGCGCCGACCGCGGTGGCAAGATTGTTGGTGAAGTGGTCACCACCATGGAGGGGATCCGCGCCAGCTCGCACAAAATTGGCGACATCATCAACGTTATTAACAGCATCGCTTTCCAGACCAATATCCTCGCGCTTAACGCCGCAGTAGAAGCGGCGCGTGCGGGCGAACAGGGACGCGGGTTTGCCGTGGTCGCAGGCGAGGTGAGAACGCTGGCGCAGCGCAGCGCCACGGCGGCGAAAGAGATTGAAGCCCTGATCCACGAAGCGGGCAGCCAGGTGGAGAACGGTTCTAAGCTGGTGGCGGGGGCCGGTGAAGCGATGGAGGGGATCGTCAACTCTGTGGCCCAGGTCCGCAATATCATGAACGAGATTGCCGGCGCGTCTGAAGAGCAGAGCCGCGGCATCTCGCAGATCGGTCAGGCGATGGCAGAGATGGATACCACCACCCAGCAGAACGCCGCGCTGGTGGAGGAGTCCTCCGCGGCGGCAAGCTCCCTCGAAGAGCAGGCGCGCGAGCTGGAGCAGACTATCTCCATCTTTACCCTCTCCGGCCATAAAGCGCAGGCCGCGAAAAAGCCAGCGGCAAGCAAGCCCGCCGCGCTTAAACCGGCGCTGGCAGAGACAAGCTGGGAGAGTTTTTAACGCGCATTGCCCGGGGTTTAGGTAAACCTGCCGCCTCGTGCGGCGGGTTAAGTTCGACCTGAGGCGTGGGTTGGTTATAATGGGCGCCGGTGATATCTATCACGGCCCTAACAACCCGGCGCAAACCGCCCCAAATGAGTACCATCAATGAGTGAAATGATTTACGGCATCCATGCGGTGCAGGCCCTGCTGGAGCGCGCCCCGGAGCGTTTTCAGGAAGTCTTTATTCTGAAAGGCCGCGAAGATAAACGTCTTATGCCGCTGATCCACGCGCTGGAAGCGCAGGGCGTGGTGATCCAGGTGGCGAACCGCCAGTATCTGGATGAGAAGAGCGAAGGCGCGGTGCACCAGGGGATCATTGCACGCGTTAAGCCTGGCCGTCAGTATCAGGAAAACGATCTGCCGGATCTGATCGCCAGCCTCGATCAACCCTTCTTTTTGATCCTCGATGGCGTCACGGATCCCCATAACCTCGGGGCCTGTTTGCGTAGCGCCGATGCGGCGGGCGTCCATGCGGTGATCGTACCGAAAGATAAATCGGCCCAGCTGAACGCCACGGCGAAAAAGGTGGCCTGCGGCGCGGCGGAGAACGTACCGCTGATCCGTGTGACCAACCTGGCGCGCACCATGCGTCTGTTGCAGGAAGAGAGTATCTGGATCGTCGGCACCGCGGGCGAAGCGGATCACACCCTGTTCCAGAGCAAAATGACCGGCCCGATGGCGCTGGTGATGGGCGCGGAAGGTGAAGGTATGCGCCGTCTGACCCGCGAGCACTGCGATGAGCTGATCAGCATTCCGATGGCGGGCAGCGTCTCCTCGCTGAACGTTTCGGTCGCGACCGGTATCTGCCTGTTTGAAGCGGTGCGCCAGCGCAGTTAAGTGCACGTAATGCCGGATGGCGCTTCGCTTATCCGGCCTACGCAACAGTGCCGGATGGCGCTTTGCTTATCCGGCCTACGCAAAATCGCGCTATTACTCCTCTAAAGACCGCAGATGGTCATCCTTATTGAGCGTCATCAGCGCCGCAATACTCACCACCGCTGTTGCCATCACGTAATAGGCCGGAATATCCAGGTTACCGGTCTGCTTAATCAGCCCGGTAATGATCAACCCCGCACAGCCCGAAAAGAGCGCGTTTGAGAGCGAATAGGCCACGCCCAGGCCGGTGTAACGCACGCGCGTTGGAAACATCTCCGACAGCATCGCCGGGCCGGGGCCTGCCAGCACCCCCACCAGACCACCCGCAATCAGCACCACCACCGCTTTCACCGCCAGCGTGCTCGACTCTGCCTGCAGGATTTTGAGCAGCGGCAGCGCGAGGATCAGCAACAAGATTGTTGCCGTCACCATGACCGTACGGCGGCCATAACGGTCGCTCGCTATTCCGGCAGGTATGATGGTCAGCGCAAAGCCGACATTGGAGATCACCGCAATCAGCAGCGCCTGGTTAAAGCCGGTATGCAGCGCCGATTGCAGGTAGGTCGGCATAATCACCAGATAGGTGTACCCGGCGGCGGACCACACCATCACCCGGCCGATACCCATAAAAATCGCTTTCAGCGTCGCGGTACGGTTGGCCTGCTGGACGACCGGTTTCTCCTGCTGTTGCACAAAGCTTGGCGTCTCCTCCATGCTCACCCGCAGCCACAGCGCGACCACGCCCATCGGCAGGGCGAGGAAGAATGGGATACGCCAGCCCCACTCGTGCAGTGCTTCCGGCGTGAGGATCGTCGAGAGCAGCGCCACCACGCCCGCGCCGCTGAGCAGCCCCAGCGCAACGGTAAAGGATTGCCAGGCGCCATACAGCCCGCGTTTACCGCGCGGAGCGAACTCGGTCATCAGCGACACCGCGCCGCCATACTCACCGCCGGCAAACAGCCCCTGCAAAATACGCAGCCCGGTAATGATCATCGGTGCGGCAATGCCAATCGAGGCATAGACCGGTACCATGCCGATAGCAGCAGTCGCCAGCGTCATCAGCACCAGGACGATAATCAGCATCGGTTTACGCCCGAGACGATCGCCAATGCGCCCAAACAGCACCGCGCCCAGCGGGCGAAAGAAAAAGGCGATGGCAAACGACGCGTAAGTGAGGATCAAGCTGGTCAACCCCGTGTCGCCCGCCAGCTGGAAGAAGTTTTTCGCAATCACGGTGGCGAGAAAGCCATACACCGCAAATTCATACCACTCGATAAAGTTGCCAATCGAGCCGGCGATAAGCGCACGCTTATGCGCATCTGGCGCAGGGTGAGGTGAATGCATAATGATTCTCGTTGGGAAGGTGAGAATAAATTATTCATTAGAATGTCAGCGGGGAAATATATTATTCCTGAATAATGTGAGCCGTTTCACGATTGATCGCAATGATATTACCGCTGTGTGACCCCCCTCCCATGCAGCGCCAGCGCGGGCTGTCCATACTTAGCGGCGTGGCCATTGAAGGAGGGCGAGAGCATGCGCTGGCAAACGCACACCGTTTTTAACCAACCCATTCCCCTGCATAACAGCAACCTGTTTCTGTCTGACCGTCCCCTCTACGACGCAGTGATGCGCGAGGGCGCGGCGTGGGATGCAGAACTGCTCGCCAGCATCGGCCAGCAACTCGGCACAGCAGAATCTCTTGAACTTGGTCGGCTGGCAAATGCCAATCCACCGGAACTGCTGCGCTACAGCAGCACCGGCGAGCGGCTGGATGATGTGCGCTTCCACCCGGCCTGGCACCTTTTGATGCAGGGACTGTGCAGCAACCGCGTGCATAACCTGGCGTGGGAAGAGCATGCGCGCGCCGGATCGTTTGTCGCGCGCAGCGCCCGCTTCGTGCTGCATGCGCAGGTGGAATCCGGCACGCTGTGCCCCATCACCATGACCTTTGCCGCCACGCCACTATTGCAGCAGGCACTTCCCGCTGCTTTTGCAGGCTGGCAGCAACCGCTGCTCAGCGATCGTTACGATCCTCATCTGCTGCCGGGTGGGGAGAAGCGCGGGCTGCTTATCGGCATGGGGATGACGGAGAAGCAGGGCGGCTCCGATGTGTTGAGTAACACCACGCGCGCGGAGAGGAGCGGCGATCACTACCGGCTGGTGGGGCATAAGTGGTTCTTTTCGGTGCCGCAAAGCGATGCGCACTTAGTGCTGGCACAGACGCCGGGCGGCCTCTCCTGCTTCTTTGTGCCGCGCTTTCTGCCGGACGGGGAGCGTAACGGCGTGCGCCTCGAGCGGCTCAAAGAGAAGCTCGGCAACCGTTCGAACGCCAGCAGCGAAGCGGAGTTTGTTGACGCCTGCGGCTGGCTGCTCGGCGAAGAGGGCGACGGCGTGCGCCAGATCCTCAAAATGGGCGGGCTGACGCGCTTTGACTGCGCCCTCGGCAGCCACGGCCTGATGCGCCGCGCCTTCTCCGTGGCGCTCTATCATGCCCATCACCGCCAGGCGTTTGGCAAAAACCTTGTCGATCAGCCCCTAATGCGCGACGTGCTCAGCCGCATGGCACTGCAACTTGAGGGGCAAACGGCGACGATCTTTCGCCTCGCCCGCGCATGGGATAGCCGGGCGGATGCACAGGAAGCGTTATGGGCGCGCCTCTTTACGCCGGTGGCGAAGTTCGCGGTGTGTAAAAGCGGCATACCGTTCGTCGCCGAAGCGATGGAGGTGCTGGGCGGTATCGGTTACTGCGAAGAGAGCGAGTTGCCGCGGCTCTACCGCGAAGTGCCGGTCAACAGTATCTGGGAAGGTTCGGGAAACGTGATGTGCCTGGATGTGCTGCGCGTGCTGGCCAAACAGCCGGGCGTGCTGGCGCTATTAAGCGAAGAGTTTGCAGCAGTAAAAGGGCGGGATCGCCATTTCGAACGCGCCTGGCGGCAGCTCCAGCCGCGGCTGCGTAAGCCGGACGAGGCGCAAGGGCGGGAGATTACCCAGCAGCTCTGGCTACTGGGCGTCGGTGCGCAAATGCTGCGGCACGCATCGCCGCCAATAGCGCAGGCGTGGTGTCAGATGATGCTTGATACCCGTGGCGCGTCGCGGATTGATGAACAGGTCAAAAGTGACCTGCTGCTGCGCGCCACGGGCGGAGCCCATTAATCCATTTTTAAGCGGAACAGGCTGACCAGCTCGCTCAGATGCGCCCCTTTTTCACGCAGAATGCGCGCGGTCTCTTCACTCTGGGTCACGCGTCCGGCGTTGATGTGCGTGGCATCGCCAATGTGCGTCATCGCCAGGTTCACCTGATTAATCCCGGCAGATTGTTCATGGGAAGCATGGTTAATCTCATGAACCAACTGGTTGATATTGTTCATGTGATTGATGATCGCCTGCATCGCGATGCGGGTCGCTTCCGACTGAGAGTGACCTTCGCCCACTTTTTTCAGCGTATCGCCAATCAGCGCGTCGATCTCTTTCACCGCGTTGGCGCTGCGTGCCGCCAGAGCACGTACTTCCTGGGCAACAACGGCAAAGCCTTTGCCATGCTCGCCTGCGCGCGCCGCTTCCACCGCCGCGTTAAGCGCGAGGATGTTGGTCTGGAAGGCAATTGACTCGATTACATGGGTAATATCGGCGATACGCTGTGAAGCGGCGCGAATATCTTCCATTGTCTCAACGGAGTGTTCGACGGTCTGACCGCCTTTTTTCACCGCGTCGGTGGTTTCATTTACCAGGTGCTGAGTCTGCTCCATATTGGCCGCATTTTGCTGCACGGTGGCGGCAATCTGCTCCATGCTGGCGGAAGTCTCTTCGACGCTGCTGGCCTGCTTATTGATTTGATCGCTGATCTCACTGCTGTCGGCGGCCAGTGCATTGGTGCCGAGGTTGATCTCGGCGGCGGATTCCCGCACCTGCAGCACAATTTTATGCAGCCCATCGCCGATGCCATTGATCGCGGCGATCAGCTCTCCCACCTCATCCTGACGATCCACTGCCAGCGTGGCGCGCAGATCGCCTGCGGCATATTGCTGTGCCAGATCGATCACGCTACGCAGCGGACGCGACAGCCAGCGGCGAATAATCACCACAAACATCGTCGCGAAGAGCAGGGAGACGATCACGCCCGCCAGCAGGAACTGGTTACGCATTGCGTTTACATCGTGCAGCAGCGTGGCTTTATCGACTTCACCCACGACCGCCCAGTTCCAGCCGGGCAGTGCGGTGTAGGAGAGCAGCAGCGTGCGGCCATCCGCACTCTGTTGTGTCAGGGTGCCGCTCTCGTTGTTCAGCACCGCCTGCAGATCGCTTTCGCTCCACTGCGGACGTTTGCCTTCCTGGTCACCGTGGAACAGGTAGTTGCCGAGGTTTTTCCCCGGGTTGCGGTCAATCACGAAGAAGTGTCCGCTCTCGCCCAGTTTGCGTCCAAGAATTTTGCCGCGCATCACCTGCCAGGAGCGGGTGATATCGACGCCAACAAACAGAATAGCGATGGTATTGCCGCTGGCATCTTTTACCGGCTGATACTGGGTGATATAGCGCTTGCCGAACAGCAGCGCGAGGCCGCGATAGACCTCACCTTTCATCACCGGAGCAAACGCCGGGCCGGCGGGATCAAGCTTGGTGCCGATCGCGCGATCGCCATTCTCTTTACGCAGAGACGTGGCAACACGCACAAATTCGTTGCCGCTGCGCACGAAGAGGGTGGCAATCGCGCCGGTGCGGTTAAGGAAATCATCGGGAATGGCGTTGTTGTTGTGCAGCTCAACGTCACCGGCTTTCAGCAGCGGAACGTCGATGCCGTTAATCTCGCGGCGCTGTTGCGGATCAATGGCAAGCGGCTGCGGCAGGAAACTGCCAAACAATCGGGTGTAGCTCTCAACTTCTTCAGTGAGGCTGCTGTTGAACATCTCTACCATGTCGACCACGCCGGTAGACTGGCTGTGCAGATCTTCCATAGCCAGCGTTTCCAGCTGTTGGCTGGCGTTGTTACTCATCAGAAAGGTAAATAAGAGAAATAGCGTCGCAACGCTTGCACCAGTCAGCAAAGAGAGCTTTGCACCAAGGCTGGCACGACGAAAGAGGGCGCTCATAATGTGTCCGTTTTTGTATGTGTGAGCCTCCTTAACGGCAGGGAGCGGACAACATTTAGCGTAGATTTGTAACAATATGTTACACGGATGTATCACCCGAATAACATAATCTTAAAGAAAGTAGGGGCATAAAGAAACGCCCTGATTTGGTGGCTTTTATTGACGACACTCAGGCGTAGAGGATCGCCTGCACCTGCCATGAATCAACCTGCATCGCCTCCTGCATGCGAATAATGCGATACCAGGAGGCGCCCTGTTCATCCGCTTTCAGGGCAATGACACGCTCAACATCTTGCTGGCTGCCGGCGACGTTATCGACCGAAATAAGGCCAATTTCGTTAAGCCCCGTCACGCGATCGGCGCAGGCGAACTCGGCGGACTGCGCGGTGGTGTGCAACATACCGGCAGAGAGTAACAGCGAGTTTAAGGCGAGAGATTGTTTCATTGTCGTCAGCTCCATTTTTCGCTACCCCGAGTCGGATCGGGGCTTCCTTACGCACAAGAGAAGTCAGAACCCAATAGTGCACAGAAGAACATCAATGGACGCAAAGCAGTGTAAAAGTCCTTAAAATCAATACCTCGCTACGATCGATAAAGCAGGGCGCGACCATACCAACGGCCGGGGAATACGCTGTCATCCATCATTATGATGACGTAATAGTCTGCTTTCGCCTCGGAGGCTTTGGCTTTGAGCGCTGTTTCGACATCCATGGGCGAGCCCATTACTGTGACGTTAACCGCCCCGATCTCCCGCAATCCCTGCGTCTGATTTCGACTGATCTCTTGCGGCGTTTCCGTGGCCGGCGGCGCAGGTTGCGGTTTGCCTTCCAGCGCGGCACAGCCGCTGATAAGCAGGGCAAACAACAGCGGCAGCAGGGCGCGCATCGGTTTCTTATCTCTACTGATAGCCATAGTGTAGTTCCTGATGGGTTTCACTTTGGGGGTGATGTTCCCGAAGTGTTAGCTTGAGCACTGATTTCGAATGAAAGTGTTTTGAAAGCGTAATCTGGCTCTCATCATGCGCAATGCTTATGCGGAATCTGGCTTGCGCCAGCGCGCTGCGGGTGGCATATCTGCACTATAGATCACGGAGGGAAAAATGATTGAAATTCAGACAGACCACTTTGCAGGTAATGAGGCGCTGCACGCCTTCCCGGCCGGAAAAGGGCAACAACCGCTCCCCTGCGTCGTGTTCTACCACGGCTTCACCTCATCAAAGCTGGTTTACAGCTACTTCGCCGTCGCGCTGGCGCAGGCGGGTTTTCGCGTGATCATGCCCGACGCGCCCGATCATGGCGCGCGCTTTAGCGGCAACGCTGAGCGCCGCTTGCGTCAGTTCTGGCAAATCTTGCAGGGCAATCTTGAAGAGTTTGCCACGCTGCGTGATGCGTTACACCAGCGCAATCTGATTGAAGAGAACCGGCTGGCGGTGGGCGGCGCATCCATGGGCGGCATGACGGCGCTGGGCATTATGACTCGTCACCCGGAGGTGCGCTGCGTCGCCAGCCTGATGGGATCGGGCTACTTCACCTCTCTTGCCCGCACGCTGTTCCCGCCGCTAGAGGTCACCAACGCCGCGCAGCAGGAGACTTTCGATGCCATTCTCGCGCCGCTGGCGAAATGGGAAGTGACGGGCCAACTGGAGAGAGTCGCCGATCGCCCGCTGCTGCTGTGGCATGGCGAAGCGGATGATGTCGTGCCCGCAGCTGAATCCTTCCGATTACAGCAGGCGCTGGCCGACGAACAGCGTGACGCCAGGCTTACCACTCTGTGGGAAGCGGGGGTTGCTCATCGTATTACGCCGCAGGCGCTGGAGGCGACGGTCGGCTTCTTCAGCCGTCATCTTTAAGCGGCGGGGCGGCATCCGGACGTTGAATCAACACCGGCTCGGCGTCGCTTTCGTCGGTAAGGTTATGATTAATATAGATAACACCTAAGCTCTGCACGTCATCCATATTGCGGGCTTGCGGTGGGGGCGGGGCGATCGCTGCGCTAGCCTGGGCGCTAAGCAGCAGGGTTGCTAGTAAAAGTGCGATGTATTTCATGATGTTACGCTCCAGTACGTCTTCGGGAACTATCGCCTGTACATCTCTTCTCCTTAGGTTATGAGGTGCGCTGGTTAAGTGTAATTCGCCGTGGCGGCTTCTCTTGGCGCTTAGTGCGAATTAATTGTGCAATTCACCTTGAGTTCCTGGGGTGGCGCCAGTATTATGACGCGTCAATTTTTCAGCCGACCTTTAACACGTTCCTTGCCTCCCCGGGCCTCGGCTGACCCAGACAGGAGGCTGAATAATCCGTAAGGAGCAATTCGATGCGTCATTACGAAATCGTTTTTATGGTCCATCCTGACCAGAGCGAACAGGTTCCGGGCATGATCGAACGTTACACTGGTGCAATCACTGCAGCAGAAGGTACGATCCACCGTCTGGAAGACTGGGGCCGCCGTCAGCTGGCTTACCCGATCAACAAACTGCACAAAGCACACTACGTTCTGATGAACGTTGAAGCGCCGCAGGAAGCGATCGATGAGCTGGAAACAAACTTCCGCTTCAACGACGCCGTTATCCGTAGCATGGTTATGCGTACTAAGAACGCGGTAACCGAAGCATCTCCGATGGTTAAAGCGAAAGACGAGCGTCGTGAGCGTCGCGATGATTTCGCAAATGAAACCGCAGATGATGCAGATGCTGGGGATTCTGAAGAGTAATTCCTGATGACCAACCGTCTGGTGTTGTCCGGCACCGTGTGCAGGACGCCGCTGCGAAAGGTCAGCCCGTCAGGAATTCCACACTGCCAGTTCGTGCTTGAGCACCGCTCTGTGCAGGAGGAAGCCGGTTTTCACCGGCAGGCGTGGTGCCAAATGCCTGTAATAATCAGCGGGCAGGAGAACCAGGCCATTACTCACAGTATAACGGTCGGTAGCGCAGTAACCGTTCAGGGGTTCATCAGTTGCCACAAGGCAAAGAACGGCCTGAGCAAAATGGTTCTGCATGCCGAGCAGATTGAATTGATAGATTCTGGAGACTAGCCAAATGGCACGTTATTTCCGTCGTCGCAAGTTCTGCCGTTTCACCGCGGAAGGCGTTGTTGAGATTGATTACAAAGATATCGCTACGCTGAAAAACTACATCACCGAAAGCGGTAAGATTGTCCCGAGCCGTATCACCGGTACCCGTGCAAAATATCAGCGTCAGCTGGCACGCGCTATCAAACGCGCTCGCTACCTGTCCCTGCTGCCGTACACTGATCGTCATCAGTAATCGGTCACGGTCCATTAATACGACTTTGAGAGGATAAGGTAATGCAAGTTATTCTGCTTGATAAAGTAGCAAACCTGGGTAGCCTGGGTGATCAGGTTAACGTTAAAGCGGGCTACGCTCGTAACTTCCTGGTACCGCAGGGTAAAGCTGTTCCGGCTACCAAGAAAAACGTTGAGTATTTCGAAGCACGTCGCGCTGAACTGGAAGCCAAACTGGCTGACGTTCTGGCGGCTGCTAACGCTCGTGCTGAGCAAATCAATGCACTGGGCACCGTTACCATCGCGTCTAAAGCAGGCGACGAAGGTAAACTGTTCGGTTCCATCGGTACCCGCGATATCGCTGACGCTGTAACTGCAGCTGGCGTTAAAGTGGCGAAGAGCGAAGTTCGTATGCCGAACGGCGTTCTGCGTACCACCGGTGAGCACGAAGTGGACTTCCAGGTTCACAGCGAAGTATTCGCTAAGCTGACTGTAAACGTAGTTGCTGAGTAATTTTTTACTCTTCACTGCGCTCTGAGTTGTTCGGGTCTGCAGGCGCTAACGCCTCTGCAACATGAACGACAATGAGAGACGAAGCGCCGGCCTTGTGCCGGCGTTTTGCTTTTCTGCCCCGCCCACAATTCCCGCCTTTCCCGGTAGCTATTTGCGCCGCATTCTCAGATACTAAATTGAAACGCAATTTTATTTTTGAGATTAGCCATGGACTCCCCTCTGCCCACCCCCGTTTTTGCCCGTCGTCATATCGCTTACGCCTGCGCCACGCTCTGCTGTCTGTTATGGGGTAGCTCCTATCCGGCGATCAAAAGCGGTTATGAACTGTTCCATATCGCTACCGACGACATCCCCTCCAAAGTGGTGTTCGCCGGGTACCGTTTTCTCTTTGCCGGAGCGCTACTGCTGCTGTTCGCGCTGGCGCAGCGTAAACCGATCGCCAGGCTAAGCGCTTCGCAGTTTGGACAACTGACGCTGCTCGGGCTGACCCAGACCTCGCTGCAATACACCTTCTTTTATATTGGCCTTGCCTATACGACGGGGGTGAACGGATCGATCATGAATGCTACCGGCACCTTCTTCAGCGTGCTGCTGGCGCACTTCATCTATCACAATGACAAGCTGAGCTACAACAAAACGCTCGGCTGCGTACTGGGCTTCGCTGGCGTCATGCTGGTGAACTTCCACGGCGGGCTGGCGGATTTTCGCTTTGTCTGGCAGGGCGACGGCTTTGTCATTCTGGCGGCATTTATCCTCTCTGCCGCCACGCTGTACGGTAAGCGGATTTCGCAAACGGTCGATCCTACGGTGATGACCGGCTGGCAGCTGGCGATAGGCGGCCTGGCGCTGCTGGCGGGCGGCTATCTTACGGGAGGAAAGCTGGCGGTGGATAGCGCGGCGGCAGTCGCGGTGCTCGCCTACCTGACGCTGCTCTCTTCGGTGGCGTTTGCCCTGTGGAGCGCCCTGCTGAAAGTGAACCGCGTCAGCATGATCGCGCCCTTCAACTTCGTGATTCCGGTGGCAGGCTCGGTGCTGTCGGCCATCTTCCTCGGCGAGAATATTCTGGAGTGGAAATACGCTGTCGCGCTGGTGCTGGTCTGTACGGGGATCGCGTGGGTCAATAAGCGCGCCGGGTGATCGCTGCCCGGCGCTCGAGGTTTAGCGGGCGCGGATAAAGCTGCCGTCCGGCTGGCGGGTAAAGAGCACCTGCTGGCCGCTGGTCTCAATCGTCAGGCCAGTGACCACGCCGCTGGCGTTCTGGCGGATCTTCACCATCTGGCCGCTTTGCAGATTGCTGAGCGGCTTGCCGTCGCCCTCAACCTTCGCCATCGCGTAGACATCCGTTGGCGGCAGATTATGATCGCGAAAGAGCTGCGCGAGGGTTTTCCCTTCGCCCACCCGGTAGGTGCGCCACTGCTGCTCAATGCCGCTACTGGTCGCCAGTGGCTGGCTGTTCTGCTCTGCGGTGGGCTGCTGCTCAGTGGAAGGCTGCTGCTCAATCGACTCCTGCTGCTGCATCGACGCTTCCGCGCTGGGGGCGTTGAGCTGCGGGTCGTTGACCACCTGCGGCGGCGCGACATTCGGCGAGTTTTGCAGATCGAGCTGCGCATCGCGCGCCTCACCGCTGCGCTGCGGCACGCTCTCATCCGTTGTCGGCAGCAGAAAGCCGATAATAACCAGCAGCGCCGCCAGAATCAGGCCGCGGCGGTGAAGAGGCGGGAGCGGGTCCATCAGGCGAAAATTGTCCGGGGCATGCCAGATCTTCGCAAGGGTAGGTTTCAGTTCAAATCGCCCGGGCATGGCTCTCCTCCTGCTCCGCGTCATTTAATATCCTGTCTCGTTGAGTATATACACTTTATCTTCCTGCATTGGCGTTCGCGGCGTTTAAGCGCATGAAAGCCCATATAAAGTACTATTTTGACACCACAATGCAGGGTTTTGCTAACGTGAACCATTCTTTCCCTTTCGCGCCCTTTTGTCATCTTTCC
The DNA here is from genome assembly GCF_001975225.1 of Kosakonia cowanii JCM 10956 = DSM 18146. Lineage (NCBI taxonomy): Bacteria > Pseudomonadati > Pseudomonadota > Gammaproteobacteria > Enterobacterales > Enterobacteriaceae > Kosakonia > Kosakonia cowanii. The sequence goes on along the minus strand of NZ_CP019445.1, from coordinate 695,651 downwards.
CGTGACAAAGTTGTGCCCGGCCCAGGGCGGCTGTTATGCTGCGCGCTACTTTAAAAAGCGATGGAAGGAAAACCCATGACCACCCCAACTTTTGACACGATCGAAGCGCAAGCCAGCTACGGCATTGGTTTGCAGGTAGGACAGCAGCTGAGCGAATCCGGGTTAGAGGGGCTGTTACCGGAAGCGCTGGTCGCGGGTATTGCCGATGCGCTGGCGGGCAAACAGCCTGCTGTACCGGTAGACGTTGTTCATCGCGCGCTGCGTGAAATCCACGAACGTGCTGACGCGGTTCGTCGCTCCCGTTTCGAAGAGATGGCGGCAGAAGGCGTGAAATACCTTGATGAAAACCGCGAGCGCGAAGGCGTTAACAGCACCGAATCCGGTCTGCAATTCCGAGTGATCACCCAGGGCGAAGGCGCTATCCCGGCGCGCACCGACCGCGTACGCGTGCACTACACCGGTAAGCTGATTGACGGCACCGTGTTTGACAGCTCCGTCGCGCGCGGCGAACCGGCTGAATTCCCGGTTAACGGCGTAATCGCAGGCTGGATCGAAGCCCTGACGCTGATGCCGGTTGGCTCCAAATGGGAACTGACCATTCCGCACAACCTCGCTTACGGCGAGCGCGGCGCTGGCGCATCCATCCCGCCATTCAGCACGCTGGTGTTCGAAGTGGAACTGCTGGAAATTCTGTAAGTTTCGGCGTGAAGCCCTCTCTTTTAACAGAGGAGAGGGTTTCTGACTTCGCGGATCGTTGGTAAACAGAACTATTAGCAATATATTATCTTGCAAAGCGCACAATCAGGTGTATTTTTGTGAGCTGTTTCGCATTTGCCAGGTGATATAACACTCACTTTAAACAAATATTTAACATTCGATTTAATTCAGAGTATTCATCCCGCCGATTCTTACCTAATATCGATGCGTCCATTAAGGACGAAGCAGACACGTAAAGGCCAGCAGAGCCCAACAACACAGACAGGAAAACAACATGGTAGATCAAGTTAAAGCCGACGCTGATAATGCGGCTCCGGCTGAACAGTCGCTACGGCGTAATCTTACGAACCGGCATATTCAGCTAATTGCTATTGGCGGTGCTATTGGTACCGGTTTATTTATGGGTTCCGGCAAAACAATTAGCCTCGCTGGCCCGTCAATCATCTTCGTTTATATGATCATCGGCTTTATGCTGTTTTTCGTTATGCGTGCGATGGGCGAATTACTGCTTTCCAACCTCGAATATAAATCTTTTAGCGACTTCGCCGCCGACCTGCTCGGGCCGTGGGCGGGGTATTTTACCGGCTGGACCTACTGGTTCTGTTGGGTCGTCACCGGCATGGCGGACGTAGTCGCCATTACCGCCTATGCTCAATTCTGGTATCCCGGCCTTGCCGACTGGATCGCCGCGCTGGCCGTGGTCGTCGTGCTGCTGAGCCTCAACCTCGCGACGGTGAAAATGTTCGGCGAGATGGAGTTCTGGTTCGCGATGATCAAAATCGTCGCCATCGTGGCGCTGATTATCGTCGGCGTCGGTATGGTGCTGATGCATTTCAAATCGCCGACCGGCGTTGAAGCGTCCTTCAGCCATCTGTGGAATGAGGGGGGCTTTTTCCCGAAAGGTATCAGCGGCTTCTTTGCAGGTTTCCAGATAGCGGTGTTTGCCTTTGTCGGTATTGAGCTGGTCGGTACGACCGCCGCCGAGACGAAAGATCCGGAGAAATCCCTGCCGCGCGCTATCAACTCGATTCCGATTCGTATCATCATGTTCTACGTCTTCGCGCTGATCGTGATTATGTCGGTCACGCCGTGGAGTTCCGTGGTTGCTGATAAGAGCCCGTTTGTTGAGCTGTTCGTGCTGGTCGGCATTCCGGCGGCGGCGAGCATCATCAACTTTGTGGTGCTGACCTCTGCCGCCTCTTCCGCCAACAGCGGCGTCTTCTCCACCAGCCGTATGCTGTTTGGCCTGGCGCAGGATGGCGTGGCACCGAAAGCGTTCGCCAAGCTCTCTAAACGCGCGGTACCGGCGAAAGGGCTCACCTTCTCCTGCATCTGCCTGCTGGGCGGTGTGGTGATGCTCTATGTCAACCCGAGCGCGATTGCGGCGTTCACCATGATCACCACCGTGTCGGCGATCCTGTTTATGTTCGTCTGGACCATCATTCTCTGCTCGTATCTGGTCTACCGTAAACAGCGCCCGCAGCTGCATGAAAAATCGATCTACAAGATGCCGCTCGGCAAAGTGATGTGCTGGGTGTGCATGGCGTTCTTCCTGTTTGTGCTGGTGCTGCTGACCCTTGAAGCGGACACCCGCCAGGCGCTGATCGTCACGCCGCTGTGGTTCGTGGTGCTGGGCGCGGGCTGGCTCTTTGCCGGTAAGAAGCGCATTGCTAACCGCAAGCCATAAAAAAAGAGCCGCGAGGCGGCTCTAAACTTCCATATCAAGGACGCTCTCGGGCGTCTTTTTATTTTTCACCTGCGAGGGCACGCGGGAAAAGATTGTTATTTTCCAGGCTGATGTGTTCCATCAAATCATCAATCAGTGTGTTGATACCGTTATACATCGCCTTCCAGGTGGTGCAGGCTTCCGGCGGCGGCGTCACATTTTGCGTGGTGTGCTTAATCACCTCCAGCAATTCGCCCGCCTCATCATGCTCGCTCTCCATCACGCTGATTGGCCCCATCGCCTGCGCGCCCATGCCCTGTTTAATCATCGGAAAGAGGATCTGCTCCTCCTTCATCATGTGGCTGGAGAGCTCCTCATGCAGCATAGTGAGGTACTTGGTTAACCCGCGCGGCACATTCGGTTTATCGGCGTGGACGCGCTCCACTTTGCTGGCTTGCAGAATCAGCTCCGGCAGCTGTTCACGGTGGCGATCGTGGTAACGCACAATGATGTGGTCGATGATCTCTGCCAGCGGCGCCGTACGCCACTCTTTGTCGAGAGGCTGCTCAGCAAGTTTCGCCAGTTCGGCTTCAATGACATCGATATCCAGCTCTTTACGCGCCGCCGAGCGGCCCAGCGTCTGCTTACCGCCGCAGCAGTAATCCATATCATATTTACGAAACAGAGCAGAGGCGCGGGGAATGGAGAGCGCCAGCTCGCCCAAGGGTTGATCGCGGAAAGCCATAGCAGTTACCTCATCGTGGAATCTATAAGTTGTATTTTAAATGCATCTTTATGGCGATGATATACCCCTTACGGAGAACGCTGTAGCCCTTATGCCTTTCTTGCGTGAAAAACCGTGATACGCATCACAAAAAATCTTTCGAAATTAACACATTGAATACAATTACTTTTTCTGGAAAGTTTTGGATAGGGCAAATTATTGACATTAAACAACTTTTCATCGATGCCGATACTCTTTCTTCTGACAATATTCTGTACGCAATAAAGGCCGACGATGTTCAAACGTATCAAAGTTATAACTTTATTAATTATGGTTTTAGTTGTGCTTGGCGCACTTCAGCTGATCTCAGCTGGCGTTTTCATTAGTGCGCTAAACAATGACAAGCACAACTTCAATGTTTCCCAGGTATCGAGCCAGAACGTATCCGAATTTACCGATGCGTGGATCAGCCTCAACCAGGCGCGTGTAACCCTGAACCGCGGCATGCTGCGCTTACAGAGCAGCACCGCCAGCCAAATTAACGGTGGCCAACTTGGTGAGCTAGTGCAAGACGCCACCAACCTGCTTAACCAAGCGCAGCAGCACTACGATATTTACTACAAGCTGCCGCAGACGCCGGGTATGGACCAGGCACTCTCTGACGAGCTGGAGAAGCAGTACAGCACCTACCACGCAACGCTGACCGAGATGAACCGCCTGCTGCTGGCCGGTAAGCTGGAAGATATGTTCCGTCAGAATGCGCAGAAAAAACAGGAAGGGATGGAGAAGAGCTACCGTGCCTGGCGCGCCGAGCAGGCTAAGCTTGCCAGCGACGGCGTGCAGCAGAACGAACATGACTACATCCGCATTCTCTGGATCCTGGCGGCAGTGATGGTCGTCGTGCTGGCTGTCATCGCCATGAGCTGGGTGGCAATGCAGCGCGTGCTGCTGAAGCCGCTGCATGAAGTTATGGGCCACATTCGCCATATCGCTACCGGTGATTTGACTCACGCGATCCACGCCGAAGGCTCCAACGAGATGGCGCGTCTGGCGCAGAACGTGCAGGAGATGCAGCAGTCGCTGGTGAAAACCGTTAGCGTGGTGCGCGATGGCGCAGACACTATCTATACCGGTGCCGGTGAGATTTCTATCGGTAACAACGATCTCTCTTCGCGTACCGAGCAGCAGGCGGCCTCGCTGGAAGAGACCGCAGCCAGCATGGAGCAGCTGACCGCGACGGTGAAACAGAACGCCGACAACGCCCGTCAGGCAACGCAGCTGGCGCTTAACGCCTCCGGTACCGCGAAGAAAGGCGGTGAAGTGGTAGATGGCGTGGTGCGTACAATGGACGAAATCGCCGCCAGCTCCAGCAAAATTGCCCAGATCACCAACGTGATCGACGGTATCGCCTTCCAGACCAACATCCTGGCGCTGAACGCAGCAGTTGAAGCCGCCCGTGCCGGTGAGCAGGGCCGTGGTTTTGCCGTAGTGGCAGGTGAAGTGCGTACGCTGGCACAGCGCAGCGCGCAGGCCGCGAAAGAGATCAAAGGGCTGATTGATGACTCCGGTAATCGCGTAAGCGCCGGTTCAGCGCTGGTTCATGAAGCTGGTGAAACCATGGCTGAAATCGTCAGTGCGGTAACGCGTGTGACGGATATCATGGGTGAAATCTCTTCCGCGTCTGATGAGCAGAGCCGTGGTATCGACCAGGTAGGCCAGGCTGTTGCCGAGATGGATCGCGTGACCCAGCAGAACGCCTCGCTGGTGCAGGAGTCCGCCGCTGCGGCCGCTGCGCTGGAAGAGCAGGCTGCGCGCCTGACCGAAACCGTTGCGGTGTTCAAAGTGAACCGCAGCCGTGACGTTCAGCGTCCCGCGTTGCGCTCGCCGGTTGCGATGGCGAAGACGCCGGTTGCGGCCAGCGTTAACGAAGCCAACTGGGAAACCTTCTGATTAAAACCCGGCGTAAGCCGGGTTTTTTTATGGCTGCTCAAGGGATGTGATACGGGCTTTCTGCGGTTTCGACGCGACTGCCATCACCACGCCGCCAATCAGCAGGGTAATGCCGAGCAGAGTTAAGAGCGGCGGCAGGCTCTGGCGCAGCAGGAAGGTATAGAGCAGCCCGGCAAGGGTTTCAAAGACGATCAGCGGGCCGACAATCACCGTCGGCAGGCGCTGGCAGGCAATGTTCCAGCACAGCGCACCCACCCACGAGCAGAGCACCGCAATGATGAACATCAGGCCGATAAACAGCAGCGGACGCGGGCCGAAGGGGAGCGCGAAGTCGGGCTGCTGAACGTCAAGCCACAGACACGCCGCAAGATAGCCTACCAGGGATAACGGCAGCGTCACCAGCGCCTGCGCCGTTGCCCACATCATCGGGTTCTTATCCGGGTTTTCCCGCAGCCAGCGCGCGTTACGCAGCGCATACCACGCCCAGCAGGCCACCGCAACAAAGGCCAGCGCAATCCCTGAGCCATACCGGCTCCAGCTAAAATCCGCAATGCCCTGGCGCAGTTCGGCAACATTCACACACCCCAGCCCGATAGCGATGGCAATCAGCGCCGGTAGCAGCCGGCCCCACGCGAGCTTGCCGTCACGCTGGCTGTAGAGCAGGTTGGCACAGACCGGGATCACCACCGGCAGCGTGGCGATAATCATCGTCGACACCGGGCCACCGGTGCGCTGGATAGCGCTGGCAAGGCAGACGTAGTAGATCAGATTGCCCATTAACGTGAGCCACAGCGCCGTCCACCAGTCGCTTCGCGTTAGCTGGCGCAGACGCGCGCGCCCAAACCACGCCAGCGGTAGCGCGATCAGCCCCAGAGCCAGGTAGCGCCCAGTCGATTGCAGGGCGGCCGGGTAATCCGGCACGATCAGCGGCCCGACAAAAATCAGCCCCCAAAACAGCCCGGCGAGCAAGGCATACAACACACCACTTACCATCTCTTCACCTCTTTTATCTGGTTCACGCCAGTGTAGGGGAGCAGGGCGGGGGCGTATTGTAGGAGATTGCGCATTATCGGCGCGCAACCTGCTTTTGGTAGCGTACCGGGGTAATGCCGTAGCGCAGGGTGAAGGCGCGGGTGAGGTGGGATTGATCCGTCAGGCCAGTGAGGGCAGCGACATCTGCCGCAGGCATCCCCTGGGTAAGGAAATGTTTGGCGCGCCACAGGCGGATTGCCATCAGCATCTGGTGCGGCGTGACGTGAAAATGGGCTTTGAACTGGCGCTGGAAGTGATAGGGGCTGAGCGACGCGACGCTTGCCAGATCGTCGAGCGTCAGGCTGCGCATATAGTTGTCATGCAGATATTCGCGCACCCGCTCAAAACGGTGCGCTCCTTCCGGGCGCTGCGGCGCGTGCTGCGCCAGCGGGCGAAAGGTATCAATCAGATCGAGCAGCACGCCCTGTTGCGCCAGCGGATCGTCGGTGTGCCAGAGGGCATAAATATGGCCGCAGATCTGGCGGGCGCGCAGAGCATCGAGCCGCGTAACGTCGCGAAACCACCAGTGACGCACGCCGGTTACCTGCTCAAGCAGATCGGGGTCGAGATAGACCATGCGGTAGCGCCACCCCTCTTCACCTACCGCTTCGCCGGTGTGGATCTCATCGGGGTTCATGGTGACGATCGCGTTGGTCGGGGCGACATGCTGCGTCCCGCGATAGCGAAAGCGCTCGGCACCTGATTCAATCGCGCCAATGCCAAACGCTTCATGGGTATGTGGCTCAAAGGCGTAGCGGGAGATATGCGCATGGTACAGCTCCACCCCCGGCAACTGCGCCAGGTGGCGAAACCGCGCGCTGTCGCGCTCATCTATAAACTGTTCAGGTACGCCTTCCACACTTCACCTCCCCCCGCAACATGCCCTCTATTATTAGGGATGACCCGGAGAGAGGCTATAAAATTTAACCAATTATTAACGTTACAGCAGATCGTTAACGCTGTCGGCGATCGAGGTTGTCGGGCGACCGATCAGTTTGCTCAGGGTCTGGCTATCGTCAAACAGCCCGCCTTTCGAGGCACCGATATCGGAATCCGCCAGCATCTCTGCCAGCCCATCCGGCAAACCTGCGCCTTTCAGCGCGGCGGCAAAATCTGCTTCACTCAGGTTCTGGTAAACCACCTTCTTACCGCTCGCCTCGCTTAGCAGTGCCGCCAGGTCGCTCAGCGTCCAGGCCTTGTCGCCCGCCAGTTCGTAAACCTTGCCGGCATGACCCTCTTCGCTAATTACACGCGCGGCAGCAGCGGCATAATCGGCACGCGTTGCCGAGGCAATTTTGCCCTCGCCCGCCGCACCGATGAAGACGCCGTGCGCCAGCGCCGCCGGTGCGCTCGCAAGGTAGTTCTCGCTGTACCAGCCGTTACGCAGCAGGGCAAACGGGATGCCGGATTCGGCGAGCAGCTTTTCGGTTTCCACATGCTCAACGTGCAGGCCAAGCGGTGAGGTATCGGCATGCAGCAGGCTGGTGTAGGCGATAAATTTCACCCCTGCGGCTTTGGCAGCATTGATCACATTGCGGTGCTGCGCGGCGCGCTGGCCGACTTCGCTGCTGGAGATGAGCAGCAGTTTTTCGACGCCCGCCAGCGCCTGGGTGAGGGCGGCCTGATCGTTGTAATCGCCCTGGCGAACAATAAGGCCTTGTTTGCTGAGCGCTTCGGCTTTCGCCGGGTTACGCACGATGGCGACAATCTCTTTTGCGGGAACGGTTTTTAACAGGGCTTCTACAACAAACTGGCCGAGTTGGCCGGTGGCGCCGGTGAGTGCAATCATGATGTTTCTCCTGCGTGGGGGTAAGTGTTGTGGTAGGCTAGCACCCTAGCTAACTTTTAGTAAGTACGTACAAAAAGGTAAGTATGAAACAGCAAACTCGTCCACAAACCCTGAGCGAACAGATGCGCGACGGCAATCTCTTCGCCGAGCAGTGCCCCTCCCGGGATGTGCTGAAACACGTCACCAGCCGCTGGGGTGTCTTAATTCTGGTCGCTCTGCGCGAAGGGACGCACCGCTTTAGCGATCTGCGCCGCAAGATGGGCGGCGTCAGTGAGAAGATGCTGGCGCAGAGCCTGCAGTGGCTTGAGCAGGATGGTTTTGTTAACCGCGTCGCCTTTCCGGTGGTGCCGCCACATGTTGAATATAGCCTGACGCCGCTCGGAGAGCAGGTGAGTGAAAAGGTTGCCGCGCTGGCAGACTGGATTGAGCTGAATTTGCCCGAAGTGCTGGCCCATCACCGCGAGCGCGATGTGGCGTAATCACCCGCAGCCGCTACCGACTGCGGGTAAATTGCTTACTTGCGTAAATCGATGCTGTAGAGCGCGAAACCGATCTCGTCGTTACCCACTTTCTGCATCGGATATTGCGCTTTCTCTTTGATAAATGCCGCCGCTTTCTCCGATGGCGCAGTTTCAAAGCGAATATCCAGCTTGTGGCTGCTGCTGATCGGTGCCAGGCGCCAGTTGTTGTCAGCCGCTGGGTGGATTTCCCCTGCGCGCTGCGTCTCATCGCTGATCCACTTCGCCAGTACCGCGCGGTTCTCATCCGGCGAGGCAAAGGCGATATGGCTGTCGCCGGTACCGGCAAACTTGCCGCCGTAAGCACGGTAGTTATTGGTGGCAACGAGGAAGACCGCATTCGGATCGATAGGCTTGCCGTCAAAGGTCAGGTTCTTAATGCGCTCCGCCTTTGGATTGATGCTCTGGCACTCGCCGTCATAACGCGCTGGCTGGGTGACATCAATCTGGTACTTCACGCCGTCGATAACGTCGAAGTTATAGGTGCGGAACCCGTCCCAGTTGATTAAGTTCTGCGGCTTGTCGCTGTTGGGATCGATCTGGTTGAACTGCCCGGCGGAGCACTCCAGCCACTCTTTCACCTCTTTGCCGGTCGCTTTCACCACCACCAGCGTATTGGGGTAGAGGTAGAGATCGGCGGCGTTACGGAAGGTGAGCTGCCCCTTTTCCACTTCAACAAAGCTGGCCGGATCGTTTTTACGCCCGCCCGCTTTAAACGGCGCGGCGGCAGAGAGCACCGGCAGCTTTGCCAGATCCGGATCGCCCTGAATAAAGTGCTCGACATAGGCTTTCTGCGCGTTGTTCACCACCTGCACGGTCGGGTCGTCCTGCACCAGCGACAGGTAGCTGTACATGTTGTCCGCCGATTTGCCAATCGGTTTACCGACGAACTCGCGGGTAGCATCGTGATCGTGCTTGAGGATCTGCACCAGCTTCGCATCTTCGCCGACCAGCGCTTTCTTGGCGGCGGCGTCATAAATCGGCCGCGCTTCGGCTTTCGCGTCGCTCACTTGCCACTTACCGGCATCGTTATTCAGCACCAGATCGACCACGCCGAGGTGATCGCCCCACATGCCCGGCATCACCGCCGGAATACCGTTCAGCGTCCCTTTGCTGATATCCGCGCCTTTAATGGCGGCAAACTCCTTGCTCGGGAAGACCGCATGCGCGTGACCAAACAGGATCGCATCGACGCCCGGCACCTGGCTGAGGTAGTAAACGGAGTTCTCCGCCATTGCCTGGTAAGGCTCCGCCGAGAGGCCGGAGTGAGCAACGACGACCACCAGATCGGCGCCTTTCGCGCGCATCTCCGGCACATAGTGGCGAGCGGTTTCCGTAATGTCATTTACCGTCACTTTGCCGCTCAGGTTGGCTTTGTCCCACACCATAATTTGTGGCGGCACGAAGCCGATATAACCGATACGCAGGGTGTGCGTTTTACCCTCTTTATCCACCACCGGCGTCTCTTTGATCAGATAAGGAGTGAAGAGCGGCTTGTTAGTTTTGGCATCGATGATATTGGCGTTCACATAGGGGAATTTCGCCCCGGCCAGCGCCATATGGAGGTAATCCAGCCCGTAGTTAAATTCGTGGTTACCGAGGTTGCCGACCGCGTAATCGAGGGTGTTCAGCGCTTTGTAGACCGGGTGAATATCACCTTTTTTCAGCCCCTTCGCCGCCATATAGTCGCCCAGCGGGCTGCCCTGGATTAAGTCGCCGTTATCGACCAGCACACTGTTTTTTGCTTCACCGCGCGCGGCATTAATCAGGCTGGCGGTGCGCACCAGGCCAAATTTTTCCGTTGCCGAATCTTTGTAGTAGTCAAAATCCATCATATTGCTATGCAAATCAGTGGTTTCCATAATACGTAAATCCACCGTTGCCGCTTGCGCGCTGGCCGCAATCAGCGTGGCCAAAAGCGTTGCACTAAACTTAATCATCAGAGGCGTCCTTTTCGATCTAAGCCACAAAAGAAATTGTTATGTACAGTGTGTTGCTTACAGAATTGTGAATAGTGCCATAAAAGTGAGCAATAAAACTGCAATCCCTCTCACAGTTGGCAGATCGCGGCGCAATGCGATATAAGTAAAACAATGAGTTACACACCACTGCACAGAGAGAGGTGGATATGTTAGATGCAATTTGTCAGCTCGCGCGCGACGCGGGCGATGCCATTATGCAGGTGTACGACGGCTATCAGCCGATGGATGTGACCAGTAAAGTGGATGACTCGCCGGTGACGGCGGCAGATATCGCCGCGCACCATGTGATTGTGCGCGGGTTACAGGCGTTAGCGCCGGATATTCCGATCCTGTCTGAAGAAGATCCCCCGGCGTGGGAGATGCGCCAGAATTGGCAGCGTTTCTGGCTGGTGGACCCGCTCGACGGCACCAAAGAGTTTATCAAGCGTAACGGTGAGTTTACCGTCAACATCGCGCTGATTGAGCAGGGCAAACCGGTGCTGGGCGTGGTCTATGCCCCGGTGCTTGATGTGATGTATGCCGCCGCAGAGGGCAGCGCATGGAAAGAGGAGGGCGGTCATCGCCAGCCGATTCAGGTGCGTGATGCGCGACCGCCGCTGGTGGTGATCAGCCGCTCGCACTCGAACGATCCGGAGCTGGAGGAGTATCTGCACCAGCTGGGCGAGCATCAAACCACGGCGATTGGTTCATCGCTGAAGTTCTGCCTGGTGGCGGAAGGGAAAGCGCAGCTCTACCCGCGCTTTGGGCCGACCAGCGTCTGGGATACGGCGGCCGGCCACGCGGTGGCGGTAGCGGCCGGGGCGCACGTTCATGACTGGAAGGGACTGACGCTGGATTACACCCCACGCGAGTCGTTCCTCAACCCCGGCTTTCGCGTCTCTATTTACTGAGCAATTTATGCAGCAGGGCAACCACCTGCTGCACCTCTTGCTGGCTCAGGCTGCCATCTTTCGCAAACTCTACGCGACCCTCTTTATCGAGCACCACAATCGCGGAGCCTTTCTCTTCCAGCTGCCAGGCTTTACGCACGGAACCTTCGCTGTCGACGATAAATTGTGACCACGGATAGAGCTTCTTATTGCTCTCCAGGCTGCTGCGCACAAACATCGCGCTGCCCGGAATGGCGTCATCGGTGTTCACAATGGTGGTGGTCTGGTATCTGTCGTGCGGCAGGTTGGCGCTTTTGATCGCCTCAATTAGCGCGGCATTCTTCTCTTTTGCCGAGGTGCGACCGGCAATATGCATCACCACGCGCACTTTTCCAGCCAGCTGCGCGCTATTCCAGTTTTTATAGCTAAACTTGTCGTTATTCAGCAGCAACTCCCCGCGGTCGGCAACGCCCACAGGCGGCACGCGCTGGTTGGTTTCAAAGTTATGCGCTGAAGCGACCAGCGGCAGTAACAAGCATGTCGCTGCCAGAATGTTACGTAGGGTCATGGTGTCTCCATCTCTCATGTTTATATGCAGGTGATCCGACCACTCGGTACGGCAGTTTAATCATATGTGCGATCAATACGCTTTTCCCGCAATTGGGGTGCCAGTTTGCGGGTTAACGCACATATCGGTTAAAAAACGTAGGCTTATACTGCGAAGTTTCAGGGTTTGAAAAGAAAATTCTGATTAATTGTCATCAAAAGGTAAATAAACCCATTCAGACTATGTATCGCTCATGTTGTGGACTATAGTCACTGGGCATCAAAATTTGCGCTCATCAACGTCGGACCAAATGTGGCACCGCAAGGGCGTAATGTGTTTTACAGGAGAGATAGAAGAATGAAAATTTTCCAGCGTTACAACCCACTTCAGGTGGCTAAGTACGTCAAGATCCTGTTCCGTGGACGGTTGTATATCAAGGACGTTGGCGCTTTCGAGTTTGATAAGGGCAAAATCCTTCTGCCGAAAGTGAAAGACAAACAGCACTTTTCTGTTATGTCTGAAGTTAACCGCCAGGTTCTGCGCCTGCAGACCGAAATGGCTTAATCTGTTGTGCTATGCAGTAATAAAGTCCTATAAAAAACGGCCCCAATGGGGCCGTTGATGTTTCCGCTTCCGGCGTTATGCCGCGCCTTTATCTTCCATATCCGGTAGTTTCGGCGTCAGCACCGTGGTGCGCGCATCAATACGCGTCACCAGCAGCTGATCGATGCGGTAGTTATCAATATCCACCACTTCAAACTTGTAGCCGGAGAACTTCACCGCATCGGTGCGTTTCGGGATTTTACGCAGCATAAACATCATAAACCCGCCGATGGTTTCATAGTTGCCGGACTGCGGGAACTCATCGATATCCAGCACTCGCATCACGTCATCAATCGGCGTACCGCCGTCAATCAGCCATGAGTTTTCATCACGGGCGACGATCATCTCTTCCACCTGGCCGACCAGATCGCCCATCAGCGTGGTCATTACGTCGTTCAGGGTAATCACCCCCACCACCAGCGCATATTCGTTCATGATCACCGCGAAATCTTCACCCGCAGTTTTGAAACTTTCCAGCGCTTCAGAGAGCGTCAACGTGTCCGGCACAATCAGCGTCGTGCGGATCTGCACGCCGCTGTTCAGGGCCATACTCTGGTTTGCCAGCACGCGGTTAAGCAGATCTTTCGAATCGACATAACCAACGATATGGTCAATATCACCGTTACAGACCAGAAACTTCGAGTGCGGATGCTCAGATACCTTGTTTTTCAGGCTCTGCTCATCTTCATGCAGATCGAACCAAATCACGTTTTCACGCGAAGTCATCGACGAGGGAACAGTGCGTGACTCCAGCTCAAACACGTTCTCAATCAGTTCATGCTCCTGCTTACGCAGCACCCCGGCTAACGCACCGGCTTCCACCACGGCGTAGATATCGTCAGAGGTGATGTCATCTTTGCGCACCATTGGCAGTTTGAAGATGCGGAAAATGACGTTCGCCATGCCGTTAAAGAACCACACCAGCGGGCGGAAAACGAAGAGACAGAAGCGCATCGGGTTGATGATGCGCAAAGCCACAACTTCAGGCGCAATCATACCGATGCGTTTCGGGGTCAAATCAGCAAACAGGATGAAGAGACTCGTTACCAGCGTGAACGAGATGATAAAGCTCAGCTGATCGGCAAGCTGTGGTGAAACGACATTGAGCAGCAGATTGTAAAACGCGGGGGAGAAGGCGGCGTCACCGACGATACCACCCAAAATGGCGACGGCGTTCAGGCCGATCTGCACCACGGTGAAGAAGGTGCCGGGATTTTCCTGCATTTTCAGGATGCGTTGGGCGTTGATGTTGCCATCATCGGCAAGCAGTTTAAGTTTGATTTTTCGCGATGCGGCAAGCGAGATCTCAGATAACGAGAAAAACGCGCTCACCGCGATCAGACAGAGTATGACTAAGATACTGTTTAACATAATTTATCCAGCTGTTAACCGGATCCTCGGAAGGTTTTTTTGGAATATCCATGTGGTAAACACAATGAATGCCGGCCCGAAGCGGTGGACCGGCAATTGCGCCGTTAGTATAGCGTAAGCGTGTTACAGCCTGCCAGCGGCTAATTTCGCCACTTTTTGTCGCCTATTCCCCCCTTTATTTAGGGGTTAAGCTGCGGCGGCAAGCACACGCCGATACCACCGATCCCGCAATAGCCCTGCGGATTTTTATAGAGATATTGCTGGTGCTCATCTTCCGCGTAGTAGAACGGTTTGGCGCTGGCGATCTCAGTGGTGACGGTGCGTGCGTCACCCGCTTCACGCATTGCTGCCTGGAAGCGCGCCAGGCTTTCGCGGGCGGCGGCGTCCTGCTCCGGGGTGAGCGGATAGATGGCGGAGCGGTATTGCGTGCCGCGATCGTTGCCCTGACGCATCCCCTGCGCCGGATCGTGGTTCTCCCAGAAAATCTGCAACAGCTGCTCGTAGCTCACCACGTTCGGATCGTAAACCACGCGTACCGCTTCGGCATGCCCGGTCTGGCCGCTGCACACTTCGCGGTAGGTTGGGTTTGGCGTATAGCCGCCGGTGTAGCCTGCGGCAGTGCTGTAGACTCCTTCGCGCTGCCAGAAGAGGCGTTCCACGCCCCAGAAGCAACCCATGGCGAAAATCGCCACCTCCATGCCCTCCGGCACATGTGTCATCGAGTGCTCGTTAACAGCGTGTAAACTGGCGACAGGCATCGGCGTCGGGCGTCCGGGCAGAGCATCAGACTGAGAAACAAGGTTATTTTTATCGAACAGGCTCACGGTAATACCTCCCGGCGAGTGTCATTGCGGTTAGGGTTGTGTTAAGGATGGTGTTTTAACACAATGTACGACCTAAATCAGACTAGATTTAAACATAAGAAATTTTGGGCTAGTCGTCCGTTTTTCAACCCGATAATGCGGGTTTTTATCAGCCTGGCTGCTGCTGTCGTGGCACAATCAGGCCCAGCGCGGAGCTGCGCTTACGTTTCCTTCCAGGAGTGGGAGCGAGGATATTCAGGAGAGAACGTGCCAAAGATCCGTCTTTTATGTTTTGCCGGTTTGTTGCTGGTGAGCGAAACGGCATTCGCCGCCAATGTGCGATTGCAACTTGAGGGGTTAACCGGGCAACTGCAGAAAAATGTGCGCGCCCAACTGTCGACTATCCAGAGTGATGAAGTGACGCCCGACCGCCGTTTCCAGGCGCGCGTTGATGATGCCATCCGCGAAGGGCTAAAAGCGTTAGGCTACTACGAGCCAACCATTGTTTTCGAACTGCGTCCACCGCCGGAGAAGGGGCGCCAGGTGCTGATCGCCCGCGTTACGGCGGGTGAGCCTGTGCGCATCGGCGGCAACAACGTGATCCTGCGCGGCGGCGCGCGTACCGACAGCGACTACCTTTCGCTGCTGAAAAAGCGGCCGGCTATCGGCACGGTGTTAAACCATCACGACTACGACAGCTTTAAAAAATCCCTTACCAGCGTCGCGCTGCGTAAAGGCTACTTCGACAGCCAGTTCAACAAAAGCCAGCTGGGTATTGCGCTGGATCGCCGCCAGGCGTTCTGGGATATCGATTATGACAGCGGTCAGCGTTACCGCTTCGGTGATGTTACCTTCCAGGGCTCGCAAATTCGCGACGAGTATCTGCAAAACCTTATCCCTTTCCACGAGGGGGACTATTACCAGACCCAGGATCTGGCGGAGCTTAACCGCCGCCTCTCCGCCACCGGCTGGTTTAACTCGGTGATTGTCGCGCCGGAGTTCGATAAAGCGCGTAAGACCAAAGTGCTGCCGCTGAGAGGCGTGGTTTCGCCGCGCACGGAAAACACCATTGAGACCGGCGTCGGTTACTCCACCGATGTCGGGCCGCGCGTCAAAGCGACGTGGAAAAAACCGTGGGTCAACTCCTACGGCCACAGCTTTACCACCAGCATGAGCGTCTCGGCGCCGGAGCAGCAACTCGATTTCAGCTACAAGATGCCGCTGCTGAAAAATCCGCTGGAGCAGTATTACCTGGTGCAGGGCGGGTTCAAGCGTACCGATCTTAACGATACTGAAGCGGACTCAACGACGCTCGCGCTGTCGCGCTACTGGGATCTCTCCAGTGGCTGGCAGCGGGCGATCAACCTGCGCTGGAGCCTCGATCACTTTACCCAGGCCAACGTCACCAACACCACCATGCTGCTCTATCCGGGCGTGATGATTAGCCGTACCCGCTCGCGCGGCGGCCTGATGCCAACCTGGGGCGACTCCCAGCGCTACTCGGTCGATTACTCCAACACCGCCTGGGGATCGGATGTCGACTTCCTCGTCTTGCAGGCGCAAAACGTCTGGATTCGTACGCTCTACGATCGCCATCGCTTTATCGCGCGCGGCAACCTCGGCTGGATCGAAACCGGTGATTTCCAGCGCGTGCCGCCGGATCTGCGCTTCTTCGCCGGGGGCGATCGCAGCATTCGTGGTTATAAATACAAATCGATCTCCCCGGAGAACGAACGCGGCAAACTGATTGGTGCCTCAAAACTGGCGACCGGCTCGCTGGAGTATCAGTACAACGTCACTGGTAAATGGTGGGGCGCGGTGTTTGTCGACAGCGGCGAAGCGGTGAGCGATATCCGCCGCAGCAACTTTAAAACCGGCACCGGCGTCGGCGTGCGCTGGCAGTCGCCGGTCGGGCCGATCAAGCTCGATTTCGCGGTACCGGTCGGCGATAAAGAGGAGCACGGGTTGCAGTTTTACATCGGGTTGGGGCCAGAATTATGAGTTTATGGAAGAAGATCAGCCTCGGCGTGGTGGCGTTTCTTGTATTACTGCTGGGTACGGCGATCTTTCTGGTCGGCACCACCAGCGGCCTGCATCTGCTGTTTAAAGCAGCGAACCGCTGGGTGCCGGGGCTGGAGATCGGTCAGGTCACCGGCGGCTGGCGCGATCTGTCGCTGAAAAATATCCGCTATACCCAGCCGGGCGTGGCGGTCGACGCGGGGCAGATCCACTTTGCGCTTAACCTCGGCTGCCTGCGCAACAGCAGTGTTTGCGTTAACGATCTGTCGCTGAAAGATATCAACGTGGCGATCGACACCAAAAAGATGCCGCCTGCGCAGAAGGTGGAAGAGGAAGATAGCGGGCCGCTGAACCTCTCCACGCCGTATCCGATTATGCTGAGCCGGGTGGCGCTGGAAAACATCAATATCAAAATTGATGACACCACCGTCTCGCTGATGGATTTTAGCTCCGGCCTGAACTGGCAGGAGAAAAACCTGACCCTGAAACCGACCTCGCTACAGGGCTTGCTGATTGCGCTGCCGAAAGCGGCCGATGTGGCGCAGGAAGAGGTTCTCGATCCGAAGGTGCACAACCCCAGGCCGGAAGAGAAACCGCTGGGCGAAACGCTGAAAGCGTTGTTTGAGAAGCCGCTGCTGCCGGAGATGCAGGATGTGCATCTGCCGCTCAACCTCAATATTGAAGAGTTTCGCGGTGAGCAGCTGCGCCTGACCGGCGATACCGATATCCTCGTGCGCAGCCTGCTGCTGAAAGTGAGCAGCATTGACGGGCAGATGAAGCTCGACGCCTTCGATATCGACTCGAATCAGGGCCAGGTCAACGCCACCGGCACCGCGCAGCTGCGCGATAGCTGGCCGGTCGATATCACGCTCAACTCGACGCTGAATGTCGATCCGCTGAAAGGCGAGAAGGTGAAGCTGAAAGTGGGCGGCGAACTGCGCAAGCAGCTGGAGCTTGGCGTAAACCTCTCTGGCCCGGTGGATATGGTGCTGCGGGCGCAGACGCGGCTGGCAGAAGCGGGGTTACCGCTCAATCTTGATATCACCAGCCAGCAGCTCTACTGGCCCTTTACCGGCGAGAAGCAGTATCAGGCCGATAACCTGAAGCTGAAGCTCAGCGGCAAAATGACCGACTACGCGCTCTCGTTCCGTACGGCGGTAAAAGGGCAGCAGGTTCCGCCGGCTACCATCACGCTGGACGGTAAAGGCAACGAGCAGCAGATCAGCATCGATAAGCTCTCTATTGCTGCGCTGCAGGGCACCACCGAACTGAAAGCGCTGCTCGACTGGCAGCAGGCGATCAGCTGGCGCGGCGAGCTGACGCTGAACGGCATTGATACGGCAAAAGCCTTCCCCGAGTGGCCTGCGAAGCTCAATGGCCTGGTGAAAACCCGCGGCAGCCTTTACGGCGGCAGCTGGCAGATGGATGTACCGGAGCTGAAGCTTAACGGCAACGTTAAGCAGAACCGGGTCAAGGTCGACGGGCAGCTTAAAGGCAACAGCTATTTGCAATGGGTGATCCCCGGCCTGCACCTTGAGCTGGGCAAAAACAGTGCTGATATCAAAGGCGAGCTGGGGGTAAAAGATCTCAACCTTGACGCCACTATCGATGCGCCAGGCCTCGATAACGCGCTGCCGGGTCTTGGCGGCACGGCGAAAGGGGTGGTGAAAGTGCGCGGCACCGTCGATGCGCCGCAGGCGCTGGCGGACATTACTGCCAACAATCTGCGCTGGCAGGAGCTCTCCATCGCCCGCGTGCGTGTGGAAGGGGATGTGAAATCCAGCGATCAGATTGGCGGCAAGCTGAACGTGCGCGTTGAGCGTATCGCCCAGCCTGGCGTCAACATCAGCCTGGTGACGCTGGCCGCCGACGGCAATGAGAAGCAGCATAAATTGCAGCTGCGCGTGCAGGGCGAACCGGTCTCCGGTCAGCTGGCGCTGGCAGGCAGCTTGGACCGCCAGCAGCAGCGCTGGAAAGGGACGCTCAGCGACACGCGCTTCGCCACGCCAGTGGGGCCATGGTCGCTGACGCGCCCGATTGCGCTCGATTACCGCAACCAGGAGCAGAAGATCGCCATTGGCCCGCACTGCTGGCTCAACCCGAATGCCGAGCTGTGCGTGCCGCAAACCATTGATGCCGGTGCGGCAGGGCGCGCGGTGGTCAATCTCAATCGTTTCGACCTTGCGATGCTGAAACCGTTTATGCCGGAAGCGACGCAGGCGAGCGGTGTCTTTAGCGGCAAAGCGGATGTCAGCTGGGACAGCACCAAACCGGGGCTGCCGCAGGGGCAGGTGACACTTGCTGGTCGTGGGGTGAAAGTGACGCAGGAGGTCAATGGTGCGCCATTGCCGGTCGCCTTCGACACGCTGAACCTGAATGCGAAGCTGCAAAACGATCGCGCCGATCTCGGCTGGCTGATGCGGCTGACCAATAATGGCCAGTTCGACGGCCAGATTCAGGTCACCGATCCGCAAGGTCGACGCAATCTCGGCGGGACGGTGAACATTCGCAACTTCTCGCTGGCGATGGCGAATGCCATCTTTAGCCGCGGCGAGAAAGCGGCGGGGACGCTCAATGCCAACCTACGCCTTGGCGGCAACGCTCAAAGCCCGCAGCTGTTTGGGCAGCTTGGGCTGAATGCGCTGGATGTTGAGGGCAACTTTATGCCGTTCGACATGCAGCCGAGCCAATTGGCGATGAACTTCAACGGAACAACGTCAACGTTGCAAGGCGTGGTACGTACCAGCCAGGGGCAGATCAACCTCAGCGGCGATGCGGACTGGAGCCAGATCAACAACTGGCGCGCGCGCATTGCGGCGAAAGGCAGCAAGGTGCGCATTACCGTGCCGCCGATGGTGCGCCTTGATGTCTCGCCGGATGTAGTGTTTGAAGCGACGCCGAGCCTGTTTACCCTGGACGGTGATGTTGATGTGCCGTGGGCGCGCATTGTGGTGCACGATGTGCCGGAGAGCGCGGTCGGCGTCTCCAGCGATGAGGTGATGCTCAACGACCAGCTGCAACCGGAAGAGGAGCAGCGGGCGTCGATCCCGATCAACAGCAATGTGACGGTGCATGTCGGCAACAACGTGCGGCTCTCGGCCTTCGGGCTGAAAGCGCGGCTGACAGGCGATCTGAAAGTGGCGCAGGATAAGCAGGGCCTTGGGCTGAACGGGCAGATCAATATTCCGGAAGGGCGCTTCCGCGCATACGGGCAGGATCTGATTGTGCGTAAAGGTGAGCTGCTCTTCTCCGGCCCGCCGGATCAGCCGCTGCTTAACCTCGAAGCGATCCGTAACCCGGAAGCCACGGAGAACGATGTGATTGCCGGGGTGCGCGTGACCGGCTCTGCGGATGAACCGAAAGCGGAGATCTTCTCCGACCCGGCGATGTCGCAGCAGGAAGCGTTGTCCTACCTGCTGCGCGGGCAGGGGCTGGAGAGCGAACAGAGCGATAGTGCGGCAATGACGTCGATGTTAATTGGTCTTGGGGTTGCGCAAAGTGGGCAGGTTGTGGGTAAAATCGGCGAGACCTTTGGCGTCAGCAACCTGGCGCTGGACACACAGGGCGTCGGCGACTCCTCACAAGTGGTGGTCAGCGGCTATGTGCTGCCGGGTCTACAAGTAAAATATGGTGTAGGAATTTTTGACTCACTGGCGACTCTCACGTTACGTTATCGCCTGATGCCTAAGCTGTATCTTGAAGCGGTGTCTGGCGTAGATCAGGCACTTGATTTGCTCTATCAGTTTGAGTTTTAGCAATGCGAATATTTGTCTACGGCAGTTTACGACGCAAGCAGGGCAACAGCCACTGGATGACCAACGCTCAGTGGCTGGGCGACTTCAGCGTTGAAAATCATCAGCTGTACAGCCTGGGGCACTACCCAGGCGCGGTGCCGGGCAACGGCAGCGTGCTGGGTGAAGTCTATCGCATCGACGCCTCAACGCTCGGTGAGCTGGACGCCCTGCGTACCGCAGGCGGCGAGTATAAACGGCAGTTGATCCAGACGCCGTACGGTGGCGCATGGATGTACGTCTACCAGCGTTCTGTTGAGGGGAAAACCTTGATTGAAAGCGGCGACTGGCTTGACCGCGACCATTATCAAAAGTAGTAATCAGTCACAGAGAACCGCGCCAATGGCGCGGTTTTTTTTGCGCCGCGCATTTTTGCCGGATGGCGCTGCGCTTATCCGGCCTACGTTTAACCGCAACCACTGTTATCTCGCATGCCAAAGGCGAACTTCGTAGGCCGGATAAGACATCGCCGCCATCCGGCAAAACAGGCCGACGCCGAAAGCCGGACGTGCGCACGTCGTAGGCCGGATAAGGCATTGCCGCCATCCGGCAAAGCAGGCCAGCGCCGAAAGCCGGAGGGCTAACCCGCCATCCGGCAACCCCAACCCGCACACATAAAAAAAGCCCTGTGCGCTCAACGCGCGACAGGGCTTCTCTTACAAAAACGGCTTACTTCTTGGCAGCGCGCTCGAAGGAGGCAACGATTTCAGCTTTCGCCGCTTCAGCGTTGTCCCAACCGTCCACTTTCACCCATTTGCCTTTTTCGAGATCTTTGTAGTGCTCGAAGAAGTGGGTGATCTGCGCTTTCAGCAGTTCCGGCAGGTCGTTCACATCTTTAATGTGATCGTACTCTTTGCTCAGCTTGGTGTGCGGAACCGCAACCAGCTTGGCATCTTCACCGGATTCGTCGGTCATTTTCAGCACGCCAACCGGACGGCAGCGGATCACAGAGCCTGGCTCCAGCGGGTACGGCGTCGGCACCAGCACGTCTACCGGGTCACCATCCAGGGAGAGGGTGTGGTTGATGTAACCGTAGTTGCACGGATAGAACATCGCGGTGGACATGAAGCGGTCAACGAACAGCGCGCCGCTCTCTTTGTCGACTTCGTATTTGATCGGGTCAGCGTTAGCCGGAATTTCGATAACAACATAGATATCTTCTGGCAGATCTTTACCCGCCGGGACGTTGAGTAAGCTCATGTTTGTTTCCTTTAAAATGTGTGGCAAACAAGTGCCGGGTATTATAGCCAACTGGCGGTGAATGTCTTGGGCTGTTTTACTCGCCAGCGACTTTTAAGAGCCTTTACCGGCGCCATTTAATGACAACTTTGTCCATATCCATAGCAGCATACTGAATAATTTTGTGTAAGCGGTTACAGCGTAAAAATGCGTTTTTGCTGCGCCAGTAAATTTCTGCAATTTCAAGGGAGATTCCTGCTGTGTTTCGCCTCCCCTTTTCGCGCGCCAGATCGCAACTGATAACTAACAATTCATTCACTTTTCCGATTTGTGATGTAACTCATTTTGTTACATCTCCGATTGTCTATAGTTTCCCCGCAGGCGAAGTAGTAGCCAACAATAACCCTACGAGGATGCTCTTATGTGGAAGCGTTTACTTCTTGTCACAGCAGTTTCGGCAGCTATGTCGTCTATGGCGATGGCTGCGTCGTTAACCGTGGGATTTTCGCAGGTCGGTTCGGAGTCCGGCTGGCGTGCCGCTGAAACCAACGTCGCGAAAAGCGAAGCCAGCAAACGCGGCATTACGCTGAAGATTGCTGACGGTCAGCAAAAGCAGGAGAACCAGCTTAAAGCGGTGCGCTCCTTTATCGCGCAGGGCGTTGACGCCATCTTCATCGCCCCGGTGGTTGCCACAGGCTGGGAGCCGGTGCTGAAAGAAGCGAAAGAGGCGAAGATCCCGGTCTTTCTGCTCGACCGCTCCATCGATGTGAAAGACAAATCGCTCTATATGACTACCGTTACCGCTGACAACGTCCTCGAAGGGAAGCTGATTGGTGAATGGCTGGTGAAAACCGTCGCAGGCAAACCGTGTAACGTGGTTGAGCTGCAGGGCACCGTTGGTGCAAGCGTCGCCATCGACCGTAAGAAAGGGTTCGCAGAAGCGATCTCTAAAGCCTCTAACATCAAAATTATCCGCTCTCAGTCCGGTGACTTTACCCGCAGTAAAGGCAAAGAG
This sequence comes from Kosakonia cowanii JCM 10956 = DSM 18146, assembly GCF_001975225.1. Classification (NCBI taxonomy): domain Bacteria; kingdom Pseudomonadati; phylum Pseudomonadota; class Gammaproteobacteria; order Enterobacterales; family Enterobacteriaceae; genus Kosakonia; species Kosakonia cowanii. The sequence goes on along the minus strand of NZ_CP019445.1, from coordinate 673,076 downwards.
GTGATGGAGAGCTTTATCAAAGCCGAGAACAACGGCAAAAACATCTGCATGGTTTACGCCCATAACGACGACATGGCGATTGGTGCCATTCAGGCCATTAAAGAAGCGGGCCTGAAACCGGGCAAAGATATCCTCACCGGCTCTATCGACGGCGTACCGGATATCTATAAAGCGATGAACGATGGCGAAGCCAATGCCAGCGTCGAGCTGACGCCGAACATGGCTGGCCCGGCATTCGACGCGCTGGAGAAATTCAAAAAGGACGGCACCGAGCCGCCGAAGTTGACCATTACCAAATCCACCCTCTATCTGCCGGATACGGCGAAAGAGGAGCTGGAGAAGAAGAAAAACATGGGTTACTGAGTCCTGTCGTCCCTCTCCCCGCCGGGGAGAGGGCATCTGTGTAAGGGGTCAACAATGAACGCGGAAGCACACCAGGAAATCCTGCGTACCGAAGGCTTAAGTAAATTCTTTCCCGGCGTAAAAGCGCTCGATAACGTGGATTTCTCGCTGCGACGCGGTGAAATCATGGCCCTGCTCGGTGAGAACGGCGCGGGAAAATCGACGCTTATCAAAGCGCTGACCGGGGTTTACCACGCGGATAAGGGCACCATCTGGCTTGAAGGCCAGGCCATCAATCCCAAAAATACCGCCCATGCCCAACAACTGGGGATTGGCACCGTTTACCAGGAAGTGAACCTGCTACCGAATATGTCGGTGGCGGATAACCTGTTTATTGGCCGTGAGCCGCGCCGCTTCGGCCTGCTGCGCCGCAAAGAGATGGAGCAGCGCGCCAGCGAACTGATGCAATCTTACGGCTTCTCGCTCGACGTGCGCGAGCCGCTTAACCGCTTCTCCGTGGCGATGCAGCAGATTGTCGCCATCTGCCGTGCTATCGATCTCTCGGCAAAAGTGCTGATCCTCGATGAGCCAACCGCCAGTCTTGATACCCAGGAAGTGGAGATGCTCTTCACCCTGATGCGCCAGTTGCGCGATCAGGGCGTCAGCCTCATCTTCGTGACCCACTTTCTCGACCAGGTTTACACCGTTTGCGACCGCATCACCGTGCTGCGCAACGGCAGCTTTGTCGGCTGTCGCGAAACGCGCGAGCTGCCGCAAATTGATCTGGTGAAGATGATGCTGGGCCGCGAGCTGGAGAGTAACGCCCTGCAACGCGCCGGGCGCACGCTGCTCAGCAACAAGCCGGTGGCCGCCTTTAACAACTACGGCAAGAAAGGGGTCATTGCTCCGTTCGATCTTGAGGTTCGCCCCGGTGAGATCGTCGGTCTTGCCGGGCTGCTAGGCTCCGGGCGCACCGAAACGGCAGAGGTGATATTCGGCATTAAGCCCGCCGACAGCGGCAGCGCGATGATCAAAGGCCAGCCGCAAACCCTGCGCTCGCCCCATCGCGCCTCCTGTCTTGGGATCGGTTTCTGTCCGGAAGATCGCAAAACCGACGGCATTATTGCCGCCGCTTCGGTACGCGAGAATATCGTACTGGCGCTACAGGCCCAGCGCGGCTGGCTGCGTCCAATCCCGCGTAAAGAGCAGAACGCGATTGCCGAGCGCTTTATCCGCCAGCTGGGCATTCGCACGCCGAGCGCCGAACAGCCGATTGAGTTTCTCTCCGGCGGCAATCAGCAAAAAGTGCTGCTCTCGCGCTGGCTGCTGACGCGCCCGCAGTTCCTGATCCTCGATGAACCCACGCGCGGGATTGATGTTGGCGCGCATGCTGAAATCATCCGCCTGATCGAGACCCTCTGCGCCGACGGGCTGGCGCTGCTGGTGATCTCTTCTGAGCTGGAGGAGCTGGTGGGCTATGCGGATCGGGTGATCATCATGCGCGATCGCAAGCAGGTCGCCGAGATCCCGCTCGCCGAGCTTTCCGTTCCGGCGATCATGAATGCCATTGCGGCGTAAGGAGTAGAGTGTGATGCCTCAATCACTGGGCCAACAGGCGCAGCCGAAGCGCCGTTTTAGCTGGCCGACCGGCACGCCGCAGATCTTAGCCCTGCTGCTGGTTTTACTGGTGGACAGCCTGGTCGCGCCCCATTTTTACCAGGTGGTGTTGCAGGATGGCCGCCTGTTTGGCAGCCCGATCGATATTCTTAACCGCGCAGCGCCGGTCGCGCTGCTGGCCATCGGCATGACGCTGGTGATTGCCACCGGCGGCATCGATCTCTCGGTCGGCGCGGTGATGGCGATTGCCGGCGCGACGGCGGCATCATTAACCGTCTCCGGCCATAGCCTGACGGTAGTGTTGCTGGCGGCGCTGGCCACCGGCGTGCTGGCCGGGCTGTGGAACGGCATTCTGGTGGCGATCCTCAAGATCCAGCCCTTTGTTGCCACGCTGATCCTGATGGTCGCCGGGCGCGGGGTGGCGCAGTTGATCACCTCCGGGCAGATCGTCACCTTTAATGCGCCGTCGCTGGCGTGGCTCGGCAGCGGCTCGCTGCTGCTCTTCCCGACGCCGGTGATCATCGCGCTGGTGACGTTACTCATCTTCTGGCTGTTTACCCGCAAAACGGCGCTGGGCATGTTTATCGAAGCGGTGGGGATTAATATCCGCGCGGCAAAAAACGCCGGGGTGAATACGCGGCTGGTGGTGATGCTGACCTACGTGCTGAGCGGCGTTTGCGCGGCCATCGCCGGGGTGATTGTCACCGCGGATATTCGCGGCGCGGATGCCAACAACGCCGGGCTGTGGCTGGAGCTGGACGCCATTCTGGCGGTGGTGATTGGCGGCGGCTCGCTGATGGGTGGGCGTTTCAACATTGTGCTGTCGGTGGTGGGGGCGCTGATTATTCAGGGCATGAACACCGGCATCCTGCTCTCCGGTTTTCAACCGGAGCTTAACCAGGTAGTGAAAGCGGTGGTGGTGATGTGTGTGCTGATTGTCCAGTCGCCGCGCTTTATTGCGTTGCTTAAAGGAGTGCGCGGTCATGATAAAACGTAACCTGCCGTTGATGATCACGCTGGGCGTTTTCGTGCTCGGCTATCTCTACTGCCTGACGCAGTTTCCCGGCTTCGCCTCGACGCGCGTCATCTGTAATATCCTGACGGATAACGCCTTTCTCGGCATTATCGCCGTCGGTATGACCTTTGTGATCCTCTCCGGCGGTATCGATCTCTCCGTCGGCTCGGTGATTGCTTTTACCGGCGTCTTCCTGGCAAAAGCGATTGGTGCCTGGGGCATCTCGCCGCTGCTCGCCTTCCCGCTGATTTTGCTGATGGGCTGCGCTTTCGGTGCCTTTATGGGGCTTTTGATCGACGCGCTGAAAATCCCGGCCTTTATCATCACCCTCGCCGGGATGTTCTTCCTGCGCGGGGTTAGTTATCTGCTGTCGGAAGAGTCGATTCCCATTAACCACCCGATGTATGACACCCTCTCCAGCCTCGCCTGGACCATCCCCGGCGGCGGGCGGCTGAGCGCGATGGGGCTGCTGATGCTGATGGTGGTGGTGGTCGGTATTTTCCTTGCTCACCGCACCCGTTTTGGCAACGAAGTGTACGCCATTGGCGGTAACGCTACCTCGGCGAACCTGATGGGCATCTCGACGCGCAGCACCACCATTCGCATCTATATGCTCTCAACGGGGCTGGCAACGCTTGCCGGGATTGTCTTCTCCATCTACACCCAGGCGGGCTATGCGCTGGCGGGCGTGGGCGTCGAGCTGGATGCGATTGCCTCGGTGGTGATCGGCGGCACGCTGCTCAGCGGCGGCGTTGGCACGGTGCTTGGCACGCTGTTCGGCGTGGGGATTCAGGGGCTGATTCAGACCTATATCAACTTCGACGGTACGCTCAGCTCATGGTGGACGAAGATCGCCATCGGCATCCTGCTGTTTATCTTTATCGCTCTGCAACGCGGCCTGACGGTGCTGTGGGAGAGCCGACAGAACTCGCCGGTGACGCGAGTAAGCCCAACGGCAACAAAGTAACAAGATATTGAAATTGCTATTTTTCTTCTAAAGGAATTCCGGTAGCGGTCGATAACTGACGAATGGGCTTAATTTACGCCAAAAAGTTCTTCGCTACCGGAATCCACATCATGCTTAAAACGCTTTCGATCCGTACGGGCTTACTTTCTCTGCTGGCTGTTATGACTCTTCTGCTGCTGCTGGTCAGCGGCATCGGTATTTATGCGCTCAATAAGAGCTCCGCTTCGCTGGCGCGAATCAACCAGCTTCAGGGCGAAAAGATGGCGCGCCTTAACAGCGGCTACACCATGATTCTGCGCGCGCGCAACGAAGCCGGCCAGGCGGTGCGCATGATGGAGGTGGGGCTGCTTGATGATGCAGCCAACTCCGTAAAACTGATTAATAACGAAATCGCGCTCGGCGAGCAGTCCCTCACTGGCGTTATCAGCGCGGGCGTTGATGATGAGCAGGGCGCGGTGTTGCTGGCAAAGGTGGCGAAAAGCTATGGCGATTACGTCAGCCAGGGCATTAAGCCGATGCAGGACGCGCTCAACCAACAGAGCGCTGATGCCTATTACGAACTCCTCGAAAGCAAACTGATCCCTGTCTCCCGCCAGTTCGATAACGATATGCAGGCCTTCCAGGCGTGGGGCGAAGCGCGCGGTAAAACCGAAGTGGCAGCCGTGCAGAGCAGTAAGCGCTTTGTTATGTCGCTAATTTCTGTGGTTGCCCTGCTGGTGGCCGGGATTATCGTGCTGGCCTGGCTGGCGCTGCGCCATATGCTGCTTAAACCCCTCGATACCTCGATTCAACAGCTGGAACAGGTGGCGGCGGGCAACCTGATTGCCGCGAAAACCGAAGTGACGGGAAAAGAGTTTAACCGCCTGAACGCGGCGATTGAGGAGATGCGCCATGCGCTGATCGGCTCCGTGATGCGCGTGCGCGATGCCAGTTCGCAGATTGATACCGGTAGCCGGGAGCTGGCGGCAGGCAACCTCGATCTCTCGCAGCGCACCGAATCCACCGCCACTTCGCTTGAGCAGACCGCCGCCAGCATGGAGCAGATCACCGCCACGGTGAAACTCAATGCCGACAACGCCGAGCAGGCGCATAAGCTGGCGAAAACCGTCTCCGAGACCGCCGATCGCGGCAGCGAAATGGTCTGCTATGTGATTGAGAAAATGCGCGATATCGCTGGCAGTTCCGATCGCATCGCCGATATTCTTAGCGTGATCGACGCCATTGCTTTCCAGACCAATATTCTGGCGCTCAACGCCGCCGTCGAAGCGGCGCGCGCGGGTGAGCAGGGCAGAGGCTTTGCGGTAGTGGCGGGCGAAGTACGCAGCCTCGCCAGCCGCAGCGCCGACTCCGCGAAAGAGATCCGCCAGCTTATCAGCAGCTCGCAGGCGCAGGTCTCCGAAGGCAGCGATCTGGCGATGCAGGCCGGTGAAACGATGGATGAGATCGCCGAAGAGGTGTTGCGCATGACTAAATTGATGCGCGAAATTGCTAACGCCTCGCAAGAGCAGAGTCGCGGTATTGAGCAGGTTAATATTGCAGTAAGTCAGATGGATGAAACGGCGCAGCAGAATGCGGCGCTGGTACAACAATCGTCTGCGGCGACGCGCTCGCTGGAGCAGCAATCACGAGAGCTGCTTGAAGCGATGGCGTCGTTCCGTTTGCAGACGCAAGCATAATCAAAGGTAAGGTGTTATGGCTGTATGTATTCAATGTGATAGCGAGGCGCTGAAGGGCAGCGACTATTGTGCCATCTGCGAGGAGCGCGAGTTTAAAAAGATCCGCGGCTGGCTCTATCTTCCGGCGCTGGGGTTGGTTGCGTCGATCATCGTCAACCTGATATCCATTAACTTTACGCTGCGCTTTTTAATGGAGAACTTCGCGCTGATTGGCTCGGGGCAGAAAGGGATCCTCTTTTTCGAGCTGGCGTCGTTTGTCGGCATGTTTGCCTATGCGCTGTTTGTCAGCAGCCTCTTTTTCCGTAAAAAGCGTCAGCTGCCGCGGCATTACATTGTACTGGTGGGGGTGGGTACGGCCTTTGTCGCCGTCGATCTGCTGTTGGGGCACCACTATCTGAATGTGCCTTATGTCTTTGAGACGGTGAAACCGCTGGTGCGCAATGTGCTGAACGCCTGTATCTGGATCCCTTACTTCATCGTGTCCGAACGCGTGAAGCGTACCTTTGTGAAGTAAAGATTGGCCGGAGGGCCATCGCGCCCTCCGGCCATCACAACTTGTTATGCGTCCGGATACTCACGCATATAACGCTCAACATCATCCACCATATGCTCATTGCCGACGAAGAACGGACGGCGCTGGTGCAGGCTCTCTGGCTGAATATCAAGAATACGCTCTTTACCGTCGCTCGCTTTGCCGCCGGCCTGTTCCGCGAGGAAGGCCATCGGGTTGCACTCATACAGCAGGCGCAGTTTCCCTTGCGGGTGGCTGGCGGTGCTCGGGTAGAGGTAGATGCCGCCTTTCAGCAGGTTACGGTGGAAATCCGCCACCAGTGAACCGATGTAGCGCGAGGTGTAAGGGCGGTGGGTTGCTTTATCCTCTTCCTGGCAGAACTTGAGATACTTCTTCACGCCCTGCGGGAATTTGATGTAGTTCCCTTCGTTAATCGAGTAGGTGTTGCCGCGTTCCGGGAAGCGCATGCGCTCCTGGGAGAGACAGAAGACGCCGAGTGACGGATCGTAGGTGAAGGCGTGAACGCCGCAGCCGGTGGTGTAGACCAGCATTGTCGACGAGCCGTAAACCACATAACCGGCAGCAACCTGTTTGTTGCCCGGTTGCAGGAAATCCTCTTCGGTGACCGGCGTGCCAACAGGCGTAACGCGGCGGTAGATAGAGAAGATGGTGCCAACAGAGACGTTAACGTCGATGTTGGAGGAGCCATCCAGCGGATCCATCAACACCACGTATTTAGCGTGCTCGCACCCTTCGAAAACGACGATCTCATCTTCTTCTTCAGAGGCGATACCGGCGACGATATCGCGGGCGCGCAGCGCGGATTTCAGTTTCTCGTTCGCAAACAGGTCGAGTTTTTGCTGCACTTCGCCCTGTACGTTCTCAGCACCGCTGGCACCCAGGATATCGACCAGACCGGCCTTATTGATATCGCGATGAATGATCTTGGCGCCCAGTTTTATCGCCGACAGTAAAGCAGTTAGTTCACCCGTGGCATGCGAGAACTCATGCTGCTTTTCGACAATAAATTCACCTAACGTTTTCATAACACTTTCCCTGCATTTTTGAATATGGAGTAAAGCGATTGTAGCCTGCGGTTTTCAGCGTGTTTGACGGAGAAGTTCAGGGTCGTTAACCAACGAAACGGTAACAACCCGAGCTTTCGCAAACGAAAACGCAGCGGACATGCAACAATACTAACAAACATTCAAAACTTCGCGCACAGGTGAATCGCGCCAGCGGGGTACGGATTATCCTGAAATGCATTTCTCAGACGTTAAACATATGCGTAAAATGTGCGCCAGGTTAAGCAAGGATAATGACGTATGCGCATTCATATTTTGGGGATTTGTGGCACTTTCATGGGCGGGCTGGCAATGCTGGCGCGCTCGCTGGGCCACCAGGTAACGGGTTCGGATGCCAATGTCTATCCGCCGATGAGCACGCTGCTTGAGAAGCAAGGCATTGATTTAATTCAGGGATATGACGCAAGCCAGCTCGATCCCGCGCCGGATTTGGTGATCATCGGCAATGCGATGACCCGCGGAAACCCGTGTGTCGAAGCGGTGCTGGAGAAGAACATTCCGTTTATGTCCGGCCCGCAATGGCTGCATGATTTTGTGCTGCGCGACCGCTGGGTTGTGGCGGTTGCCGGTACGCACGGCAAGACCACCACTGCCGGGATGGCGACCTGGATCCTCGAAGCCTGCGGCTATAAACCCGGTTTTGTCATCGGCGGCGTGCCGGGCAATTTCGATGTTTCCGCGCGCCTCGGCGAGAGCGATTTTTTCGTTATCGAAGCTGACGAATACGACTGTGCCTTCTTCGATAAGCGCTCCAAATTCGTCCACTACTGCCCGCGCACGCTGATCCTCAACAACCTTGAGTTCGATCACGCGGACATTTTTGACGATCTGAAAGCGATCCAGAAGCAGTTCCACCACCTGGTTCGCATCGTGCCGGGGCAGGGGAAAATCATCTGGCCGGAAAACGACATCAACCTGAAACAGACGATGGCGATGGGCTGCTGGAGCGAGCAGGAGCTGGTGGGCGATCAGGGCCACTGGCAGGCGAAGAAGCTGACCACCGACGCTTCAAGCTGGGAAGTGTGGCTGGATGGTGAATGCGTCGGCCAGGTCAACTGGGGCCTGGTGGGCGAGCACAACATGCATAACGGTCTGATGGCGATCGCCGCTGCGCGTCATGTTGGCGTTACGCCTGCGGATGCCGCCAATGCGCTCGGTTCGTTTATCAACGCCCGCCGCCGCCTTGAGCTGCGCGGTGAAGCGCACGGCGTCTGCGTGTATGACGATTTCGCGCACCACCCGACGGCAATCCTCGCCACACTCGCCGCGCTGCGCGGTAAAGTGGGCGGGACGGCGAAGATCATTGCCGTGCTGGAGCCGCGCTCCAACACCATGAAGATGGGGCTGTGCAAAGATGATCTCGCGCCGTCGCTGGGCCGCGCCGATGAAGTCTTCCTCCTGCAACCGCAGCATATTCCGTGGCAGGTCGCGGAAGTGGCGGAGGCCTGTATCCAGCCTGCGCACTGGAGCGCGGATGTCGATACGCTGGCGGATCAGATTGTGAAAAGCGCCCAGCCGGGCGATCACATTCTGGTGATGAGCAACGGCGGCTTCGGCGGCATTCATCAGAAGCTGCTCGATAAGCTGGAGAAGAAAGCGCAGCTCGCGGCTGAAAAAGCCTGATAGCTGAGGCGTAAAAAAACCGCGCACGGGCGACCGGCGCGGTTTTTTTTATGCCTGGCGTTACTCTTTCGCCATCGGCGTATCAATGGATTGCGGCGCTTTGTCGCCCTGAATGGTTTTCACGCGCTCTTCAACTTTCGCCACCTGATCGCGGTTGTGCAGCAGGGTATAGGTGAGGTCGAAGCGGGTGCTCTGGCCTGCCTGAAGTTGCTTAACGCGTTTCTGCTCGCGCTCGATGGTGACCGGGTAGGCGTAGCTGGTGCCCGGCTCGATGCCGGTAACGTACCCCTGTTTTTCGGTATCGGTATTTTTCCACAGCGTCAGCACCGGCAGCTGATCGGTGTTGTAGTCAATCGCCACGCCTTTATCGCCCGCTTTATTCAGCAGCGCGGCGACGGTCTGCTTGTTCGCATCGGCCAGCGGTTTGATATTAAAGACCATTTCGTCGAAGCCTTTGGTCGGCCCGGCATAGGTTTGCCACGTTTTCATGCCGCCTTTGGCGTAGTCATTGAACGGGCTGACGCTCTCCAGCGGCGTGATAAAGCGCGCGCTCTCTTCGAGGATCGGTTTGCTGAAGTTGCTGTGATAGATGATCTGGTAATCATGCGGTTAGTCGGCGTGGTTGGTCAGCACATCATGCAGGCTGAAGCTGTTGCTGCCCGGAATGTAGCGCAGTTCCATCTCGGTTTGCAGATCGGCTTTTTTGAAGGTGCTCTCTTTCACCAGCCCGCGAATGCGGATCTCATACGGCGCTTTTTCGCTGACATCGACGGAAACCTGCGAGGCTGGCGTATTGCCCGCTTTACCATGCAGGGTGTAAAGCTGCCCGTCAGCGGTGACCGGGTGACCCGTCCACTCATAGCCGCAGCGCACCACCATTTCGTTGAAGCCTTCCAGCCAGCCAAGCCCGTTGCGGCTCTCCAGGTTCATAAACGCCGGGTTCACCACCTCTTTCACCGGCGAACTCCAGCCCATATGCACACCAAAACCATCGGCGTAGAGCAAATTCATGCCGCGCGTTGGGCTAAGGGCAATGGTCAGGCCGTTTTTGCTGGTCAGCTTGATGACTTTGCTCCCCTCCTGCTTGCCGCCGTGTAGCACCACCTGCTCAATGCTGAACTGCTGATCTTTAATGTTCAGCTGATCGCTGGTGATACGCCAGTTTCCCTGCTCGATATTGCCTTCAGCACTTTTCAGCACCCAGGTTTTTGCCATCACCGGCGCGGAAACCAGCAGCGCAATAGCGGAGAGCATCACGGTATTTTTCATCTTATTTTCCTTTTTAGCTGAATCGATTACCTGCGTTACAGCAGGAATCTACGTTTTGCGTCGCCAGGAAAATGTGATCCGTTTCATCTGCTGAAAATGAGCGTCGGGCAGAGGCGGAAAGGGAGATATTGATCTCGTTTATTGATGAAATGAAACTAATGGATGGTGTGAATATGTGAAGTGGCGTGCTTTTAGCTTTAACGTTTCAGCTAAAAGGGAATAAAAAAACCCTCTTCGGGTAAAGAGGGTTCTGTGCGGTTTAGCTCTCTTCGCTGCTCTCTGCGAGCTCACGCAGATACTGGAAGATTAAACGCGCGGTTTTTGGCGGCTTGTTGCTCTCTTTCTCTTTCTTGGCGTTGCGGATCAGCGAGCGCAGTTGCTGGCGATCAGCATTCGGCCACAGATTCAGCACGTCCGGCACCGCGTCATCACCCTCTTCAATCAGGCGATCGCGCAGGTGTTCAAGCTTATGGAAGAAGGCAACCTGCTGGTTATGGCGGTTTTTCAGCTTATCCAGCGCCTGGCGAATCGGCTCGACATCGCGTTGACGCAGCATTTTACCGATCAACTGCAACTGACGGCGGCGACCCTCTTTCTTGATGCGCTGCGCCAGCTCAATGGCGTCGCGCAGATCCTGGTCGAGCGGGATTTTATCCAGCGCGTTTTTTCCCAGCTCTACCATTTCAGCGCCAAGCTGCTTTAACTCTTCAGCATCGCGCTTAATTTCACTCTTACTGACCCAGATGATCTCATCATCTTCGTCTTCGCTCTCGTTACCGGGCACGTCGTCGAGCCAGTCGTCGGGCTGCTTTGTCATCTCAGGCTCCTTAAAAAAGAGGCTAATGTTACCAGTTAAGGCGCGCACTGAAAAACGGTTCTCTGTTAGACTTCAAAGATTCTCTCCCTTAATTATGGCATTGGCGATGAAAGTAATCACACAAGTGGCACAACAGCGCAAAGTTCTGGAAGAAGCGGTCGCAACCGCGCTTGATCTGGCCTCAGGCCGTTCGGATGGCGCGGAAGTGGCGGTCAGCAAAACCACCGGTATCGGCGTCAGTACCCGCTATGGTGAAGTGGAGAATGTCGAATTTAACAGCGATGGTGCTTTAGGCATCACCGTTTATCACCAGAACCGCAAAGGCAGCGCTTCGTCGACGGATCTAAGCCCGGAGGCGATTGCCCGCACGGTGCAGGCGGCGCTTGATATTGCCCGCTATACCTCGCCAGACCCGTTCGCTGGCGTGGCAGAAAAAGAGCTGCTGGCCTTTGACGCGCCGGATCTCGATCTTTTCCACCCGGCGGAAGTGACCCCCGATGAAGCAATTGAGTGGGCGGCACGCGCCGAGCAGGCGGCGCTGAAAGCGGACAAACGCATCAGCAACACCGAAGGCGGCAGCTTCAACAGCCACTACGGCATTAAAGTCTTCGGCAACAGCCACGGCATGTTGCAGAGCTACTGCTCCAGCCGCCACTCGCTGTCGAGCAGCGTGATTGCCGAAGCGAATGGCGATATGGAGCGCGATTACGCCTACACCATTAGCCGTGATATCAACGAGTTAAAAACGCCGGAGTGGGTGGGTGAAGAGTGCGCCCGCCGCACGCTGTCGCGCCTCTCGCCGCGTAAATTGTCGACCATGAAAGCGCCGGTCATTTTCGCTAATGAAGTGGCGACCGGGCTGTTTGGTCACCTGGTCGGCGCCATTGCTGGCGGCGCGGTCTACCGCAAATCGACCTTTTTACTCGATTACCTCGGCAAGCAGATCCTGCCGGAGTGGTTAACCATTGAAGAGCACCCGCACCTGCGTAAAGGGCTGGCCTCCACGCCGTTCGACAGCGAAGGCGTGCGCACCGAGCGCCGCGATATCGTCAAAGAGGGCGTGCTGATGCAGTGGCTGCTGACCAGCTACGCGGCGCGCAAACTGGGGCTGAAGAGCACCGGTCACGCGGGCGGCATTCACAACTGGCGCATTGCCGGGCGCGGCCTGAGCTTTGAGCAGATGCTGAAAGAGATGGGCACCGGTCTGGTGGTCACCGAGCTGATGGGCCAGGGCGTGAGCGGCATCACCGGGGATTATTCGCGAGGCGCGTCTGGTTTCTGGGTTGAAAACGGTGAAATTCAGTATCCAGTGAGCGAAATTACCATTGCCGGCAACCTGAAGGATATGTGGCGCAATATTGTTACTGTCGGTGACGATATTGAACAGCGCAGTAACATCCAGTGTGGTTCAGTGTTGCTGCCGGAGATGAAGATCGCCGGACAATAATTCGTGGCGCGGCGTTCTGCGCCTTTAAGCGTGATAATAAAAAAGGAAATGAGCAATGCGTAAAAACCTGTTAGCGATCCTCGCGGTGTCGTCGTTGTTTGTGGGTTCAGCGGTGTTTGCCGCTGACCTTGAAGATGATATGGAAACGCTGAATGACAACTACAAAGTGGTGCAGAAAACCGACGATGCTTCTGAGTTGAAAGAGGCGTTAGGAAAAATGCGCACTGCCGCGCAGGACGCCCAGAAAGAGACCCCGCCGAAGCTGGAAGGCAAAGCGCCGGACAGCCCGGAGATGAAAGATTTCCGCCACGGTTTTGATATTTTGATTGCCCAGATCGACGGCGCGATGAAGCTGGCGAACGAAGGTAAAGTGAAAGAAGCGAAGGCCGCAGCGAAGGATATTGCTGGTACCCGCAATACCTATCATCAGAAATTCCGCTAACCGAATTCCATCAGGAAAGGGCCGCCACCTCACCGTCGCGGCTCTTTTTTTATGCCGTTTTCCGGCATAGGTGACGTGCCGTGGTAGGCCGGATAAGGCGCAGCCGCCATCCGGCATTATCTCCGCGGCACAATTGCCGGATGGCGCGTTACACGCTTATCCGGCCTACTCCGTTTCAGCAACATGGGTTTCGTAGGCCTGATAAGGCGAAGCCGCCATCAGGCACTCCTTCAGCAACACATATTTTCCCTTTACATTCAATCTAATAGCGAGGGGTTGTGTCCCCGCTGAAATCGGCGAACCGGAGCGTGAATGACAAGGTCTGGACGCCATGGATGGCGGACAGAGGCGAACCGAGACAGGATGTCGAGTCGAGCCGGCCGCAGTCAGGCACGCGGGAGGTGAGCGCAGTGCGCAGCACCGATTTCCTCGCGGGGCCGCGGGGATTGATAAGGGGAGCGCGGCCGCTCCCCTTATCCCGTTCACCGCATAAGAGATTAATGAAACTCTCCAGCGCCTGGTGAACGGAACCATTCCACCAAAGCCACATGCAAACCCCATTGCCGGATGGCGGCTCCGCCTTATCCGGCCTACGCGGTTTCAGCGGTTCCGTAACCCCAGCAGCCCCCCAATAAGTAAACCTTATCCCCCTCACACTTTCTCCTCTTGGCTGCCCCTTTTTTTCTGCGCCATTGCGCGCCAAATCCCTCGCGCATTACCCAACGTTGTGACCGCCGTTCAGTGAAAAATCCCTCTGTAGGCTTTTTTTGTGGCGCAGATCACTAACGCCCTCCCGGTTTCCACTTCGAAGTGGAAAACTCCTCGCTACAAACTCTGCCTTCGCGCCGTTAGCTTTACTCCTGAGCCATCAACGGGGTACGACGAGTGAATAACGGAGCGGTAATGAACGATGCGACCATGCAGGCGGCGCAAACGGCAACCCTGGCGGAGCGCATGCTGTCGCAGGTCTACACCTTGCTTCATGCGCAGAACATCACGCCGAATGCGGTGCAGCAGCAGATGCTGACCTCCCATCTTCGCGCGATGGCGCACCGGTCGGTGACCGGCGAGCCGCTGCCGGAAGTGGATGCCAGCCTGTTTGATGAGATCTCGCCTGAATCGATGCGCCTCGCCCACGACGTGGTGGCGGCGTTTGGCAATCTCCCGGAAGAAGAGGCCTGGCTGCTGTCAGTGCACTTCGAAGTGGCAAAAGAGAACCTTTAAGGAGCAAACCATGGAACAGATTACCGTAGTGATTGGCGACCGGCTGGGCAAAGGGCAGAAAGTTGCGGCAGGCGTGGAGAAAGCGGGCGGGCGCGCGGTAGTGGTACCGGGCGTGGCGGCGGATATGAAACTCGGCGATGTGATGAACGCAGAAAACGCCACCTTCGGCATCTCTTTCTGCGGCAGCGGCGGCGCAGGCGCCATCACCGCGCAGAACAAATATGGCTATAAAGCGAAACACGGCATGCGCTCCATCGACGAGGGCGTCACCGCCATCAACGAAGGGTGCAAAGTGCTCGGTTTCGGCTTTATGGATAAAGAAGAGTTAGGCGAGCGCCTGGTGCAGGCGTGGCAGAAAAAACACGGCGCATAACCATGAAAGAACAGTTCACCACCACGGTCAGGGTGAAGGGCAAGGGCGACGCCAAAACGCGCGCCTTTGCTGACGCGCTGAACCATGTTCAGGCCGCGGTGATGAAGGCGTCGCCGCACATTTTACTGCGTATTGAGCCACAGGATGTGCAGGTCGTTCAGGCGCAGGAAACGACGCGCAAAGAGGCCTTTCTGTTCCTCTTTCTGCGTCGGGAAAGACGCTCGTACAGTGTGGAGCTGGACGTGACCGTCAACGTGACCGCCATCAATCTCGATAAGGTGGAGTTCGTCACGCACTAACTTACCGCATACCCCGCAGGCGTTGCTGGCAGGGTAGAAGAGGGCAGACTGATGTTCTTACTCATACTAATAAAATCGCTCATTATCGGCGGCCTGGTCGGCGTCGGTGTGGGCGCCGGGGCTGCACGCATGTTTCACGCGCCAACCACTCAGGGAATGGGCGCATTTCGTACACTGGGCGAGCTGAACTCCTGCGAAGGAGATCCGGCTTCGCACTTCTCCTTTGGTTTAGGCTTCTTCTTTAACGCCTGGGCTTCGTCGGTAGCGGCGGGTTCGTTTACCCAGGACGTTGACCACCGCATCATCCCGAACTGGGGCGCGGCGGCGCTGATGGTCAAAAACCGCAACGTCGGCGAAACCCTGCACAATCCGAAAAAGATGGCGATTGCCTGTGGCGTGATCGGCATGGTAGTCGTCACCTTCCTTAACCTTACGGCTTCCTCCGTTCCGGCAGCGCTGCAAGTCACCGCCGTGAAAGTGCTGGTACCCGCCGCTAACCTGCTGGTCAACACCATCATGCCGGTGATCTTCTGGCTGGCGGCGATCGACGCGGGCAAAAAATCAGGCTTCTGGGCGACGGTGTTCGGCGGCGCAGCGCAGCTGATTATGGGCAACGCCGTACCGGGCCTGGTGCTCGGCATCCTGATTGGTAAAGGGGTGGAAGAGAGCGGCTGGAACCGCGTCACCAAAGTGATGATGAGCGCCATTGTCGCCCTGTTTGTGCTGAGCGCCTTCTTCCGCGGCTTCGATCTGAAAATGATTGAGTCGTTCCACCTGAGCGCGCCGAACTGGCTGGAGCTCATCCACAACTCGCTGAGCGGCAAATAAGGATCTGCAATGGAAGAGAATAAAGGCTTCTGGTACGCCGACTGGTCATTCCCGATCTTCGTTGGCCTGCTCTCCTCCGGCGTCTTTGCCGGAACGCACATGTACTACCTCTACGGCATCGGCGCGTTTAACGAAGTGGCGTTTGTCTCGATGCTGCGCGCGGGGATGGACACCGGCGTTTACGGCGCGGTCGCCGCCTTCGGTGCCAGCTTCCTGTTTGCGCGCATTATCGAAGGGTCGCTGGTCGGTATTCTCGATATCGGCGGCGCGATCCAGACCGGCGTTGGTCTTGGCGTCCCGGCGCTGCTGCTCGGCGCGGGCTTTGTCTTCCCGGTCGCCAACTTTGTTGCCTCGCTGGCCACCGGGCTGGTGATTGGCCTGGCGATTGGTTACCTGATCATTCTGGCGCGTAAATTCACCATTAATCAGAGCGACTCCACCTACGGCGCAGACGTGATGATGGGCGCGGGTAACGCTTCCGGCCGTTTTCTTGGCCCGCTGATTATCTTAAGCGCGATGACCGCCTCGATTCCGATTGGCATTGGCTCGTTGGTGGGCGCGCTGCTCTTTTACCTCTGGCAAAAGCCGATTACCGGCGGCGCTATCCTCGGCGCAATGTTGCTGGGCGCGATCTTCCCGGTCGCACTCTGATCGATACGGGTGCTGCGGCACCCGTCACTTCTGGAGAGAGATATGTTTGATTTACTCCTGCGCCGGGCGCGTCTGGTGGACGAT
Organism: Kosakonia cowanii JCM 10956 = DSM 18146; assembly: GCF_001975225.1. Lineage (NCBI taxonomy): Bacteria > Pseudomonadati > Pseudomonadota > Gammaproteobacteria > Enterobacterales > Enterobacteriaceae > Kosakonia > Kosakonia cowanii. Next base: position 656,806 of record NZ_CP019445.1, on the reverse strand, counting down.
ACGGTAACGGATATTGCCCTCAGCGACGGGAAAATCGCCGCACTTGGCGAGATTAGCGGCCCGGCGGTGAAAACCGTCGATCTGGCGGGCAAACACTATGTCAGCGCCGGGTGGATCGACTCCCATGTCCACTGCTACCCCAACTCACCAATTTACTATGACCAACCGGACAGCGTCGGGATTGAAACCGGCGTCACCACGGTTATCGATGCCGGCAGCACCGGCGCAGATGATATTGATGACTTCTACGCCATCACCCGCCAGGCAACGACCGACGTTTACGCCCTGCTCAATATCTCCCGCGTCGGGCTGATTGCCCAGAACGAGCTGGCGAACCTCGACAATATCGACGCCCGTGCCGTGCGCGACGCCGTGCAGCGCCACCCCGATTTTGTTGTTGGCCTGAAAGCACGCATGAGCAGCAGCGTGGTTGGCGACAACGGCATCACGCCGCTGGAGCGCGCGAAGGCGATGCAGCAGGAGAATGGCGATTTGCCGCTGATGGTGCACATCGGCAATAACCCACCGAACCTCGATGAGATTGCCGACCTGCTGAGCGCCGGAGACATCATCACTCACTGCTATAACGGCAAGCCGAACCGCATTCTGACGCCGGGCGGCGAACTGCGCGCTGCGGTGACCCGCGCCATTACGCGCGGCGTGCGCCTCGATGTCGGCCACGGTAGCGCCAGCTTCAGCTTTGCGGTGGCGAAGCAGGCCATCGGCCTCGGCATTCTGCCGCATACCATCAGTTCCGATATCTACTGCCGCAACCGCATCGATGGCCCGGTGCGCTCTCTGGCGAACGTGATGTCCAAATTTCTCGCCATCGGCCTCTCGCTGCCGCAGGTGATCGCCTGCGTGACCGACCACGCCGCCAACGGCCTGCGCCTGGCGAAAAAGGGGCGGCTGGCCGTGGGCTTTGATGCCGATCTGACAATTTTCGATCTTCGCCGCCAGCCGGTGCTGTTCACCGATGCAGAGAACAGCGCCTTGCAGGCTGACCAGTTACTTACGCCGCTGGCCGCCATTCGCGCGGGCCGGGGCTATCTGACCGAACAAGGGAGGGCAGAGCATGTCTTCGATTTATGAGAAGTACCAGTTAAAACAGGTGATTAACGCCTCCGGGCGCATGACGGCGCTCGGCGTCTCGACCCCGCGCCCGGAAGTGGTTGAGGCGGCGTTGCAGGGCATGAACCACTACTTTGAAATGAAAGACCTGGTGAATAAAACCGGCGACTACATTGCGAAGCTGCTGGATGTGGAAGGCGCGACCGTCGTCTCCTGCGCCTCGGCCGGGCTGGCGCAAGCCGTGGCCGCCGTGCTGGTGAAAGAGAGCGACTGGCTGCTGGAGAACCTGCACAGCACAAAGATCGAAAACAGTGAGATCGTGCTGCCGCGCGGGCACAACGTGAACTACGGCGCACCGGTCGGCACGATGGTGGCGCTTGGCGGCGGCAAAGTGGTTGAAGCCGGTTACGCCAACGAATGCTCCGCCGATCAGCTGGCAGCGGCGATCTCCCCACGCACTGCGGCGATCCTCTTTATCAAGTCCCACCACTGTGTGCAGAAGAGCATGCTCAGCGTTGAGCAGGCCGCCGTGGTAGCACGTAAACATAACCTGCCGCTGATTGTCGATGCCGCTGCCGAAGAGGATCTGCAGTGCTACTACCGCGCCGGGGCGGATCTGGTGATCTACAGCGGCGCGAAAGCGATTGAAGGACCAACCAGCGGGCTGGTGATTGGCAAAACGCAGTATGTCGAGTGGGTGAAACGCCAGACGGCGGGTATTGGCCGCGCTATGAAGGTGGGCAAAGAGGGCATTCTTGGCCTCACCTGTGCCATTGAGCACTATCTCAGCGCGAAAAAGGAGAGCGGGGCGGAGATGGTCGCCAAAATGACCCCCTTTATTGAGCAGCTCAATAGCCTCAATGGCGTCAGCGCCCGCGTGGTGTGGGACAGCGCCGGGCGCGACATTGCCCGCAGTGAAATCAAATTTGACGAAGCCATCACCGGCATCGCCACCGGCGAACTGGTCGAGGCCCTCAAGCAGGGGGAGTACGCCATCTATTTTCGCGGCTACAAAGCCAATGAAGGGATTATCGAAGCCGATGTGCGCAGCGTCAGCGCCGAGCAACTGACCATCATCGCGCAACGCATCGCCGAGGAACTGAATAAGGAGCCACGCCCATGAAACTGACCCCCAACTTTTACCACGACCGCGTCTGCCTGAACGTGCTGGCAGGCAGTATTGATAACGCCAGCGCCATCTATGAAGCGGCGGAAGGGCATGTGCTGGTCGGCGTGCTGTCAAAAAACTACCCGGATATCGACTCAGCGGTGGCCGATATGCGCCAGTATGCGCTGAGGATTGATAACGCGCTCTCCGTCGGCCTTGGTGCTGGCGATCCGAACCAGTCGGCGATGGTCAGCGCCATCTCCCGCGAAGTGCAGCCGCAGCATGTGAACCAGGTCTTTACCGGCGTGGGCACTAGCCGCGCGCTGCTCGGGCAGAACGAGACGGTGGTTAACGGTCTGGTCTCGCCCACCGGCACGCCAGGGCAGGTGAAAATCTCCACCGGGCCGCTTAGCAGCCAGGCCGCCGACGCGATTGTGCCGGTGGAGACGGCGATTGCTTTGCTGAAAGATATGGGCGGCAGCTCAATCAAATATTTCCCGATGGGCGGGCTGCAATGCCGCGAGGAGTACAAAGCCGTTGCCGAAGCCTGCGCGCGACACGACTTCTGGCTGGAACCGACCGGCGGCATCGATCTGGAGAATTTCAGCGAGATCGTCGAGATCGCGCTGGCGGCGGGCGTCAGCAAAATCATTCCGCACATTTATAGTTCAATTATTGATAAGGTGAGTGGCGAGACCCGCCCGGCGGATGTCCGCCAGCTGCTTATGATGACTAAAGCGCTGGTGTAAGGCCATCGCCGGATGGCGGCTGCGCTTTGATTATCTGCATAGGCTTCAACCCCTTACGCCACTTTTAACCATGAGGTAACGACGTGCGATTTCCGAACCAACGTTTAGCGCAACTCTTCACCCTGCTGCAGAACGAGACGCTGCCGCAGGATGAGCTGGCGCAGCGGCTGTCGGTCTCCACGCGTACCGTTCGCGCTGATATCACTGCGCTCAATGCGTTGCTGGAGAACCACGGCGCGCAGTTTATTTTGAGCCGCGGCAGCGGTTATCAGTTGAAGGTGCTCGATGCCGCGCTTTATCACGCGCTGCAAGCCACCCGCCCGCGCGCGCTGCGCATTCCGCGCACCGGGCCGGAGCGGGTGCACTATCTGGTGGTGCGCTTTCTCACCTCGGCCTTCTCCCTCAAGCTGGAGGATCTGGCTGACGAGTGGTTTGTCAGCCGCGCCACGCTGCAAAACGATATGACCGAGGTGCGCGAGTGGTTCTCCCGCTACCGCCTGACGCTGGAGACCCGGCCGCGCCACGGCATGAAGCTCTTCGGCAGCGAGATGGCGCTGCGCGCCTGCCTCACCGATCTGCTGTGGGAACTGGCGCAGCACAACGCTCATAACCCGCTGATTACCGAAGATGCGCTTAACGCGGGCGTGCCCGAGGCGCTGGCGCCGTTTCTGCACGACTGCTTCAGCCGCTACCATATTCGCCTTACCGATGAGGGCGATCGCTTTATTCAGCTCTACTGCGCCGTTGCCGTGCGGCGCATCAGCGAAGGGTTTCCGCTCTCGGAGTTCACCGCCGACGATGGCGACGAGCAGGTGCACCACGCCGCGCGGGATATTGCCAGTGCGTTGCAGCAGCTGGCGGGCAAACCGCTGGCAGAGGCGGAAGAGCACTGGCTGCGGGTGCATATCGCCGCCCGGCGGGTGCAGGATCCGGCGCCCAGCGCCATCAGTGCTGATGATGACGAAACGCTGGTGAACTACATCCTCGGCTATATCAATACCCACTATAACTACAACCTGCAGGGCGATGCGCAGCTGCATGCCGACCTGCTGACCCATATCAAAACCATGATCACCCGCGTGCGCTACCAGATCATGATCCCTAACCCCTTGCTGGATAACATTAAACAGCACTACCCGATGGCGTGGGATATGACGCTGGCGGCGGTGTCGAGCTGGGGGAAATATACGCCCTATACCATCAGCGAAAATGAGATCGGTTTTCTGGTGCTGCATATCGGTGTCGGGCTGGAGCGGCACTACAACGTTGGCTACCAGCGCCAGCCGCGCGTGCTGCTGGTGTGCGATGCCGGGAATGCGATGGTGCGGATGATTGAAGCGGTGCTGGCGCGCAAATATCCGCAAATCGTCATTACCCGCACCGTGACGCTGCGCGACTACGAGCAGTGCGACACGCTGGCGGAAGATTTTGTTATCTCTACCGCACGCATCAGCGAAAAAGATAAACCGGTGGTGACCATCGCGCCGTTCCCCAGCGACTACCAGCTGGAGCAGATTGGCAAACTGGTGCTGGTGGATCGCACCCGCCCGTGGATGCTGAAGAAATATTTCGACGCCGCCCACTTTCGCATTATCGATGAGGCGATGGATCAGCAAACCCTGTTCCGCACCCTCTGCGCCGAGCTACAGCAGGAGGGGTTTGTCGATGGCGAGTTCCTCGATTCGGTGGTGGAGCGCGAAGCGATTGTCAGCACCCTGCTCGGTGAAGGCATCGCGCTGCCGCACGCCCTTGGCCTGCTGGCAAAGAAAACCGTGGTTTACACCGTGCTGGCCCCGCAGGGCATCGCCTGGGGCGAGGAGACGGCGCACGTCATCTTTTTACTGGCGATCAGCAAAAGTGAGTATGAAGAAGCGATGGCAATCTACGATATTTTTGTCACCTTCCTGCGCGAACGCGCCACCGCCAGGCTCTGCGCCTGCGCCGATTTCGACACCTTTCAACGCGTGGCGATGGCCTGCGTAAGCCGGTTTTGAGAGCGGTTATCCAAAAACAGATGTAATGCCAATGTAATGCTATATTGCATTACACATTCCCACCTGCCCGGAGGCATAATGGCAACGCTCAATGTTCGACTGGATGACAAGCTCAAAGAGGAGGCCTGGAAAGTGCTGGAGAAACTCGACATCACGCCCACCGAAGCGGTGCGCCTGCTGTTTCAATACGTTGCCGAGAATGGCCGCATGCCGGTTAAAACCGTAACGGTGAGCGAAGACGAAGCGGCGCTGCTGGAGGTGGTCAGAGAGCGCCTGGCGAACCCGCAAAAAGGGATCAAGGTCAGGCTGGATGATCTATGAGCTGGCGTTTGATCCGCGCGCATTGAAAGAGTGGAAAAAACTGGGCGTGACGGTTCAGGCGCAGTTTAAAAAGAAGCTCGCAGAGGTGCTGGTTCAGCCGAGAGTGGAAAAAGCCCGGCTGCACGGCTTGCCGGATTGCTACAAGATAAAGCTTCGCGCCTCGGGCTATCGGTTGATTTACCAGGTCAGAGACAACGTGGTGACGGTGTTTGTCGTGGCGATTGGTAAACGTGAAAAAGAGGCGGCTTACCACAGCGCTAATCACCGCCTGTAACCCCATCACCGCAAGTGGTGCACTACCTGATTGCTACTGCCGCGCCAGATCAGCATCGGGTCTTTTAGATCCTGCATAAACTTGCCGTCGATCAGCACATTGATCAGCTCCACAACCTCCTGCTGCGCGGCGTTCAGCTCATCGATTTTGTAGCCGGTCCACACCCAGATATCTTTGCCGGGGCACTCGGTGCGGATGCGCTTCACCAACTTTAAAATATCGGGCACGTTTTGCGGATGCAGCGGATCGCCGCCGGAGAGCGAGATCCCCTGGCGCTTAATGCGCGTGTCGTTGAGATCGGCGATGATCCGATCCTCCATCTCCTGCGTGAACGGCAGGCCGGAGTTCAGCCGCCAGGTGCTTTTGTTGTAGCAGCCTGGGCACTCATGCACGCAGCCGGAGACGAACAGGGTGCAGCGGGTTCCGGGGCCGTTGACGATGTCGACAGGGTAGTATTGATGATATTTCATTTTCGCTTCCCACTTGCCGCCATAACTGTGTTGGCTGCTCTCACTCACCCGGGTCACTTACTTTTGTAAGCTCCCCGGGATTCCTTCGTTTGCCGCCTTGTTATGACGCCAATTGCTTTGCGAAATCGCTTCCCACTTGACGCCATAACTGTGTTGCGAAATTGCTTCAGAGTGACTTTGCAAAAAACCAGGATGGGGCAACCGTAGGCCCGATAAGCGTCGCGCCATCGGGCACATCTCCGGGCTTAGCCAATCTGCCCATTACCAAGGTGTTTCACGCGGCGTTTTACCTCTTCCTGCTTGCCAGCGTTGAACGGGCGCGCGTCCGGGCTGCCGAGATAACCGCACACGCGGCGGGTGACCGACACGCGGGAGGCGTCATGGTTGCCGCATTTCGGGCAGGTAAAGCCTTTGCTGGTGCAGGCAAACTCGCCGGTAAAACCACACTCATAACACTCATCAATCGGCGTATTGGTGCCGTAATAGGGCACATGCTGATAGCTGTAATCCCACACATCCTCCAGCGCGCGCAGGTTGTGCTGAATGTTCGGGTACTCGCCGTAACAGATAAACCCGCCGCTGGCTAACGGCGGATAGGGCGCTTCGAAGTCGATTTTGTCGTACGGGTTCACCTTCTTCTCCACGTCGAGGTGGAAGCTGTTGGTGTAATACCCTTTATCGGTCACGCCATCGACCACGCCAAAATCGGCGGTATCGATGCGGCAGAAGCGGTCGCAGAGGTTTTCGCTCGGCGTGCTGTAGAGGCTGAAGCCGTAGCCGGTCTCCTCTTTCCACTGATCCACCGCCTGGCGCAGGCGCTCAACAATCGCCACCCCTTTCGCACGCAGGGTTTCGCTGTCGTAAATATGTTTATTGCCGGAAAGGGCATTGATGGTCTCATGAATGCCGATATAGCCCAGCGAGATCGACGCGCGGCCATTTTTGAAAATCGGCGCAATATCGTCATCCGCTTGCAGACGCACGCCGCACGCCCCCTCCATATAGAGGATCGGCGCTACGCGCGCTTTCACCCCTTCGAGGCGGGCGATACGGGTCATCAGCGCTTTGCGCGCCAGCGCTAAGCGGCTATCCAGCAGCTTCCAGAAAGCGGCTTCATCCCCTTTCGCCTCCAGCGCGATGCGCGGCAGGTTGAGGCTGATAACGCCAAGGTTGTTACGCCCGTCGTGGATCTGCTCACCGTTCTCTTCATACACGCCAAGGAAGCTGCGGCAGCCCATCGGGGTTTTAAACGAACCGGTCACTTTCACGACCTGGTCATAGTTGAGAATGTCCGGGTACATGCGCTTGCTCGCGCACTCCAGCGCCAGCTGTTTGATGTCGTAATTCGGGTCGCTGAACTTGTGGTTCAGCCCGTCGCGAATGGCAAACACCAGTTTCGGGAACACTGCGGTTTTGCGGTTTTTACCTAAGCCTGCGATGCGGTTACGCAGAATCGATTGCTGGATCAGCCGCGATTCCCAGCTGGTACCAAGGCCAAAGCCGAAGGTGACAAACGGCGTCTGACCGTTGGCGGTATGCAGCGTGTTGACTTCATACTCCAGCGACTGAAACGCGTCGTAGCACTCTTTCTCGGTGCGCGAGCGGGCGTAGGCGTCGGCGTCCGCGATCTGCCACTCGTTTGCCACTTTGCGATGCTTTTCAAAGCTTTCAGTAACAAACGGTGCCAGCACTTCATCAATGCGGTTGATGGTCGTGCCGCCATAAATATGGCTGGCGACCTGGGCGATAATCTGCGCGGTCACCGCCGTGGCGGTGGAGATCGATTTCGGCGGCTCAATCTCCGCATTGCCCATCTTAAAGCCGTGAGTCAACATCCCTTTCAGGTCGATCAACATGCAGTTGAACATCGGGAAGAAGGGTGAGTAGTCGAGATCGTGGTAGTGAATCTCGCCGCGCTCATGGGCCTGCACCACATCGCGCGGCAGCAGATGCTGACGGGCATAGTGTTTAGCGACAATACCCGCCAGCAGGTCGCGCTGGGTCGGGATCACTTTACTGTCTTTGTTAGCGTTCTCGTTGAGCAGCGCCGAGTTGGTCTGCTCCACCAGGCCGCGGATCTCCTGGTTCAGGCGGCCACGCTTTTCGCGGGCGATATCGCGATCGTGACGGTACTCAATATAGGCGCGCGCCAGCTGCTTATAAGGGCCAGACATCAGCTGATTTTCAACGGCGGTCTGGATTTCACTGATATCGACCTGCGCGCGATCCTGCATCTGGCTACTGATAACTGCTGCGACGGTGGCGCAATAGTCTGCGTCATCGACTCCCGCTGCGGTTGCGGCGCGCCAGATTGCCTCCTGGATCCGCGCCGAGCTGAAAGGCACTTTACAGCCATCTCGTTTCATCACATGCGGTGTCATGATCACTCCCTTCTGCAAAACAGGTTATCCACACGATAAAGACGTCCCATCGGTTGGTTATTCATTATTAAAACCAATAAGTTCGTCCCGTTCTGGCCCCGATTATCCACAGAATGACCTGCATTCCGGGCGGTAGGTTTGTTCGTATAATAGTCAAGAACTACAACATGTAGGGCCGAGTGGCATTCTAATTTCTATATATAGTGATTTGCATCAAAGATGTTTACGTCTTTTTTGACTCAGGACAAAGTAAAAATCTGACGCTACAGCGGGCGGGGCATTCAGGGGAGATATAAAATTTCACGCTTTTATGATGATTAAAAATGCATCAAAAAAGCGCGCAAAAGTTAAACCAGACGGGCAGGGATGACGTGCTGGTGGGGGGCGTCAACGTCGGTCACCTGGGCGATCAGCTGCGCCGCCGCCTGACGACCGGCTTCGGCATAACCCGGATCGACGGTGAGGATCTCCGGGTGGAGAAAATTGATAAGGGACGTGTTGCCGACGCTGGCAAGCTGAAGCGCGATGCGCCGCTCCTGCAGATATTTGCTGGCACCCAGGGCCAGGCTGTCGCTGGCGCAGAGCAGCGCCGTGGTCTCGGGTGTCAGCACCTGCGCGACATGATCGTAACCCGGCTGCATACCCAGGCCGGGCAGCACCGCGCGCGGCGTCAAATCGTGCTGGCGGCAAAAGGTCTCATAAGCCTGGTGGCGACGCTTTCCGGTGGTGACATCGCTGTGCGGGACGCCAATAAAACCGATCTGCCGGTGGCCTTCGGCATAGAGCTTCGCCATCAGCAGTTCAATGGCACCCTCATCGTCATAGCTGACGGAGGAAAAGCCGCTGACGTCGCGCGCCATCACCACCAGCGAGTCGCGCCAGGCGGCAAGCAGGCAGGGGGTAATGCCGGTAAAGCCAAACAGCACCACGCCGTCGATATTACGCTGGCTCAACATCTGCAAATGCTCCGCCACCAGCTCCGGCTGAAAGCGGCTCTCCATCATGATCGGGTCGTAGCCCTGCTCATAAAAGGCCGGGAGCATGGTTTGTACTGCCAGGTTTTCGGCGCGGGAGTCGAGCCGCGTCACGATAATCGCCACCACTTTGTCACTCTGCCCGCGCATGGCGCGTGCGGAGCGGGAAGGGGAGAAGCCATGCTGATTGACCACCGCCGCCACCCGTTCGCGCGTCTGCTGGCTGACGCCATTTTCATTGTTCAGCACGCGCGAGACGGTCGATTTTCCCACGCCGCTTAAACGCGCGATGTCATTAATGGTCAGCCGGTTTGGCATGCAGCACTCCTGATACTGGCGATGGGGGTTGGCAGAGTCAGAAAGTGTTGCACTTCAGAGCAAATAACAACAATGAGTAAAGTCTGGTTTATCCCTGCGCGGCGCGAGTGGGGGTCGTATACGTTCGGTTTACATTTCGGGGTATATGATACCGCTGCGTAATCATTCCCTTTTAACCCTTACCGGAGGCGCTATGGATCCCGATCCCACCCCTCATCCCCGATGGAGAAGACCCTTCCGGTAAGCCCGCATTTGCTGCCTTACCGGATGCGTAAGGCAGCGACGTCATCTCGTCCCTGCCCGAGTTATTAACACCTGCTGGTGCGGCATTGTCGCGCCCGTAGTTAACGCACCCGCGTGAGGCGGGGGCAAGGACATCGCTATGCTGAAAACATTTACCCGGCAGCTTTTTGCTCGCCTGAATCGCCACTTACCGCGCCGCCTGGTGGCGCGCGATCCGCTCCCCGGCGTGCGTAGCGCCACCCAGGGCGAGATCCCGCCCTCAATGAGTGAACGCTGCCTGCAAACGGCGCTGATGGAGCAGCCGCAGCTGTGGGAAACCTTTAACAGCCACCCGGAGGGGTTAAACGCGCAGGAGGTGCGGCTGGCGCGGGAGATCCACGGAGAAAACCTGATTCCGGCGCAGAAACCGTCGCCGTGGTGGGTGCATCTCTGGCTCTGCTACCGCAACCCGTTCAACCTGCTGCTCACCGTGCTCGGCATCATCTCTTATGCTTCGGAAGATCTCTTTGGCGCAGGGGTGATCGCGCTGATGGTGGCGATCTCCACCTTGCTGAACTGGTTGCAGGAAGCGCGCTCGACCAAAGCGGCAGATGCGTTAAAAGCGATGGTCACCAACACCGCGACGGTGCGGCGCGTGATGGGTGATAGTGGCGAGAGCGACTGGTGCGAGCTGCCGATCGATCAGCTGGTGCCGGGCGATATCGTCAAGCTCTCCGCCGGGGATATGATCCCGGCGGATCTGCGCATCGTGCAGGCGCGGGATCTCTTTGTCGCCCAGGCGTCGCTGACCGGCGAATCGCTGCCGGTTGAGAAGAGCGCCATCACCCGTCAGGTAGCGCAGAGCAACCCGCTGGAGTGCGACACCCTCTGCTTTATGGGCACCAACGTGGTCAGCGGCACCGCGCAGGCATTGGTAATTGCTACCGGCGGCCAGACCTGGTTTGGCCAGCTTGCCAGCCGGGTCGGCGAGCAGGAGAGCGAACCCAACGCCTTCCAGAAGGGGATCGGCCGCGTCAGCCTGCTGCTGATCCGCTTTATGCTGGTGATGACGCCCATCGTCTTGCTGATTAACGGTTTTACCAAAGGCGACTGGTGGGAAGCGGCGCTGTTTGCCCTCTCTGTCGCCGTTGGGCTGACGCCGGAGATGCTGCCGATGATTGTCACCTCGACGCTGGCGCGCGGCGCGGTGAAATTGTCAAAACAGAAAGTGATTGTGAAACACCTCGACGCCATTCAGAACTTTGGCGCGATGGATATTCTCTGCACCGATAAAACCGGCACGCTGACGCAGGACAAAATCGTGCTGGAGAACCACACCGATATCAGCGGCAGAGTGAGCGAGCGCGTGCTGCACTGCGCGTGGCTCAACAGCCACTACCAGACCGGGCTGAAAAACCTGCTCGATACCGCAGTGCTGGAGAGCGTCGAGGCGGAGATGGCGCAGACGCTTGCCACACAGTGGCGCAAAGTGGATGAGATCCCCTTTGATTTCGAGCGCCGCCGCATGTCGGTGGTGGTGGCGCAGGATGCGGATGCCCATCAGCTGATTTGCAAAGGCGCGCTCAGCGAGATGCTCAGCGTCTGCGGCCATGTGCGCTACAACGGCGAGATTGTGCCGCTGGATAACAGCATGCTACGGCGCATTGAGCGCGTCACCAGCACCCTTAACCGCCAGGGATTGCGCGTCGTGGCGGTGGCGACCAAGTATCTGCCCGCGCGTAGCGGTGACTATCAGCGGATTGATGAGTCGGATCTGATCCTCGAAGGCTATATCGCGTTTCTCGATCCGCCGAAAGAGAGCACCGCCCCGGCGTTAAAGGCGCTGAAAGCCAGTGGCATCACCGTCAAAATCCTTACCGGCGACAGCGAACTGGTTGCTGGCAAAGTGTGTCACGAAGTGGGCTTAGCGGTGGGTGATGTGCTGATTGGTAGCGAAATCGAACGCATGAGCGACAACGAGCTGGCGCACGTGGCGCAGCATGTGACGCTGTTTGCCCGCCTGACGCCGATGCACAAAGAGCGCATTGTGCGCCTGCTGAAGCGCGAAGGGCACGTGGTGGGCTTTATGGGCGACGGCATTAACGATGCGCCTGCGCTGCGGGCGGCGGATATTGGTATCTCGGTGGATGGCGCGGTCGATATCGCCCGTGAAGCGGCGGATATCATCCTGCTGGAGAAGAGCCTGATGGTGCTGGAGCAGGGGGTAATCGAAGGGCGTCGCACCTTTGCCAATATGCTCAAGTACATCAAAATCACCGCCAGCTCGAACTTCGGGAACGTCTTTAGCGTGCTGGTGGCCAGTGCGTTTCTGCCCTTCTTGCCGATGCTGCCGCTGCACTTGCTGATTCAGAACCTGATTTATGATGTGTCGCAGGTGGCGATCCCGTTTGATAACGTCGACGAGGAGCAGATCGCTAAACCGCAGCGCTGGAACCCGGCGGATCTGGGGCGTTTTATGGTCTTTTTCGGGCCGATCAGCTCCATTTTCGACATTATTACCTTCGCCGTAATGTGGTGGGTGTTTAAGGCCAATACGGTGGAGGCGCAAACCCTGTTCCAGTCCGGCTGGTTTGTGGTGGGCGTGCTGTCGCAAACGCTGATTGTGCATATGATCCGCACCCGCCGTGTGCCGTTTATTCAGAGCCGCCCCGCCTGGCCGCTGGTGGCGATGACGCTGATGGGCATCTGCGTTGGCATTGCGCTGCCCTTCTCACCGCTGGCGGGTTACCTGCAATTACAGGCATTGCCGCTCGGGTATTTCCCGTGGCTGGTGGCGATCCTGGCGGGGTATATGATTTTGACCCAGTGCGTGAAGGGGATCTTTTACCGCCGCTATGGCTGGCAGTAGCGCGGATAAGTGCCGGATGGCGCTACGCTTATCCGGCCTACGGGAATGCGGTTTGTGGTCTGGTTTTGTAGGCCTGATAAGGCGCAGTTTCGTAGGCCTAATAAGGCGAAGCCGCCATCAGGCATTGCGTCGGAGGGTGATGTGCGGGCTGTTTGCCGGATGGCGCTGCGCTTATCCGGCCTACGGGAATGCGGTTTGTGGTCTGGTTTTGTAGGCCTGATAAGGCGAAGCCGCCATCAGGCAGGAGCGCTGATGGCGGCTGAAGGCATTAACGACGAACGGCGATGGCTTCGATTTCGATTTTCACATCTTTCGGCAGGCGGGCCACTTCGACACAGGAGCGCGCCGGGAAGGAGGCGTTATGCTCGGTGAAAAAGGCTTCGTAGGTGGCGTTAACGGTGGCGAAATCGTTGAGATCTTTGACGAAAACGGTGGTTTTCACGATGTCACCCACGGTCAAACCTGCCGCTTCAACGATCGCTTTCACGTTCTCCAGCGACTGGCGCGCTTGGGCATCGATCGCATCCGGCACGCTGCCGGTTTTCGGATCGACCGGGATCTGACCGGAAGTCAGGATCATATTGCCAAGATCGACGGCCTGCACATAAGGACCAATAGCGGCTGGTGCGTTTTCCGTGGCGATAACTTTAGTCATAAATCACTCCTGTAATCTGCGGTAAAAGGGATGCCGATCCATTATAGGGAGGGCACCCGGCTTTACCAGCCGCAATTAGTTAGCCAGCACCACGTGGTGCGAGAACTCTTTTTCACAATATTTGCACTTCAGCGCGATGTCGTTTTCGCGCTTTTTCACCGCAAAACTCGACGATACCGGCTCGGCGTGGCTGATGCAGTTGCTGTTCGGGCAGGTGAGCACGCCGCTGATGCGCTCCGGCAGGCTTGGGCGAGATTTGCCCACCACTTCATACTCATCAATACGATTCACCGTCGCCTGCGGCGCATAGAGCGCCAGCTGGTTCACCTGCTCGTCGGTCAGAAAGGTATTCTCGATTTTAATCAGATCTTTACGGCCCATTTCACCGGAAGGCAGGTTCAGGCCGATGGTGATGCGCTGATCCGTTTCCGTCAGCTTGAACAGCGTCAGCAGCTTAAAGCCGATACGCGCCGGAATATGGTCAATCACGGTGCCACGTTTGATGGCTTCGACCTGAAGTTTGTTGTCATGCGTCATTGTCGTTTCCCTCTTACAGAGCCAAATCGCGATTCAGAACCAGCGCCAGCAGCGCCTGGCGGGCGTAAATACCGTTCCCGGCCTGCTGGAAGTACCAGGCGTGCGGGGTTTTATCGACATCGGTGGTGATCTCATCGACGCGCGGCAGCGGGTGCAGCACTTTCATATTGCTGCGTGCGCCCTCAAGGTCGGCGGCGCGCAGCACAAACTGCGCTTTGACGTTGGCATACTCTGACGGATCGAGGCGCTCTTTCTGTACGCGCGTCATATAGAGAATATCGACCTCGGCCATCACCTCGTCGATGCTGGCGTGCAGGCTCCAGGCGATCCCTTTTTCATCCAGCATATCGAGGATGTACTGCGGCATTGCCAGCGCGTCCGGGGCGATAAAGTAGAAGCGGTTGCCGTTGAATTTCGCCAGCGCCTGCGCCAGCGAGTGCACGGTACGGCCATATTTCAGGTCGCCCACCATCGCGATATTGAGATTTTCCAGCCGACCCTGGGTCTCCTGAATGGTGAAGAGATCCAGCAGCGTCTGCGTCGGATGCTGATTCGCACCGTCACCGGCGTTGAGGATTGGAATGCCGCCGGAGAACTCCGTCGCCAGGCGCGCCGCGCCCTCCTGCGGATGGCGCATCACAATCGCATCGACATAGGTGCTAATTACCGAAATGGTGTCCGCCAGCGTTTCGCCCTTCTTGCCGAGCGAGGTGTTGCTGCTGTCGGAGAAGCCAACCACGCTTGCGCCTAAGCGGTGCATCGCGGTTTCAAAAGATAGACGTGTGCGGGTGGAGGCTTCAAAGAAGCAGCTGGCGATCACTTTATGCTTCAGCAGCTCCGGCTGCGGGTTGGCTTTTAGGCTCGCCGCCGTATGGAGTACCAGTTCAAGTTCTTCGCGGCTGAGATCGTTTATGGAAATGATATGTTTCTGATATAGCGGATTAGCCATGGTTATCTCCTGACGACGGCGCAAAAAAAAGCCCCTCAAAAGAGGGGCTGGATATGGGGTAAGCCACGGGAGCGAAAAACGGCAGGCCGGCGCCTTTGTTAAGACGCGGTAAGAGAGACTCTCGAACACACTGGACCATGCTTCCTCCCGGCAAATTGTCCCGGATTATACGCAGCTGTTTTCGCGGATCAAGCGTTTGATGCACACTTTACGCAGTGCAAACGGTTCTCTATGAATAGTAATGCGTTTTAAACGCCGCTTACGCGCCAGCGTTGAAACATGCGTTAACGCAAAACTCAGGCAGATAGGGGTAGCAGGCGCGGGGGAATCCTCGTATAAATGGTGGAAATGAAACGCTGTTTTAATCGAGAGTTTAACAATGATCGTTGGCAATATTCACAACCTACAACCCTGGCTGCCGGAAGAGCTGCGCCAGGCGATTGAGCATATCAAGCAGCATGTGACCGCAGCGACGTCGGTTGGCAAACACGATATTGATGGCAACCGCCTCTTTTACCTCGTATCGGAAGATATGACGCAGCCCTTTGCCGAGCGCCGCGCCGAGTATCACGCGCGCTATCTGGATATCCAGATTGTTTTAAAAGGCGAAGAGGGGATGACCTTCAGCACGCAGCCTGCGGGCGCGCCGGATACCGACTGGTTGGCGGATAAAGATATCGCCTTTTTGCCGCAGGGCGAGCAGGAGAAAACCGTGGTGCTGAGCGCAGGAGATTTTGTCGTCTTTTATCCTGGCGAAGTGCATAAACCGCTCTGCGCGGTGAACGCGCCCGCGCAGGTGCGCAAAGTGGTGGTTAAGCTGCTGGTGGCCTGATTGCTCCCCCTCTCTGCGAGGAGAGGGGAAACGCGTTACTCGCTGAGCGTGGCGACCATCACCGCTTTAATGGTGTGCATGCGGTTTTCCGCCTGATCAAACACCACGCTTGCCCGCGATTCAAACACTTCATCCGTCACTTCCATCCCGCCGTGCAGGCCGAACTCCTGCGCCATCTGCTTGCCAAGCGCGGTCTGATCGTCATGAAACGCCGGCAGACAGTGGAGAAACTTCACCTGGGGGTTGCCGGTCAGCGACAGCATTTTGCTGTTGACCTGGTAAGGACGCAGCAGGGCGATGCGCTCCGCCCACTTCTCTTTCGCTTCACCCATCGATACCCAGACATCGGTGTAGATAAAGTCCGCATCTTTCACGCCGACGGCGACATCTTCGGTCAGCAGAATATTGCCGCCGTTTTTCACCGCCTGCGCCTGGCACTCTGCCACCAGGCTCGCCTCCGGCCAGCAGGCTTTCGGTGCTACAAGGCGTAGATCGAGGCCCACCAGCGCGGCGGCTTCCAGCATTGAGTTGCCCATGTTGTTACGCGCATCGCCTGCATAAACCAGCGTCATCTGGTTAAAGGCTTTGCCCGGCAGGTGCTCGCGCATGGTGAGCAGATCCGCCAGCAGCTGCGTGGGGTGAAACTCATCGGTTAAGCCGTTCCACACCGGCACGCCCGCGAAGCGCGCCAGGGTTTCAACAATCTCCTGGCCGTAGCCGCGATACTGAATGCCGTCATACATCCGGCCCAGTACGCGCGCGGTATCTTTAATTGACTCTTTATGCCCGATTTGACTACCGCTTGGGCCGAGGTAGGTGACGCGAGCGCCCTGATCGTAAGCGGCAACTTCGAAAGAGCATCGTGTGCGGGTAGAGTCTTTTTCGAAGATGAGCGCGATGTTTTTGCCGGTAAGCTTCTGGACTTCCTGGCCTTTTTTCTTATCAGATTTGAGTTGCGCGGCAAGTTGCAGCAGAGCGTGGATTTCAGCAGGGGTAAAATCGAGCAGTTTCAGAAAATGTTTCTGGTAAAAAGGTGACATTTTTTCCTCGCATGGCGAACGCCACTTATTGAATTAAAATTCAATCTATATGGATGAATATTCATTTGCAACCCTGATGGATAAATCTTTTCGGCGAAGAGTGGAGGCAACGGCGGCGGTGTGTGACAATAAGAGTATCTGCCACTTTGATGAGGAACGACCCATGGCAAACCCGGAACACCTGGAAGAGCAGCGCGAAGAGACGCGTTTGATTATTGAAGAGTTGCTGGAAGATGGCAGCGATCCTGATGCGCTCTACACCATTGAGCATCACCTGTCGGCAGATGATTTCGAAACGCTGGAAAAAGCGGCCGTTGAAGCCTTCAAACTCGGCTACGAAGTGACCGAGCCGGAAGAGCTGGAGCTGGAAGAGGGCGAAGTGGTCATCTGCTGCGACGTGCTGAGCGAAAGCGCGCTGAATGCCGATCTGATCGACGCGCAGGTTGAGCAGCTGATCAATCTGGCAGAGAAATTCGACGTTGAGTACGACGGTTGGGGCACCTACTACGAAGACCCGAACGGCGAAGAGGGCGACGACGAAGACGACGAAGATTACGTTGACGAAGAAGATGACGGTGTCCGTCACTAAGTGAACGTTGCGGCAGCGCCATGCTGCCGCAAAGCAAGGAAATGTCATGGATTACCCGCAACTACTCGCCCCGGTTCGCGCTTTTCTGCACTGCCCAACCCCCACCGCCTGGATAGAAAAAGCCCGTCAGCCCGAGATGCTGCCGCTGCTGCTCACCGATCATCTGGTTTGCGAACTGAAGGCCGCCCAAACCGCCATGCTGCTGGTGCGCCGCTATGTTGCCGATAAAACCGGCTCAGAAGCGCTGCTGGCCTGGCTGACGCCCTATGAAGCATTTACCTTCCGCGAAGGCCCGGAACCGGACTTTGTCGCCCTGCATAAGCAGATCGGCAAAAGCGTGATGCCACAGACCGATGATGCCTGGGGCCAGGCGCTGATCGACAGCATGGTGCTGCTGATCAAAGAGGAGCTGCACCACTTCTGGCAGGTGCGCGAAGCGATGCTCGCCCGCAATATTCCCTATGTCAAAATTACCGCCAGCCGTTATGCCAAAGGGATGCTGAAAGAAGTTCGCACTCATGAACCGCTGACTCTGGTCGATAAATTAATTTGCGGTGCCTATATCGAAGCGCGCTCCTGCGAACGCTTCGCCGCACTTGCGCCGTGTCTTGACGCGGATTTGCAAAAATTTTACCTGTCGCTCCTGCGATCCGAAGCGCGCCACTACCAGGATTACCTCGCGCTGGCGCAGCAGATTTCGGCCACCGATATTGCGCCGCGCGTGCGCCATTTCGGCGAAGTGGAAGCGGCGCTGATTAGCTCACCGGATACGGAGTTCCGTTTTCACAGCGGCGTACCGGCCTGATTTGAGATCAAAGGAAAATAATGAACTGGACACATATCCTGATGGCGGGCTACGCCGGGATGGCGATCGCCGTGGTCGCCAGCCTGCTGCGTAAAAAAGGGTGGCTGAGCAAAGGAAGCGCGATCGTGCTGGTGGTGGTATTTATCGCCCTGTGGAACGTGATCGACATTAAATATTTGCAGGGAGAGAAGTTAGCCCAGACCGCGGATGAGAAGTTTGACGCGACGGTGCAGCAGGTCCCGGCGTGGAAATTTATCGCCGAACACGATCCCACCCTGATGGCGAAACTGCGCGCCCAGGTGATGGTGATGATGAAAGAGGGGGCGAATGAGCAGAAGGTGATCGACGCCATTCAGCCGCAAATCCTCGCGGTGCAGATGCAGCGTTTGCAGTTTGCGCCGGACGACCTGGTGGTCGCCGAAATGCGCGTGATGATGGAGCAGGCCGCCGAAATTCAGGCCAAGAGCGATGATGCCTGCTTCCGCTTTCAATACCCGGCGGTAAAAGGGGGCATTAACCCGGTGCGCTTTATCTCCCCGGAGATGTTAAAACGCCGCCTCGACACTGAAGCCGCCATGCTCAACGCCTCTTACGGGCCCAATAAACACACGGTGACAGCCGAAGAGCGGGCCAATGCGCAGCGGGATGTCGCGATTGTGGTACAGCCGATGGCGCAGAAGTATGGTCAGGATCTGCAACTGCTGGATGCGCCGCAAAATGCCATCGGCAAAGAGAAGCTGGTCTGCGATATGCTGCAACAGCTTTGGGGTGATGTACTGGCGCTACCGCCGCAGAAAGCCGCCGCGATTGTACGGCTGGTGCTGGCGTCGGAAGAGCAGTGATGGCGCGGGCCGATGCGCCCGCACTTGATTAGAGCGTTTTTAACATCCGCACTTCGCAATCGACGTGCCCGGTGCAGCCCAGCGGGCCGTCGATATGCGCAAACCCCAGGTGCTCATACAGACCGATGGCGTCAGTTAAAAAGGCGGTGGTCTCTAAATAGCAGCGCGTGAAGCCGCTTTTTTTCGCGTGGTCGAGCGCCATCAGCGCCAGCTTTTTCGCCAGCCCTTGGCCGCGCGCGCAGGGCAGAAAATACATCTTTTGCAGTTCGCAGATATCCGGCTCGCTGCACTTCAACGGTGCTACGCCGCCGCCGCCCACCACGTCGCCATTCAATTCAACGACCCAGTAAGCGCAGCCTTCGCGGCTATATAACTGATAAAGCTCGTCCAGTTCAGGATCGGCAACGGTGTAGCCTTTATCAGCCGTCAGGCCATATTCGGCTGACACCTGACGGATCACCGAGGCGATAGCCGCATTATCTGTCGCGGCAATGCGGCGCATTTTGACCTCTACCGGCGCGGTTACATTCATTTTCGCACTCTGTCTGTTGCTTTTTCGGGGATCCTGGTTAATACCACTACAGGGCCCATCTGGCAAGACCAGGAATATTGGGCGCTATTTTTTTGACCGTAAGGTATTTACACTGCACAGTGGAGATAATTCTTAAGCAATATTGCTGTGGTTAACTCCGTTAGCACCTCTTTTTTACAATAAGGATTGTTATGACTTCCGACATTCATGCTTCTGTGGCGGCTCCCGTGCGCCATTTCCGCTTTCAGGGTAGCGGGAAAGGCTATTTCGTTGTTTGGCTGGTTAATATTCTGCTGACCTTAATAACGCTGGGGATTTATTTACCGTGGGCGTTAATTCGCGCGCGTCGTTATTTCTACGAAAACACCGATCTGGAGGGGGCGCGTTTCTCTTACCACGCGACCGGCAGCTCCATTTTTGTTGGCTGGCTCTGCCTGCTGGCGCTGTATGTGATTTTTTTAATTAACGTGGTACATGGGAACGTTATTCTGCAACTCTGCATGATGGGTTTATTTATTCTCTTCTTCCCATGGTTAATTACGCAGGGTCTGCGTTATCAGATGCTGATGACCGAGATTAACGGCGTGCGCTTTAACTTTTACGCCAGCCCGCTGCGCGCGTGGTGGGTGATGATGGGCTGCCCGTTGCTGATTATGGTTGGCGTGGGGATTATTTTCTCTATCTTCGCGACCATGGCGGCAAGCAGCGGCTCAATTAGCGCCATTGTTACGGTGAGCATCGTGGGATCGCTGGCCGTATTGCTGGGTATTGGCGTGATGCAGGGCGTATTTGCCGCGCAGTGGTATGGCATGCTGGCGAATAATTTGCAGTACGGCAAATTAAAATTCTCCGGCAGTTTCTCAATGAAAAAATGCATCGGTATTGTGCTGCTGTCGATGCTGCTGTTTATTCCGTTTATCGCGCTGGTGATGGTATTGATTGTGCCGGCGATGATTGAACTGATGCAGTCCGCCTATTTGCTGCAGGGCGATCCGGAGCAGATGGCGATGATGATGGGCCCGATGTACGGCAAAATCATGCTGACCTATCTGATCTATATTCTCGGCGCGATTGTCTGCTTTACCTTTGCTTTCGTGAAGCTGCGCGCTTACCTCTACAGCCAGCTGGCGCTGGAAGGGGATATTCGCTTCTCTTCCACGGTGACCGTTGGGCGCATGCTGTGGATCGCCATCAGTAATATGGCGGTGTGCCTGGTGACGCTGTTCCTGGCGTGGCCGTGGGCGAAAGTGCGTATGACCCGCTACCTGCTGGAAAATACCCATGTGCATGGCAACCTGGAAGCGCTGACGCTGGAAGATCACGGCGTGCAGCCGGCGAAAGATCCGGCTAACCTGCTGGCGCGTGGTTTGTCGTTCTATCCGGCGGCGATTTAAGTTCGGTAGAGAGTGCCGGATGGCGGCTACGCCTTATCCGGCCTACAAAAGCGGTCGGGCAGAGAAGTTGCCTCATCCGGCCGACAAAAGCAGTTGGGTAGGGGAATCTTCTTATCCCGCAGCCAATAAAAAAGCCGGGCGCGATGCCCGGCTTTTTTTCGTGCTGAACATTACAGCGCGGCGATAACCGCCTGCTGCTCAATCAGCTTCGCTTTGGTCTGCGCGTAGCCGTCGAGCTTCTCACGCTCTTTGGCGATCACTGCTTCCGGCGCGCGGGCAACAAAGCCTTCGTTACCCAGCTTGCTTTCGATGCGGCCAATCTCCTGCTCAACCTTCGCCACCTCTTTCGCCAGACGCGCCAGCTCGGCCTCTTTGTCGATAAGACCGGCCATCGGGATCAGCAGCTCAGCGCCATCAACGATCTTGGTGACGGAAACCGGCCCTTTCTCGTCGGCAGAGAGCAGTGTGATGCTCTCCAGACGCGCCAGCGTCTTCAGGAAGCTCAGGTTGTCGTTTACGCGACGCTGCGCTTCAGGGCTGGCGCTACGCAGCAGCAGCTCAAGCGGTTTACCCGGCGCGATGTTCATTTCGGCGCGGATATTACGCACCGCAACGATCGCCTGCTTCAGCCACTCGGTATCGGCCACGGCCTGCTCATCCACCTGGGCGGCGTCAAAGCTCGGGAACGGTTGCAGCATGATGGTATCGGCATCAATACCTTTCAGCACTTTCACGCGCTGCCAGATGGTTTCGGTGATAAACGGAATGATCGGGTGCGCCAGGCGCAGCAGACCTTCCAGCACCGTTACCAGCGTGTTGCGCGTGCCGCGCAGTTCGGCTTCAGAACCGCCGTTCATTACCGGCTTGGTCAGCTCCAGGTACCAGTCACAGAACTGGTTCCAGGTGAACTCATACAGAATGCCGGCTGCAATATCGAAGCGGTAGCTGTCCAGCGCATCGCGGTACGCTTTGATGGTCTGGTTGAACTCGGCGAGGATCCAGCGATCCGCCAGCGACAGCACCATTTCGCCGCCGTTGAAGCCGCAATCCTGCTCTTCGGTGTTCATCAGCACAAAGCGGCTGGCGTTCCACAGCTTGTTACAGAAGTTACGGTAACCTTCGAGGCGCTTCATATCCCAGTTGATATCACGGCCGGTTGAGGCCAGTGCCGCGAGGGTGAAACGCAGGGCGTCGGTGCCGTGCGGCTCGATGCCATCCGGGAACTGCTTCTCGGTGCGTTTGCGAATTTTTTCCGCCAGCTGCGGCTGCATCATGTTCCCGGTGCGTTTTTCCAGCAGATCCGGCAGCGAAATACCGTCAACCATATCCAGCGGATCGATAACGTTGCCTTTCGATTTCGACATCTTTTGCCCTTCGTCATCGCGGATAAGACCGGTCATATAGACGGTCTTGAACGGCACCTGCGGTTTGCCGTTCTCATCTTTGATGAAGTGCATGGTCATCATGATCATGCGCGCGATCCAGAAGAAGATGATGTCGAAGCCGCTCACCATCACGCTGGTCGGGTGGAACTGACGCAGCGCGTCGGTGTTTTCCGGCCAGCCGAGGGTAGAGAAGGTCCACAGCGCGGAAGAGAACCAGGTGTCGAGCACGTCGTCGTCCTGGCGCAGCGCGACATCCGCAGAGAGGTTGTTCTCCTGGCGCACTTCCTCTTCGCTGCGGCCAACGTAGACGTTGCCGTCGTTGTCGTACCACGCCGGAATGCGGTGGCCCCACCACAGCTGGCGGGAGATACACCAGTCCTGAATGTCGCGCATCCAGGAGAAGTACATGTTTTCATACTGCTTCGGCACGAACTGGATATCGCCGTTCTCGACCGCTTCAACGGCCGGTTTCGCCAGCACATCGGCGCGCACGTACCACTGATCGGTGAGCATCGGTTCGATCACCACGCCGCCGCGATCGCCATACGGAACGGTCAGGTCGTGCGGTTTGATCTCTTCCAGCAGGCCAAGGGCGTCAACGGCAGCAACGATCGCTTTACGCGCGGCAAAGCGCTCCAGTTTCTGGAACTCCGCCGGGATGTCGCTGGCGTAGACGTCGGATTCATTGCCTTTGGTGTCATACACTTCTGCGCTTTCACGGATATCACCGTCGAAGGTCAGAATGTTGATCATCGGCAGGGCGTGACGACGGCCCACTTCGTAGTCGTTAAAGTCGTGCGCCGGGGTGATCTTCACGCAGCCGGTGCCTTTTTCCATATCGGCGTGTTCGTCACCAACAATCGGAATGCGGCGGTTAACCAGCGGCAGCAGCACGAATTTGCCAATCAGATCTTTGTAGCGCGGATCTTCCGGGTTTACCGCGACACCGGTATCGCCGAGCAGGGTTTCCGGACGGGTAGTAGCAACCACCAGGTAATCTTTACCGTCGGCGGTTTTTGCGCCGTCAGCCAGCGGGTAGCGGATGTGCCACATCGAGCCTTTAGACTCGCGGTTTTCCACTTCCAGATCGGAGATCGCGGTGCGCAGTTTCGGGTCCCAGTTTACCAGGCGTTTGCCACGGTAAATCAGATCCTCTTTATAGAGACGGACGAACACCTCTTTCACGGCATTGGAGAGGCCTTCATCCATGGTGAAGCGCTCGCGCTCCCAGTCTACGGAGTTGCCGAGACGGCGCATCTGGCGGGTGATGGTGCCGCCGGATTCCGCTTTCCACTGCCAGATTTTGTCGATAAAGGCGTCGCGGCCGTAATCGTGGCGGGTTTTACCCTCTTCAGCGGCAATCTTACGCTCCACCACCATCTGGGTGGCGATACCCGCGTGGTCAGTACCGGCCTGCCAGAGGGTGTTTTTCCCCTGCATGCGCTGGTAGCGGATCATGGTGTCCATGATGGTCTGCTGGAAGGCGTGGCCCATATGCAAACTGCCGGTGACGTTCGGCGGCGGGATCATGATGCAGAAGCTTTCCTGGCTTTCATCACCGTTCGGTTTGAAATAGCCCTGCTTTTCCCACTGCTCGTACAGCGGCTGTTCGATATCTTTGGGGTTGTATGTCTTTTCCATTATTTCCAGGTTGCCGTGTTCAGGTTAAAACCGGCCACGCGGTAGGCTTTATAGCGTTCGCGAGCCAGTTGTTTCAGAGAGTCTTCGTGAGGGACGAAGTCTATCACTTCTGTGAAAGCGGTGGCAAAATCTGCAAATTCCGCGCGCAGGCTGATCAAGATGTCGCGCGGGCTGCTGTTACGTTTCGCCGGCCAGGCAATCTCGACTGGCGCACCGCCGCGCGGGCCTTCACCGGCCAGGTTGTGCGGCACAAAACTCTCCGCCGGTCGCGCCCACAGCGCTTCATCAAGACGAATGGCCTGCTGCTCATCGACGCAGGCGATCAGCACGCGTTTGCCATGACGCCAACGTTCTGCGGCAATCTCACACACCAGCTGTTCGACGGCGCTTAAGCCATCCGCAGTGCTGTCATTGTCGAGAAGATAGAACGTCGCATTTTTCATATATGGGGCTTTTGGTTGAGGTTTTAAATGCAAAGCCCGGTGGCGCTACGCTTACCGGGCCTACGCTGTTTTGTAGGCCGGATAAGGCGCAGCCGCCATCCGGCGCACAAAGTCACATGTTACTCTTCGCCGTTAAACCCGGCGCGATTGAGCAGGAACTGCGACAGCATGGCGACCGGACGCCCGGTGGCGCCTTTCGCTTTACCGGAACGCCACGCGGTGCCGGCGATATCCAGGTGCGCCCAATTGTACTTGCGGGTAAAGCGCGCGAGGAAGCAGCCTGCGGTGATTGCACCACCAGGACGGCCACCGATATTCGCCATATCCGCAAAATTGGACTCTAACTGCTCCTGATACTCATCGCTCATCGGCAGACGCCATGCGCGATCGCCCGCCTGCTCGGAGGCACCAATCAGCTCATGGGCCAGCGGATTGTGGTTCGACAGCAGGCCGGTAATGTGGTGGCCCAGCGCAATCACGCAGGCACCGGTTAACGTCGCCACGTCGATCACCGCTTCCGGCTCGAAACGCTCAACGTAAGTCAGCACATCGCACAGCACCAGGCGGCCTTCAGCGTCGGTGTTCAGCACTTCAACCGTCTGACCGGACATGGTGGTGAGCACGTCGCCCGGGCGGTACGCGCGTCCGCCAGGCATGTTTTCACAGCCCGCTAGCACGCCGGTGACGTTGATCGGCAGTTGCAGTTCAGCAACCATGCGCATCACGCCATACACTGCCGCCGCGCCGCACATGTCGTACTTCATCTCATCCATGCCTTCGCCAGGCTTGAGCGAGATACCGCCGGAGTCAAAGGTCAGCCCTTTGCCGACCAGCACAATCGGGCGCGCGTCTTCAGACGGGTTGCCTTTGTACTCAATCACCGACATCAGTGATTCGTTCTGCGAACCCTGGCCGACGGCGAGATAGGAGCACATGCCCAGCTCGCGCATCTGCTGTTCGCCAATCACGCGGGTGGTGACGTTTTTGCTGTAGGAGTCCGCCAGCTGGCGCGCGTGGGAGGCGAGATAGGCCGGGTTACAGATATTTGGCGGCATATTGCCAAGATCTTTCGCCGCTTTGATACCGGCGGAGATCGCCAGACCATGCTGGATCGCGCGCTCGCCGCTGGTCAGCTCGCGACGGGTCGGCACGTTGAAGACCATTTTACGCAGCGGGCGACGCGGCTCGCTTTTGGTGGTCTTCAGCTGATCGAAGCTGTAGAGCGTCTCTTTCGCCGTCTCAACGGCCTGGCGCACTTTCCAGTAGGTGTTGCGCCCTTTAACGTGCAGTTCGGTCAGGAAGCAGACCGCTTCCATCGAGCCGGTATCATTCAGCGTATTTATCGTTTTCTGAATGACCTGCTTGTACTGACGCTCATCCAATTCACGCTCTTTTCCGCAACCAATCAGCAAAATACGTTCGGAAAGCACATTTGGCACATGGTGCAGCAGCAGGGTTTGACCCGGCTTGCCTTCCAGTTCGCCGCGACGCAGCAGCGCACTGATATAACCGTCGCTGATTTTATCCAGCTGCTCGGCAATCGGAGAGAGCCGGCGCGGTTCAAAGACGCCAACAACGATGCAGGCACTCCGCTGTTTCTCCGGGCTACCGCTTTTTACACTGAACTCCATGCACTACGCTCCTGAATCTTAAAGACAACGGCGGCGGCTACGGATAGAATTGCAAGCTTTCGTAACTCAGGTCCGCTGTTGCGGTGACTTCGTGTTAATCTTAACGTTACTGCGGTTTCGGCACGTCAGAATCGGGTCTCACGCACGTATCCGCTGAGTATATTAATCTTAGCGATCATTTCGACGACTCAAGAGAATAAATGACGTTTAAGCCATGAAACAAGCGATTTTCCAGGAAAAAGACTGGTTTTTACGGGCGTAATTAAAGTGATAATCACAAGATATCTGGTGCGGGAGACGCTGAAAAGCCAGCTTGCAATCCTATTCATCCTGCTTCTGATTTTCTTTTGTCAGAAATTGGTCAGGATTTTAGGCGCAGCCGCTGACGGCGAAATCCCCACGAACCTCGTTCTCTCTCTGCTCGGGCTTGGCGTGCCAGAGATGGCGCAGCTTATCCTGCCGCTGAGCCTCTTCCTGGGTCTGTTGATGACGCTGGGTAAACTTTATACAGAAAGTGAAATTACGGTGATGCACGCCTGCGGCCTGAGCCGGGCGGTGCTGGTGAAAGCGGCACTGGTGCTGGCGCTGTTTACCGGTGTCGTGGCGGCGGTCAACGTGATGTGGGCCGGGCCGTGGTCTTCGCGCCATCAGGATCAGGTTTTGGCTGATGCCAAAGCCAACCCCGGCATGGCTGCGCTGGCGCAGGGCCAGTTCCAGCAGGCGACGGATGGCAACTCGGTGCTCTTTATCGAAGGCGTGGACGGTAAGAACTTCACCAACGTCTTCCTTGCCCAGCTGCGTCCAAAAGGCAACGCCCGTCCTTCTGTGGTGCTGGCGGACTCCGGGCAGCTCTCCCAGCATAAAGATGGTTCGCAGGTAGTGACCCTCAACAGCGGTACGCGCTTTGAAGGCACTGCGATGCTGCGCGACTTCCGCATTACCGATTTCCAGAACTACCAGGCCGTTATTGGTCATCAAGCCGTGGCGCTTGACCCGACGGATACCGAGCAGATGAACATGCGTACGCTGTTCAATACTGACAACCCGCGCGCAAGCGCCGAGCTGCACTGGCGTTTAACGCTGATTTTCGCCGTGGTGATGATGGCGCTGATGGTGGTTCCGCTGAGCGTGGTCAACCCGCGTCAGGGCCGCGTGCTCTCGATGCTGCCGGCAATGCTGCTCTATCTCATCTTCTTCCTGTTGCAGACCACCCTGCGTTCCAATGGCGCGAAAGGGAAGCTCGACCCGATGATCTGGATGTGGGCGGTTAACCTGCTCTATCTGGCGCTGGCCGTGGTGCTGAACCTGTGGGATACGGTGCCGATGCGCCGGGTTCGTGCCCGTTTTACCCGTAGAGGAGCGGTATAATGCAGGCTTTTGGCGTTCTCGACCGCTATATCGGTAAAACCATTTTTACCACCATCATGATGACGCTGTTCATGCTGGTGTCGCTCTCGGGCATCATCAAGTTTGTCGACCAGCTGAAAAAGGCCGGGCAGGGGAGCTACGATGCCCTCGGCGCGGGTCTCTATACCCTGCTTAGCATGCCGAAAGATATCCAGATCTTCTTCCCGATGGCGGCGCTGCTTGGCGCACTGCTCGGCCTCGGCATGCTGGCGCAGCGCAGCGAGCTGGTGGTAATGCAGGCCTCTGGCTTCACCCGTATGCAGGTTGCGCTGGCGGTGATGAAAACCGCGATCCCGCTGGTGCTGCTGACCATGGCGATTGGCGAGTGGGTTGCGCCGCAGGGTGAGCAGATGGCGCGTAACCAGCGTGCGCAGTCGATGTACGGCGGCTCGCTGCTTTCGACCCAGTCTGGCCTGTGGGCGAAAGATGGCAGTAACTTTGTTTACATTGAACGCGTGAAGAGCGACACCGAGCTGGGTGGCGTCAGTATCTATGCGTTCAACAAAGAGCGCCGTTTGCAGTCGGTGCGCTATGCGGCGTCGGCGAAGTTCGACGCCGAGCACAAAATCTGGAATCTGTCGCAGGTCGACGAGTCTAACCTGACCGACCCGAAACAGGTGACCGGCTCGCAGACCGTGAGCGGGACCTGGAAAACCAACCTGACGCCGGACAAGCTCGGCGTGGTGGCGCTCGATCCCGATGCACTCTCCATCAGCGGTCTGCACAACTACGTGAAGTACCTGAAATCGAGCGGCCAGGACGCCGGGCGTTACCAGCTCAATATGTGGAGCAAGATCTTCCAGCCGCTCTCCGTGGCGGTGATGATGCTGATGGCGCTGTCGTTTATCTTTGGCCCGCTGCGTAGCGTGGCGATGGGCGTGCGCGTTATCACCGGCATCAGCTTCGGCTTTGTCTTCTACGTGCTGGATCAGATTTTCGGCCCGCTGACGCTGGTCTACGGCATTCCGCCGGTGGTCGGGGCGCTGCTGCCAAGCGCATCCTTCTTCCTGCTGAGCCTGTGGCTAATGTCACGCAAGAGTCAGTAAATCCCCAAGAGAGGCTGCGGCCTCTCTTCTTTTTTGCAAGGAGCACACGATGTTTTCCCTCGCCAGGCGCTTTGCGCTCCGTTTCTCTACCGCACTGCTGTTCGGCATCCTCAACGCCCTTTTCACCATGGCCGTATTGAGCGGGCAGTGGCTGACCTCTTCTGCGGGCGACAGTGCGCTGCTGGCTTTTGAAGCCGCCGTGGTGGTGCTGGCGCTGCTGCTGGTGCAGTGGCTTATCCGCCGTGCTGGTGCGCTGGCGCAAGCCGTTGGTACGGTGCGCCGCGGCTCGCCCGAAGAGGCGCAGGCGGATCGTGTGCTGGCACGCTTTAACGCGGCGGAGACTCTGCTCGATCAGCTCTGGATGAGCGCACTGCTACCGGTGATTGCCGGGTTTTTCCTCCTTGATACGCACCTTGCGATGTACCTGCACGGCGGCCTGCTGGTGCTGGCGATTGCTATGACCTTCTGGCAGGGCAACCGCCTCGACAAGTTGCGTAATACCCACGGTTACCACGCCGGTTTTGGCCGCACCACGCCCTGAT
Source organism: Kosakonia cowanii JCM 10956 = DSM 18146 (assembly GCF_001975225.1). Taxonomy (NCBI): domain Bacteria; kingdom Pseudomonadati; phylum Pseudomonadota; class Gammaproteobacteria; order Enterobacterales; family Enterobacteriaceae; genus Kosakonia; species Kosakonia cowanii. Next base: position 627,785 of record NZ_CP019445.1, on the reverse strand, counting down.
ACCTTTCAGTAAAATCTGGTCTTTGCCCCGCTGCGCCCGGTGCGGGCTATGCTTGAGGGATGTTTCACTACACTCCCGGAAGATTATGTCCAGATTCTTTTTCAACGACCGCAAACAGCTGGTCAACGACGCCATCGAAGGGCTGGTGATCTCCGCCCCGCATGGCAACCTTGTACGCCTTGAGAGCGATCCGGCGATCCGCATCGTCGCCCGCGCCGACTGGGATAAAAGCCGCGTAGCGGTTATCTCCGGCGGCGGCTCCGGCCATGAACCGGCCCACGCCGGGTTTGTCGGCAAAGGCATGCTCACCGCCGCCGTCTGCGGCGATCTCTTTGCTTCACCGAGCGTAGACGCGGTGCTGAACGCCATTGTGGCAGTGACCGGCGATCGCGGCTGCCTGCTGATTGTCAAAAACTACACCGGTGACCGGCTCAACTTCGGCCTCGCGGCGGAAAAAGCCAAGCGCTACGGCCTGAAAGTGGAGATGGTGATTGTCGCCGACGACATCGCGCTGCCTGATAACAAACAGCCGCGCGGCATCGCCGGCACGGCGCTGGTGCACAAAATTGCCGGTTACGCCGCAGAGCAGGGCAAATCCCTGAGCGAAGTGCGCGACCTCGCTCAGCAGGCCTGCGACAACGTCTACAGCCTCGGTCTGGCGATGGAGAGCTGCAACCTGCCGGGCAGCGACAGCGAAGAGGGGCGCATTCAGCAGGGCCACGTTGAGCTTGGCCTCGGCATTCACGGAGAGCCGGGCGCGAGTACCCTTGAGACCCATAACAGCAAATCGCTGATCGATACGCTGGTCGAACCGCTGCGCGCGGCGGTGGGTAACGATCGTGTGGCGGTGCTGATTAACAACCTCGGCGGCGTCTCCGCGCTGGAGATGGCGCTGCTGACCAAAGAGCTGGCCCATTCGGCGCTGAAAGATCAACTGGCCTACCTGATTGGCCCCGCGCCGCTGGTCAGTTCGCTCGATATGAAAGGCTTCTCCCTTTCGCTGCTGCGCTTAACGGATGAGTTTGAGCAGGCGCTCTGCGCCGAGGTGCAGACCGTTGGCTGGCAGAAACCGGTCGCCTTCGCGCCGATGAAAACCCAGCCGCACAAAGCCGTTTACACCGGGCTGGAGATTGAGCCTTCCGATAACCCGCAGGTAAAAGCGCTGGTCGGCACTGCTGCGCAGACGCTCATCGACCTGGAAAACCGCCTCAACGCGCTGGATGCGAAAGTGGGCGATGGTGATACCGGCTCGACCTTTGCCGAAGGTGCGCGCGAGATCAAGCGCCTGCTGGAGCAGAACGCGCTGCCGCTGAACAACACCGCGCAGCTGCTGCAACTGATTGGCGAGCGGCTGGCGACGGTGATGGGTGGCTCCAGCGGCGTGCTGATGTCGATCTTCTTTACCGCCGCAGGCCAGGCGGTGCATAACGCCACGCCGTTGCCCGACGCGCTGCTGCTGGGGTTAAAGCAGATGAAACACTATGGCGGGGCGGATCTCGGCGACCGCACGCTGATCGATGCGCTACAACCGGCGCTGGAAGCCCTGCGCGATCGCGGATTAGCCGCTGCCATCGATGCCGCGCAGAAAGGGGCAGAGAGCACCGCCACCATGCAGAAAGCGGGCGCGGGGCGTTCATCTTACGTCAACAGTGAGAACCTTGAGGGCGTGACCGATCCCGGCGCAGTAGCGATTGCCGAAGTGTTTGCCGCGATAGGGAAATAGGAAGAGGTGCCCGGTGGTTCACCGGGCACAGTTGCCGGATGGCGGCTTCGCCTTATCCGGCCTACGTGATTGTGCGCCCTGCTCAAACGGCATGTGATTATGCGGCTGGCTGAAACCGCGTAGGCCGGATAAGCGTTTACGCGCCATCCGGCATTTAACCCGCACGCTCAACAACGTGCCGTCCGGCGTTAAACCTGCCCGGCGGCATTGACGCTCACCGGGCTAAACGGCTTAAAAATCCGCTTTCAACACCACGCGGTAACGCGCTTTACCGTCGCGCACATGCTGCAACGCTTCGTTGATCTGCGACATCGGGAACATCTCGATGGTCGGCGCAACCTTCGCACGACCGGCAAACTTCATCAGCTTACGCAACTCGTACGGCGTACCGGTTGCGGAGCCGGAGACGCTGCGATCGCCGCCAATCAGCGTAAAGGCCGGTACTTCCAGCGGCTTCATCACGGCACCAACGGTGTGGAAATGCCCGCCGTGCGCCAGCGCTTCGAAGAAGGGCAGCCAGTCAAGATCGACGTTAACGGTGTTGATGATGAGATCGTACTGACCCGCGCGCGCTTTCAGCGCTTCCGGATCGCGGCTGTTGACCACATAATCCGCGCCCATCAGACGCACTTCCGCCTCTTTTGCCGGGTTCGAGCTAAACGCCGTCACTTCGCAGCCCATCGCGCGCAGCAGCTTGATGGCGATATGGCCCAGACCACCAATACCGATCACACCAACGCGGCTGGTAGCGGTGACGTTGTGCATCAGTAGCGGTTTAAAGACGGTGATGCCGCCACACAGCAGCGGACCGGCGGTTTCAATATCAATGCTGTCAGGCAGGGGAATCACCCACTGCCAGCCAGCGCGGATTTTATCAGCGAAGCCGCCGCGGTTCAGAATGGTCGGCACCGCGCCTTCCAGGCAGTTGATCTGGTTACCGTCGATACAGGCGTCGCAGTGGCCGCAGCTGTGCGCTGTCCAGCCGATACCAACGCGCTGGCCCACTTTCAGCCCTTTGTTCTGCGCGGCGTCACCCAGTGCCACCACGTGGCCAATCACTTCATGCCCGGCAACCAGCGGATACTGGGAGAAGCCCCATTCGTTGTCGATCATCGACAGGTCAGAGTGGCAGATCCCGCAATAATCCACGGCGACTTCAACATCTTCAGCCGCCAGCGGGCCTGCATCGTATTCCTGAAGCTCAAGCTCGGCGCCAGCCTGTGGCGCGGCGTAGTTTTTGATGATGCTCATCACGGATTCCTTTATGTTGAGGGAGACGCTTGAAGTGTAGGGCATCTGCCGCCGCTCTGGCAGCCTGCGGCTGTGCATACCGCCCGTTTCGTTAAGCGATTGCTCTGAAAGCCGCGTTTTTTAGGATTTTCCATCCTCTTATTAAGCCGTGGCGACTTTGCAACACGATGTGTCCGAACCATCCTCAAATAAGGGCGCAACGCGCAGTCAACGCTCAGCGCCATTCTCTCTCTACAGGAGCAACGATGATGGCGAATCAACCGCAACACACCGGCGATGCTGGCGTCGCATTAATCAAATCCTTTGAAGGGCTAAGGCTGGAGAAGTATCGCGATGCCGTCGGCAAGTGGACCATTGGTTACGGGCACCTGATCCTGCCGAACGAGAACTTTCCCCGCCCGATTACCGAAGCGGAGGCTGACGCGCTGCTGCGCAAGGATTTGCAGACGAGCGAGCGCGGCGTGCACCGGCTGGTGACGGTCGATCTCGACCAGGATCAGTTCGACGCGCTGGTGTCGTTTACCTTCAATCTCGGTGCCGGGAACTTGCAGAGCTCAACGCTGCTCAAGCTGTTAAATCAGGGCGAATATACGCAGGCCGCCGACCAGTTTCTGCGATGGAACAAAGCGGGCGGCAGAGTGCTGCCAGGCCTGACACGGCGGCGCGAAGCGGAGCGGGCGCTTTTTTTGCAGGCGGGTTAGCCTGAAGAGGCCGATTTTTCGTGATGGTCGCATATAAAAGATATGCCGCCGGGTTAACGAGGCAGGCGCAGCAGTTTACTATTACGCTGTTTTTTTCATCACTTAGCAGAGGGCTGCAGGATAGTGACTTGCATAGCCCTCGATGGCAGGTATAATCCAACACGTTTCCGCATCCCCTTCCGTGCCGGAGTGGCGAAATCGGTAGACGCAGTTGATTCAAAATCAACCGTAGAAATACGTGCCGGTTCGAGTCCGGCCTTCGGCACCAAAAGATGTAAAAAAGCCGCATTGAAGCGGTTTTTTTGTTTCTGAAATCTGCATTTTCTTACTGTTCCTTCAAACTTCTTGCTCTTCATACCGCCGATTTTATTACTTGTAAGCATGATTTCGCTTTAGTTCAGATACGGCGCTGCAACGTAAATAAAAATCGAATCGATATTGGATTCTAAGACATATCTAACGTGTGATAGTCATCTGGCGAAATAGTATATATCCAAGAAGGATGCGCTCCCCCCTTAAAATAGTAGGCACTTATGAGCCAAAGCTGACAGTAAGATATAAATATGCGTGATATGTCACTTCAAATATACAATGTTGGGTGGAGTTAAAGCTCACATTTATATAAAATGGTTATCATTTTTTGCCAGGGACAATGTTGTTATGGGCGCAATAACTTTACGTAACGCCTTGAATGTACTCGCAAAATCATCTTCCTTTTCCGTTACCACTGTCACCGAGCGTAAGAAAGATGAGTTCGATAAACTGAAGGAACAACTCTTTGTTCAACAGGAAATTGAATCCGATTTGCAACGATATCTTGATCGAGCGGATGATGGAGAAATCATTTTTTTATGTGGAGGTGGTGGTGATGGGAAGCCAGAGATATTGAAGCACTTTAAGGCAAATTCGCGTTATCGAAAGCGACTTAATTTTCATCTGGATGTTGCGAATTTTGTTTTTTTTAAAGTGATGAGAATTATAGCGAAATATAGGTAGTCTATTTTGGAATATATTGAATTATGTTTCCTGATACGATGACCACATATTTTGCTAGTTTAATTAATCCCTCATGTTTCAAAGTGAGGAATTTATTTTCGTAAAATATATTTGAGTGTTAGTTTAAATGAATATAACCCCTGAAAGCAAAAGCCTTGAAAAAATATTAACTGGTCTTGAAACAAAATATATTGTACCTGATTACCAGCGAGATTACTCATGGTCGGTAAATGAGGTTGAGACCTTATGGGACGATATAGTCATTTCCCACAAGCAGCAATCAGAATATTTCATGGGAACAATAGTCTTAAAAAAACATGCTAAAGATTCAGATCTATTCGATATAGTTGATGGACAGCAACGACTTGCTACTTTTTCTATTCTTTTTTATGTCCTTGCTTGCTTAGGAGAGTCTTTCCCTGTAAATCCAGATATATTGAAAGATGTTGAGCGTAATAATTCATCAATGGAATTGTCTGCTAAAATTGCCAAGATCGCTAGGGCACGGTTAAGAGAACCGAGTGAACCTGATAATTATTACCTCAAATTAAATAAGAAAAATAATGAACTCTTTGAGTCCATTATCAGAGATGAAGGTAAGGATACCTTTCCGGTTGATGAGTCGAAGTTTAAAGTTAATAAAAGCGATGGTAGACTTATCAAAACAAAAAAAACATTCAATAAGAAAATCAACGGCGATTTCACAGGGAAAAATGCGTTACAAGAAATATATAGCACATTGATTCATGTGGTGAAAAAGTTAAAATTTATAACCATTGAAGTTGAAAATGACTATGATGCTTTTTTATTATTTGAATCTTTGAATTCAAAAGGTATGGACCTAAGCGTTGCAGATTTACTTAAAAATAAAATACTCATGAAGGGTGGTGGTTCAGAAGAAAAAAATGAAACTATTCTTGATAATTGGGAAACCATGATATCTGCAGTGGAGTCAAGTAGACTATCTCCTGTGGATTTCCTTAGAGTATATTGGGAAGCTATACAAGGTACGAATATCACTAAAAAAGAATTGTACAAAAATATTGGTGCTCATATCGACAGCGCAACGGATATTTTACTGTTTTCAAAAGATTTAAAAGATACTGCGATCGATTTCTCCAATTATGCCTCAAGTGATCTTTGCTTTCCTTCTTGTATTAACCTATCTAGTAAAGATGATTTTTTGAAATATTGTGGTGAGATTAACACATTGAAATACACCACATGTTTACCGTTGCTAATGTATTCATATAATTCCAGGAGGGACTTAGTAACGTTGTTAGCGAAGCTGAGTCTATCGTTCCTCTTTAGATGGATTACAATCTGCGATTATTCAGTTGGTGGAGCTAAAAAAGTTTTTGACGAGGTGATTAAACGCTTATCAACGAAAGCTGATGTGGCAAATGCGATCGAACCTTTCTTTAGTCACGATGATAAGGTCGGAGATGATGCTTTTATTATGGCAATGCGTCAATATAAGGCGCAAGATAATCAAATAGCTAAATATATTCTTTCAAAGTGTTATCTTTATGATAATAAAAATCAAAGTATACCTAATTACAACGAGGTTCATTTAGAACACGTACTCCCCCAAAACAGTACTCATTGGGAGAAAGATTCGAAATTCATCTTGCCGTATGGTACTTTTGCAAAAGATTATATATATAGTCTAGGCAATTTAACATTACTACATAAACAAATTAATCAGAGTATTAAAAACAAAATATTTTCTGAAAAAATAAATCACTATTCAGATTCTATATTTCCTGAGACCAAGGAAATATATAAGCTATCTGAAGTTGGTGGTTATTGGGGAGTGGATATTATTGAGGAAAGAGGAACGCGGCTAGCTAATAAAGCGCCAAGTATATGGCCTTTATCATATCCATAACTATCAATTAAAAAGCCCTCATATGAGGGCTTTTTATACTTATAAAGCAATGCTGAATTCTTTCATAGATTTATAATTTCTTAGTGCTGAGATTCCGTCTTCCACATGGGCAGCCCATGCTTTAATAGCTTCTTTCTGCTCAATATGTGGATATAACATCTTAAGCACTAATTCCGTAGCCTGAAGGGTCTCACCTAACCACGTTATTTTATCCAGCACTAAAGAGCCATCTAGTTTCTTAGTATCTCTTTCTGGTGAATAACGAAATTCGCTCTCAACTGAGCGAAAAAAAGCTAAACGTGCGGCCACATTTGGGGTGACGCCAGTGTAGCCTTTCAATCTTTTGAGCTGCTCTTCTGTCTGGCGGCTCAGTTGCATGCGATTAGGGAGCATCAGATTGCCTCCTTAGTTAATTCCCAGAAATAACCTGGTTTCAGTGAAGAGGATTTGGTACGCGCGTTAAACACAATTTCATAAGCATGCGAAATGTCATCCCGCAGCCTGTCAACGAAATAGCGCTCATCCACTTCGGTATCTGTTGATAACAATACGACCTGATGGCTGGCTTCAGGGAAATAATGATTGATCAATTTATCCCTATGCTGTGAGTCAAGACGGCCTAATGGCGTATCAATAATCACAGGCAAGTCACGCCCAGATGTTTTTGCTAACGCCTCAAGAATGGCAATGGCATAAATTTGCTTTTCGCCCGCAGAAAGTAATTTGCGATTAATGACTGAGCCATTTTCATCAACCAATTCGACATCAAATGTATCTGGGTTGATATGGGCATTTAATTGCAGATCTTCCTTCCGCGCTAATTTTCTGTAGGCATTTTCAAAGTTTGTTGCCAGCGTTTTTACTCGTGCTTGTGTTAAGACGTCACTGTATCGGCTAAGCAAGTTAATAGCTTCTTGTGCGTTTCTCAATGCGCTGTTAGAACCATGCTGATTACGCGCAAGATCATGGTTTTTCTGGATTTTACGTACGCAATCTAGCTGTTGTTGCTTTATTTTTCTGGCTTCATCAAGCAGAGATATATATTCCTGGCGTTTTTTCTCACGCTCTTTATCAAGCTCGCGCAGCTTGTCAAAGATATCCATTAACTGGTCGTCTTCCGGTGCGCGCGCAATATTGGCGGCTGCTTGCTCTAGTTGTTGCTCAATGTCAGTTAACTGAAGACGATACGAGTCGAAACGCTGCCACGCTTTTTGGCTATCTTGCTCAATTGATTGCTGCAGCATGCCTGCTTCTCTTTCAGAAACATCAAAGAGCAAATCACCCTTCGGCTTTGCCGCCATGTAATCTTTCAAATTATCAGCGATCGCTTCGGTCGCGATAATTTGTGTACTACTCCCGCTACTAGTGCGGAACGCAATATCATTTTTGAGTTGTGCCAGGAACTTCTCCAGCTCCTTCTCAAAACTTTTAGCTTGTTTGATCTCTGCTTCTTCAGCAATTCTTTTAAGTAGTTGCCCTAAAATATTGGGAGCCAGGGCATAGGGTAATGATCCATCGCACTCCTGACGCAATGCTCTTTCGAGCCGCTCTTTTTCTTTCAGGAGCGTCTCAACTTTAATCTTTTCCTGGGTCTTGGTTTGTGCAAATGCGCCGCCCTGAGCGT